>JBOGGN010000047.1:0-4315 GCA_050744165.1 Acidimicrobiales bacterium | reverse complement strand
GCTACGGCCTCGATGGCGGCCGACGCCTACGCGGGCCCGGCGATCTCCGCCAGCAGTGCTCGTGCCCCGGAGCGTCACCGGTCCGGGAGTGGCCCATCCAACCGTGGCCCCTCCGACCGTGGCCCCTCCGACCGTGGCCCGTCCGGCGATGGCCCGTCCGGCGGTGGCCCCTCCGACCGTGGCCCGTCCGACGGTGGCGCCCACGACGGTGGCCGGGCGGACCTTGGCGCATCCAACCGTGGCCCCCACGACGGTGGCCCCAACGACGGTGGCCGGTCGGACATAGGCCCATCCAACCGGGGCCCCCACGACGGTGGCCCCAACGACGGTGGTCCGTCCGACCGTGGCCCCTCCGGCGGTGGCCCGTCCGGCGGCGGCGCCCACGACGGTGGCCGGTCGGACATTGGCATGTCCGGCGGTGGCCCGGCCGGCGGCGGCCGTGTTGGGGCCGTGACTTCCTCGGAGGCGGGTGCCGAGTCCTACCGAGCCAAGGTGGAGGCCAGGGCCGCGCGACGGCGCCGCCGGACGCCGGAGTCGGAGGTTCCCGTGGGTGGGCCCGCGGAGCCAGCGAGCGCCGCAATAGTTCCTGCCGCCGCGGGCGCAGCCGCCGATGAAGGTGTCATGGCCAACGGAGCGGCCGGGCATCGGCAGGAGAGCCCGAGCGACGCAATGGCAGCCCAAGCGGAGGCTGGTCCGGTCGCCCGCCACCCCGAAGTGCCTGGCGACCAGGGCCCAACGCGGCCGCCCACGGCGACAGGACGGCGCGACGTGGCCGAGCGGGCCGCCGCCATCGGCGCCCGGCGCCGGTCCCGGCTCCGTAGCACCGGTGCCGGCGATGACGACGGGTCGCCCATAACCTTCACCCGGCCGGCACCGGGCCAGCCGCTGTTCCCCGATCTGGCGTCTTCGGTGTCGAAGCTCGTGGCCCAGCCGGAAGCTAAAGAGGATCGCAAGAAGAAGCCCACCGTCAAGGACGCGGTCGACTATTTCCGGCTGATCAAGAAGCCTGGCGACGAGGAGACGCCCGACAGCACCACCTAGCCGGGCCTGGACCCGGGCCGGGTATGCTCAGCGCGACGCCGTAGTCCCCTCCAAGGAGCACACGTTGCCAGCCACAGTCATCGTCGGTACCCAATGGGGCGACGAGGGCAAAGGCAAGGTCACCGACCTGCTGGCCAAGGAGATGCACCTGGTGGTCCGCTACCAGGGGGGTCACAACGCCGGGCACCGCATCGTGGTCGACGGGGAGGCCTTCGCCCTTCAGCTGGTCCCGAGCGGGGTTCTGTACCCCTACATCACCCCGGTCATCGGCAATGGGGTCGTGGTCGACCCGCGCGTGCTGCTGGAGGAGATCGACGCCCTGACGGCCCGGGGGGTCGACTGCTCGCGCCTCAAGGTGTCGGGGAACGCCCACCTGATCATGCCCTACCACCAGGAGCTGGACGCGATCACCGAGCGCTACCTGGGCCGCAACAAGCTGGGCACCACCAAGCGGGGTATTGGCCCGGCGTACGCCGACAAGGCGTCGCGCGTCGGGCTGCGGGTCCAGGACCTGCTCGACCCCAAAATCTTCCGCCAGAAGCTGGAGGTGGTGCTGAAGGAGAAGAACCAGATCCTGGCGAAGGTTTACAACCGCCTGCCCCTGTCCCTCGACGAGATGGCGGGCCGCTACCTGGAGGAGTACGCCCCGCGCCTCGCCCCCATGATCGCCGACTGCGTCGGCGTGGTGCACGATGCGCTCGAGGCGGGCCAGAGCGTGCTGCTCGAAGGGGCCCAGGCCACCTTCCTCGACCTGGACCACGGCACCTACCCCTTCGTCACCTCGTCTAACCCGGTGGCGGGGGGGGCGTGCGTCGGTGCCGGCGTCGGACCCCGCCACATCGACCGGGTGGTCGGCATTGCCAAGGCATACTGCACCCGGGTCGGCGCGGGGCCGTTTCCCACCGAGCAGCTTGGCCCCGTCGGCGACCGCCTGGTCGAGCGCGGTCAGGAGTACGGGACCGTCACTGGTCGGCGGCGCCGGCCCGGCTGGTTCGACGCCGTCATGGTCCGCCACGCGGTGCGGCTCAACTCGCTGTCCGAGCTGGCGATCACCAAGCTGGACGTGCTGGACGAGTTCGCCACCCTCCAGGTGTGCGTCGCCTATGACCTCGACGGGGTTCGCTACGAGCACCTCCCTTACCACCAGTCCGTCCTGCACGACGTCACCCCGGTGTACGAGGAGCTTCCCGGCTGGGAATGCGACCTGACCGGCGTCACCGAACTGGGCCAGTTGCCGGCCGCGGCCAAGGACTACCTTCAGTTCCTGGCCGAGCGATGCGGGGTTCCCATCCGGTTGGTGGGCGTCGGGCCGGGTCGTGAGCAACTGGTCCGCCTTGGGTAGCGCGCCGTGACGACGGTCTGCGTCGTCGGGTCGGGGGCCCGCGAGCATGCCTTAGCGGTGGCGCTGTCTCGGGACGCCGCCGTGGTGGTGGCGCCCGGCAATCCGGGTATGGCCCGCCTGCATCCGCAGCTGGTCTGCTCGCCGGCCCCCCCCGAGGAGATCGACGCCGACCTGTTCGTGATCGGCCCCGAGGTGCCCCTCGTCGCCGGGTTGGCCGATCGGTTGCGGGCCCGGGGACGAGTGGTGCTCGGACCTGGCGCTGACGGGGCTCGGGTCGAGGGCTCCAAGGCATGGATGAAGCAGTTGCTGGTGGAGGCGGCCGTGCCCACCGCCGCCCACGGCACCTTCACGGACGAAGGCCCGGCCTTGGCCTTCCTGCGATCGCTTCCGGGCGGCCCCTTCGTGGTCAAGACCGACGGGCTGGCGGCGGGCAAGGGGGTCCTCGTCACCGAGTCCTTCGCTGAGGCTGCCGACGACGTGCGAGCCAAGCTCTCGGGGGCAGCTTTTGGCGATGCCGGCCGGCGGGTGGTGCTCGAGGAGGGGCTCACCGGGGACGAGCTGTCGGTGATGGCGCTGTGCGACGGCAGCGACGCGGTCCCCCTCGCCGCGGCGCAGGACTTCAAGCGGTTGGCGGAGGGCGACCATGGTCCGAACACCGGGGGGATGGGGTCGTTCTCACCAGTGCCCGGCGCAGGATCGGATCTGGTCGGAGCCGTGATGGACCGAGCGGTACTGCCCACCCTGGCTGCCCTCGCCGACCGGGGCATCGACTACCGGGGGGTGCTCTACGCCGGGATCATGCTCACCGCCGACGGTCCCAAGGTGCTGGAGTTCAATGTCCGCTTCGGTGACCCCGAGGCCCAAGTGATCCTGCCCCGGTGGCAAGGCGACGTCCTCAGCGACTTGGCGGCCGCGGCCGGGGGCCGGCTGCGCTCGGCGCCGTCATTCGGCCCCGAGACGGCAGTGTGCGTGGTGCTGGCCGCTCCGGGCTACCCGGCGGCGCCCCGTACCGGGGATGTCATCGACGGGGTGTACGAAGCGGCAAGTATGGATGACGTGGAACTGTTTGCTGCTGCCGTCGCCGAACGCGGCGAGCACCTGACGACCGCCGGCGGGCGGGTGCTTGCCGTCACCGGCCTGGGGGCCACCATTCTTGAGGCCCGAGACCGCGCCTACGGGGCCGCCGATCGCATCCGCTGGCCCGGCTGCCAGCGCCGCGACGACATCGCCGCCCAGGCTGCCTCTGGCTACCACGTCGGAAGAACGGCTGGTCGCCCGAGCCAGGAGGTGGCGTCGTGAAGGTGGGGATCCTGATGGGCTCGACGAGCGATCAGCCCAAGATGGCCAAGGCGACCGAGACGCTCGCCGGCTTCGGGATCGAGGCCACCGAGCACGTGCTGTCGGCCCACCGGACGCCGAGCGCGGTCGCCTCCTTCGCCCGCGCCGCCCGGGACGAGGGCTACGGCGTGCTCATCTGTGGCGCCGGGATGGCGGCCGCCTTGCCCGGGGTGGTGGCAGCCCACACCACCCTGCCGGTGATCGGCGTGCCATTGTCGGGCAGCGCCCTGGCGGGCGTCGATGCTCTGTACGCCATCGTGCAGATGCCCCGCGGGGTTCCGGTGGCCACCGTCGCCATTGACGGCGCTGCCAACGCCGCCCTGCTGGCAGTGGAGATCCTGGCCCTGGCCGACTCCGCCCTGGCCGCCCAGCTAGTGGCCTACCGGCAGGCCTGGGAGGCTACGTGATCAATGCTAAGTTAACGTCCCTAATACAAGTCCAGGGCGTTGGGACGCCCTGCATTTGTGTTAACGGTGTTAGCTCAAGTGCAGGAGCATGCGGGTGATCCCGCGGTACTCGATGCCGGCCATGGCGGCGGTATGGACCGACGAGGCCAAGCTGGCCCGGTGGCTGGAGATCGAGATCCTGGCGGTT
>JBOGGN010000046.1:0-11710 GCA_050744165.1 Acidimicrobiales bacterium | reverse complement strand
GCCAAGTTCACCGAACGCGGCCAGGTTCACCGAACGCGGCCAAGGAGCCCCCCCGGCGGCGGACGGCGACTGCTGGTGAGGGTCGGGCGGGCGGGGGCCCGGGCACCGCGCCGGGCGAGGCCGTTCGGTGAGAGGTACATCGGGTGTGGGCTGCGCTTTTTCCCCGCGAATAGTGCGGTAGGGCCCGCCTGGCCGGTTGTCCCCCGGGTAGCCTCGGGCCGTGGTGCTGGTAATGGGGGTCCTCAACGTGACGCCCGACTCGTTTTATGACGGTGGCCGGTGGTTCGACCAGGAGGCCGCCGTCCGGCGAGGTCAGGAGATGATCGCTGAGGGGGCCGACGTCATCGATGTCGGCGGTGAGTCGACGCGACCCGGCGCCGCCCCGGTCGACGACGCCGAGGAACGCCGCCGGGTGCTTCCGGTGGTGGCGGCGCTGGCGCCCCACATCCGGGTCTCCATCGACACCCGCAAGCCGGGGGTCGCCGAGGCGGCGGTGGCGGCCGGGGCGACGTTGATCAATGACGTTTCGGCGACACTGGCGCCGGTGGCCGCCACCTGCGGTGTCGGGTGGGTGGCCATGCATATGCAGGGCGAACCGGCGACCATGCAGCTATCACCTCGGTACACCGACGTGGTGGGCGAGGTCCGGCAATTCCTGGGTGATGCCGGGGTCCGCGCGGCCCAGGCGGGGGTGAAAGAGATCTGGCTCGATCCCGGGATTGGCTTCGGAAAGACCATGGCGCACAACCTGCAGCTGTTGCGCCACCTCGACGAACTGGTGGACCTCGGGTGGCCGGTGCTCGTCGGGACCAGCCGCAAGTCGTTCCTCGGCCGCCTGGCGGCGGGTCCGGGCCTGCCTCCGGCCCCGGTCGATCAGCGTTTGGCGGGCTCGCTGGCGGCCGCAGTGTGGTGCATGGTGCACGGGGCGGCCATGGTGCGCGTCCACGACGTGGCGGCCACGGTCCAAGCGGCCCGCCTCGTCGGCCACACGGTGGCTGCGTGAAGGCCCGAGGGTGGTAAAAGGCAAGTGGGCCAAGGGAATTCCCCCCCGGTTCTTCGCGTGGATCATCAAAGACAAGCTGGCCGTGAGCGAGCGGCCGGGTGGCTACGCCCGCAACCATCGCCGGGTCCGGCGCCAGGAGGAAATCCTGTGGCTGCGGGGCGAGGGGTTCACTCGGGTCGTGTCGCTGCTGCCGTCGCCGCACAACCTGTACGCCTATGACGAGCTCGACCTGGCGTGGGCCCACATCCCCTTCGGCGCCCACGACGATCCCGAGCAAGTGCTGCCCGACATCTACGGCCAATGGCGAGAGTGGATGGCCAAAGGAGAGCGGCTCCTCGTCCACCAGGAGGAGCTGAACGATCGCCTGATGGGCGTGCTGTGCGGCTACCTGCGGTGGTCGGGTTTAGTGCCGGCCGGCCCCCAGGCCATCACCGTCGTGGAACGGATCCTGCAGCGGCAGATGGGGCCCGCCGGGCGGGAGTTGGTGGCCATGGCGCCGAAGCTGGCGGGGGCGGGGGGCAGCCCCATGCCGGCGGGCGTTCGCACCCGGGCAACGGTGTCGGTGCCGCGCCCCTCTCGGGCGGTCGTGGGGTCCCGGAGCCATGGCGGGGGTGCCGGCAGCGCAGTCAGTGGGTCGAGCGCGGGCACGACGGGTGGCTCTGGCGCGGCCACGACCGGCGGGTGGAGCACGGTTGGATCGACCGCCGCCGACAGCGGCGCCACCACGGGCGGAACGGGGCCCGGCGCTAGCGAATCGACCGCCGCCGACAGCGGGTCCGCCACAGGCGGACCGGGGCTCGGCGCTCGCGGGTCCACGACGGGCGGACCGGGGCCCGGCGCTAGCGGGTCGCCAGACGGCGCGTCGGCGGACGCGGCGTCGAACGGGTCGGACGCCGGTACAACGAATGCCGGCGACACAGATGTGCCGCCCGAGGAGCCTGCGGGTGTCGAGCCCCCGGCGAGCGATGTCGCCCACGTCCCCGACCGCGGCGACGATGAACAGGGGGCCGTGGCGATGCCCACCGCGGGAGGGGTCGTTGCTGGCACCGACCACGACGGTGCTCCCGACCCGCAACTGCCGCCGGCTCCCGACTCGCCGCCGCCGCCGCCGGCTCCGGACCCGCTGCCGCCGGCTCCGGACTCGCTGGGTGCCGGTTTTGCCTCCCCCGTCGGTGTGTCCGCGGGCAAACCTGTCGCCGTTGCCGATGAACCCCCACCCGGCTGACCGCATCGAACTACGGGGGATTCGGGCCCTCGGAACCCACGGCGTCCTCCCCGAAGAACAGAAGCGCCCCCAGCCGTTCTCCATCGACATCGACCTGGTGGCCGATCTCCGCGCCGCGGGCCAGAGCGACCAACTGGAAGAAACAGTTGACTACGGTGCCGTCGCCGAGGCCGTAGTTGGCGAGGTCGAGGGTCCCTCCGTGGCACTGATGGAACGCCTCGCCCAAAGGGTGGCCGATCGCGTGCTGTCGATGGCTGGGCCTCGAGCGACCTCAGTGACGGTGACCATACGCAAGCTTCGGCCGCCGGTGCCGGTGCACATGGAGTCGGCCGGGGTGCAGGTCATCCGCCCGTAAAGCTGCCGAATTTTGCCGTTCACCCGGTCGTTGTTGAATAATCCGGCGCCAAATGGGCGAGGGCGGGGGAGTATGACGGTACGGGCTTTCCTCGGCCTGGGCTCCAACCTCGGCGACCGCTGGCAGTACCTCCGAACCGCGGTCGTAGAGATGCCTGACCTGATCCGGATCTCGCCGGTATACGAGTCGGATCCCATCGGGCCTCCAGGCCAGGGTCCGTACTTGAACTGCGTGGTGGAACTGTCGACCGACCGTTCCCCCCGCCAACTCTTGCGGACTGCGCAGGCCGCCGAGGAGAAGGCGGGCCGGGTGCGTACCGCCCGTTGGGGCCCGCGCACCTTGGATGTCGACGTATTGCTCGTCGGCGACCAGTTCGTCAACGACACCGACCTGACCGTGCCCCATCCCCGGATGTGGGACCGACCATTTGTCATCATCCCTCTCGCCGATCTGGCGCCCGACTTGGTCGGCGACCGGCGCCCGGACGGGGCCGGCTCGGGCGTGCGCTACGCGGGTAGGCTGTAGTCACAACGAACGGCACCCACGCCAGTGGGGTCGGAACGTTAGCGAGGGTCGCCTTGCACGATCGTTACCTTCAACCTGGGCCTTTCGCCGCGTCTTGGCGCGCGACCGCGGCGGCACAACGCCGGGAGGCCCGGTGTCGCTGACGATCGTCGACCGGCGGGAGATGTTCCGCAAGGTGCTCGACGCCGAGCGTGGGTCGGGGCGGCGGGTCGGGCTGGTACCCACCATGGGCGCCCTGCACGCCGGGCACACCTCGCTCATGCGTCGCGCGGTCGCGGAGTGCGACGTCGTGGCCGCCACCTTGTTCGTGAACCCGCTCCAGTTCGGCGCCCATGAAGACCTGTCGAGCTACCCCCGAGACCTCGACGGCGACGGGGCGCAGGTCGAGGCGGCTGGGGTGAGGTTCCTGTTCGCGCCATCCCAGCGGGAGATGTTTCCGGCGCCTCCGGCCACCGTCGTCACCGTCGCCGGGCTGGACCAAGTGCTGGAGGGCGCATTTCGGCCCGGACATTTCCAAGGGGTGGCGACCATCGTCGCCAAACTGCTGTCGCTGGCCGGGCCCTGCCGGGCGTATTTCGGCGAGAAGGACTTCCAGCAGCTGGTGGTCATCCAGCGGCTCACCGAGGACCTTTCCCTTCCTGCCGAGATCATCGGGTGCCCAACAGTCCGGGCGGTGGACGGGCTGGCGTTGTCGAGCCGCAACGCCTACCTGACGGCCGAGGAACGAACCATCGCTCCCACCCTGTACCAGGCACTGCTCGACGGGCTGGCGGCGAGCGGGCGGATACCGGGCGTCGACGCCAATGAGGTTCGCGCCGCCATGAAGGCCACTATCGCTGCCAAGCCGGCCTTCCAGCTCGACTACGCCGAGGTGGTCGACCCCAACGATTTCACGCCCTTGACGACCATCGACCGAGACGCCCGGCTGGTGATCGCGGCCCGCCTGGGACGGGCCCGCCTGATCGACAACCTGGCCTTGCCCCTTCCCCTGCCCGCGCCCATGGACTTGCCCCTGGAGGAACCCCGCTGATGCGACGCCGCATGATGAAATCCAAGATCCACCGGGCCCAAGTAACCGACGCCAACCTCAACTATGTCGGCTCCATCAGCCTCGACACCACGCTCATGGCCCTGGCCGACATCCGGGAGTGGGAACAGGTCGTGGTCCTCGACATCGACAACGGCGCCCGTTTCGAGACCTACGCCATCGCCGGCGGTGCCGGCCAGGTGTGCCTCAACGGCGCCGCCGCCCGCTTGGTGCAGCCGGGCGACAAGGTGATCGTCATCACCTACGGCGACTACGAGGAAGCCGAACTCGAAGGTTTCCAACCCCTGATCGTCCACGTCGACGCCGGCAACCACCCGCTTCCGGTCCTGGCCGATCACTGAACCGCCCGCCGTGGCCACGCCTGCCAGCGACAGCGACAGCGACAGCGACAGCGACAGCGCCCGGACCCGCCGCCCGGACGCCGTCTCGGACCTCGACCTCGACCTGCTGGTCCTCGGCAGCGGCGTCGCGGGCCTGAGCGCCGCCGTCCGGGCCGCGGCCAGCCCCGCGGGGATGCGGATTGGCGTCCTGTCCAAGGCGGAGCTGGTCCAGTCGGCCACCCGCTGGGCCCAAGGCGGGGTGGCGGCGGTGCTGAGCGAGGACGAGGACTCGACCGACCTCCATATGGCGGACACCCTCAAGGCCGGGGCTGGCCTGTGCGACCGCGACGCGGTGCGGATGCTCGTCGATGAAGGCCCGGCCCGGGTCAACGAGCTCATCGCCCTCGGCGCCGTCTTCGATCGCGACGACGGCGGCACCCTGCTCTTGGCTCGCGAAGGTGGTCACTCCATGGCCCGGGTCGTTCACGCCGGCGGCGCCGCGACGGGCGCCTAGATCGAGCGGGCCCTGGTGGCCGCAGTGCGCCGGACGGCGGCGGCCGTCCTCGAGAACTGGTTCGCACTCCAGCTCATCGTCGAGGACGGTGCCTGCCGCGGCGTCGTCGCCCTGGCCCCGGACGGAACCGCCCACGAGGTCCGTGCGGCCCACACACTGCTGGCGACTGGAGGTGCCGGCCAGCTGTTCGGCGTCACCACCAACCCGCGCCAGTCGACCGGCGACGGCCTGGCCATGGCGCTGTTGGCCGGGGTGCCGGTGGCCGACGTCGAGTTCATGCAGTTCCACCCCACGGCGCTGCACCACCACGCGATGCCCCGGCCCCTCCTCTCCGAGGCGCTGCGGGGCCACGGCGCCCTCATTCGCGACGCCCAGGGCGAGCGCTTCGTCGACGAGCTTCTGCCCCGGGACCTCGTCAGCCGGGCAATGGTGGCCCGCATGTTGGAGCAGGGCGTCGACCACCTGTGGCTCGATGCCACCGGCCTGGACGCGTTCGACGAGCGGTTCCCGACGATCGCCGCCACCGTGCGCCGGGCCGGTCTCGACCCGACCACCGAGTGGCTCCCGATCGCCCCCGCAGCCCACTACCTGTCCGGAGGCATCGTCACCGACCTTGACGGGGCCACCACCCTGCCCGGGTTGTGGGCCTGCGGCGAGGTGGCCTGCACCGGCGTCCACGGCGCCAACCGGCTGGCCTCGAACTCTCTGTTGGAGGGCATGGTGTGGGCACCCAGGGTGGTCGAAGCCATAGAGGTGGGAAAAAGGGGGCCCCACGCCACCGGCGCCATGCGTCCCCTCCTGCTGGACGGGCCGCAGCCGGGCGTTATCTGGGCCGAGGCACTCCCAATCGAACCGCTGCCTTCGGTTGGTACCGCACCAGTCGGCGCTGACGTGACCAAGTTGCGCGAACGGCTCCAGCGCGCCATGACCGCCGGCGCCGGGGCGCTGCGCAGCGCGGCATCATTGGCCGACACCGCCCAGGTAGCCACCGATCTGTGGTCCGCCGCCGGCTTCGATGCCAAATCACCGCGCTCTGACGCCGTGATTTGGCAACAACCTGTGGCGGGAGGCGGATTTGATGCGCCGGAGCTGCGGAACCTGCTCGTCATTGGCCACGCGCTGGTGCACGCCGCCGCCGCCCGGGAGGAAACCCGGGGTGCCCACGTCCGCACCGACTTCCGTGAGAGGAGGGCGGAATTTTCCCACCGTTTCGTCCTCCGGATGCCATGACCTGGGTGGATCCACCGGTGACGGCGGTGCGGGCCGTCGTGCGCCGGGCGTTGGCCGAGGACCTGGGGCCGCTCGGGGACCTGACGGCCAGCCTGCTGCCCGATGACGCCACCGCCCGGGCCGACTTCGTGGCCCGGCGGGCAGGAGTCGTGGCCGGCCGCCTGTGTGTGATCGAGACCTTCGCCGCCGTCGACCGGGCAGTGGCCGTGACGTGGCAGGCGGCCGACGGGATCGAGGTCCACCCCGGCCAGGTGGTCGCCACCGTGGAGGGCCGCCTGGCGTCGATCCTGACGGCCGAGCGCACGGCGCTCAACCTGCTCGGACGCCTGTCGGGCGTGGCTACCTTGACCCGTGCCTACGTACGAGCGGCCCAGGGCAAGGCCCGTATTCGCGATACCCGCAAGACCACGCCGGGCCTGCGGGCGCTGGAGAAGGCGGCGGTGCGCGCCGGCGGCGGGGCCAATCACCGGGGCTCGCTGTCCGACGCCATCTTGATCAAGGACAACCACCTGGCGCTCCTGCCGGTTGGCGACGCCCTGGCCCGGGCCCGGCACCGCTGGCCGGGGCAGGTGGTGGAGGTGGAGTGTGACACCCTCGAACAGGTCACCGAGGCGGTCGAGGCGGGCGCCGACATGGTCCTGGTCGACAACATGACCCCGACTGAAGTGGCCACCGCGGTGGAAGTGGTGGCCGGCCGCTGTCCCGTCGAGGTTTCGGGGGGCGTGACCTTGGACACCGTCGCTGCCTACGTCGCCGCCGGGGCGGCTTTCATCTCGGTGGGCGCCCTCACCCATTCGGCGCCCGTGTTGGACATCGGCCTCGATGTCCGCGTGCAGGGCAGCTGAGAGGACCCGACGTGCTCTTGGCAATCGACGTTGGCAACACCCAGACCGTCATCGGGATGTTCGCCGACCCGGGGCCGGGGTCCAACGGGAACGGGTCGCGGAGCGTGGCCTCGGCGCTGGTCCACCACTGGCGTATCTCGAGCCACGTCGAGCGGACATCGGACGAGATGGCGATGATCATCTCCCAGCTGCTCGACCTGCAGGGTTTCGACGTCGAAGAGGCGGTCGACGGGATTGCGGTGGCGTCGGTGGTGCCGCGGACGACGGCGGCGTTGCGGGAGATGACCGAGCGCTGGTTGCCGGTCAAAACGGTGATTGTCGAGCCTGGGATTCGTACCGGCATGCCGATTCTGTACGACAATCCGAAGGAGGTTGGCGCCGACCGGATTGCCGACGCGGTGGCTGCCTTTGAGCAATTCGGGGGGCCCACGATCGTGGTCGATTTCGGGACAGCGACCACGGTGGAGGCCATTTCGGCCAAGGGTGAATACCTCGGCGGGGCCATTGTTCCCGGGATCGAAATATCGCTGGACGCCCTCTTTGCCCGCGCCGCCGCACTTCGGCGGGTGGAACTGGTGGAGCCCCGGAATGTGATCGGAAAGAACACCGTCGAGGCCATCCAGTCCGGGGCCCTCTACGGGTTCGCGGGGCAGGTGGACGGCCTCTGCGCCCGGTTCGAGGAGGAGTTGGGGGCGTCGACCGTTGTCGCCACGGGGGGTCTCGCGGGGCTGATCGCGCCGCTGACGAGCTGCATCGACCACCACGAACCGTGGCTGACGCTGAACGGGCTGCGGATCATTTTCCAGCGCAACTTGGCCTAAGGCTCGGTCGGTCCGCGCCACCGCCCGCCCGCCCGGACCGATCGCACTTGCCGGCGACCAATGCCAATGCGGTGGCGGGAGGGTCGCCCCGTCGGGCAGCATCCAGCGAGTGTCCGACGTCCCATACCGCTTCGAGCCCTCCGACTCCGTGGCCACCGTCCGCGCCCGCCACACAGAGGTGGCCCCGGACGGAGAGACCGGCGACGAGGTCACCATCGCCGGGCGCCTCATGCTGCGCCGCGGCCAGGGCAAGCTCGCCTTCGGCCAGCTGACCGACTGGACGGGGACGATCCAGCTGTTCTGCGGCGCCGAGTGGACCGAGGACTTCGACGGGTTCAAGAAGCTGGCCCTGGGCGACTGGATCGGCGCCAGCGGCGAGGTGGTGGCCACCAGGACCGGCGAGCTGTCGGTCAAGGTTCGGTCCTGGGTGCTCTTGGCCGAGACCCAGCGCGGTTTCGGCGACAAGTGGAAGGGCATCACCGACATCGACCTTCGGTACCGCCAGCGCTACGCCGACCTGTGGGCCAACCCCGAGTCGCGGACCACCCTGCTCTTGCGGAGCCGGATGGTGACGCTGATCCGGCGATGGCTGGACGAACGAGGATTCGTCGAGGTGGAGACGCCCATCTTCCACCCGATCCCGGGCGGCGCCCACGCCAAGCCGTTCGTCACCCATCACAACGCCCTGGACATGGACCTGTTCCTGCGGATCGCGCCCGAGCTGTACCTGAAGCGGTTGGTCGTCGGGGGCTTCGAGCGGGTTTTCGAGCTGGGGCGCGTCTTCCGCAACGAGGGACTATCGACCCGGCACAACCCCGAGTTCACGATGCTGGAGCTGTACCAGGCCTACGCCGACTACCGCGACCTGATGGCCCTTACCGAGGAGCTGGTGTCGTGGCTGGCGTCGACGCTTCTCGGCACGACCACCCTCACCTTCGGCGACCGCCAGCTGGATCTGGCGCCGCCATGGCAGCGGACCACCATGGTCGAGCTGATCGCGCAGCATGCGCGTGTCGATGTCGACGTGACGATGCCGGTTGGGGACTTGCGCCAGGTCGCCGCCCGTCTCGAAGTACCAGTGGAGGCGGACTGGGGCCCGGGCAAGGTCATCCTGGAGATCTACGAGAAGACCACCGAGGCGGCCCTCTGGGGACCGGTGTTCGTGATGGACTACCCGAAGGAGGTCTCCCCGCTCTCGCGAGACCACCGCTCACAGCCCGGATTGGTCGAGCGGTTTGAGGCCATCCTGGCTGGTCGGGAGCTGGTCAACGCCTTCAGCGAGCTCATCGACCCCGCCGAGCAGCGAGCCCGGTTCGAGGACCAGGCACGGGCACGGGCGCTCGGTGACGAGGAGGCCATGGCGGTCGACGACGACTACATCCGGGCCCTGGAGTACGGGCTGCCGCCCACCGCTGGCCTCGGCTTGGGCATCGACCGCCTGGTGATGTTGCTCAGCGGCAGCGACGCCATCCGCGACGTGATCCTGTTCCCGACCTTGCGCCCGGAGGGCACGACGTAGCGCTGCGCCCCCGGCACACTCTGGGTCTGGAGCGGCCGGGCCGACTCTTGTGTCGACCGGGACGATTCTGGGTCGGAGGGCCGGCCGGACTTTTGGGTCTGGAGCGGCCGGGCCGACTTTTGGGTCTCGAGCAGCCGGGCAGACTCTTGTGTCGACCGGGCAGACTCTTGTGTCAATCTGTGGCTCTTGGTGCCACTTTCGACGGAAATCCGCAGTCAGCGGTGCCCAGAGCCAAAAATCGACACCAGACGCAGTCAACGGTGCCCAGAGTCGAAAAATTGACACCAGACGCACTCAGCGGTGCCCAGAGCCAAAAATCGACACGAGACGCGCGCCGCACCCCCGCCGGCGGCCGAAGCCGCGGCCCAAGCCGGAGCCGCGGCCCAAGCCGACGCCCGCCCAGGCGCGTCCAAGCCGGGCGCGGGCAGGGACCTAGGCCAGCTCGAGGCTGTCGAGCAGCCGGTGCCCCAGCCCCGCGAGGGAGCGAACGCACGGGGAGTCTCCGAACCCTTCGAGCGCCGCCTCAGCCTCGTCGGCAAACCGCCGGGCCACCAGCGCCGCTTCGAGGATCCCGTCGGTGGCCCGGACCATGTCGCGGACTTTGTCCCGCGACGGTGTGTCGAGGCGCCGCCCGAGCAGGTCCGCCAGCTCGTCGCCGATCGACGGGGCCCGCAGGGCTCGAATTACCGGAAGGGTGTACACCCCTTCGACCAAATCGTGGCCCGCAGGCTTGCCCAGCGTGGTCTCGATGCCGATGACATCGAGTATGTCGTCCCAGATCTGGAACGTCATCCCGAAGGCCCGGCCGAACGTCGTAAGGGCCTCGATCTGCTCCCGCGGGGCATCGGAGGTGATGCCGCCGACCCGGCACGAGGTCGACATCAACGAGGCCGTCTTGCCGGCGATGGCCGTGAGGTACGCCTCCTCAGGTCGCCGGGCGTTGTATGCGTACTGGATCTCGCTGACCTCGCCCTCGCACAGCCGACCGATGGTGCGGGCCAAAAGGCCCGACACCTCGGTCCCAAGCGAGGCTGCGATCTCCGACGCCCGGGCCAGGAGGAAGTCCCCGGCCACGATCGCCAGCAGGTTGCCCCACCGGGCGTTCACTGAATCCACGCCTCTGCGGGTAGGTGCCTCATCGATGACGTCGTCGTGGTACAAAGAGCCCAGGTGGACCAGTTCGACGGCCACCGCGCCCTGCACGGTCTCCTCGGCGACGCCCTCGCGCCCGACCGACGAACCCGCCGCCAGAGAGGACATGACCGCCAGGCTGGGCCGCAGGCGTTTGCCGCCGGCGTCAATCAGGTGGGCGGCGATGTCTGCCAGCAGGGGGTCGTTGGTGCCGACCGAACGCGTGAGCGCGACCTCGACACGGTCCAGGTGCTCATCGAGTCCGGGAAGACTCGGGTGCTGGAACAGGTTCATGTATCCGAGGACGTTACGACACGAAGCGGCAGTAGCTGAAGTTGCCGGGTGTCAGCGAGAGCTTATGCCCAAATCGGACAGGCCGGACGATATGTCGGATGGCCACCTGACCACCACCTCAAGGTGGCCGGGTGGCGACCCGCCACGAACGGATCCCCCATCTCGGGGGATGCGGCAAACGAAGGGTGCCCGGGTAGACTTGACCAGGGTGACCGCTTAGGAGGCGGCAAGTTGTTTGAACGATTTACAGACCGAGCACGGCGAGTCCTGGTTCTTGCCCAGGAGGAAGCTCGCCTGCTGAACCACAACTTCATCGGCACCGAGCACATCCTCCTGGGTCTGATCCACGAGGGTGAGGGCGTGGCCGCCAAGGCCCTGGAATCGCTCGGGATCAGCCTTGAAGCAGTACGCGAGAAGGTCGAGGAGACCATCGGGCCAGCGGGTTCTTCAACCGCGGGCTCGCCGCCGTTCACGCCTCGGGCCAAGAAGGTCCTGGAGCTGTCCCTTCGCGAGGCGCTGCAGCTCGGTCACAACTACATCGGCACCGAACACATGCTGCTCGGCCTCGTGCGCGAAGGCGAGGGCGTGGCGGCCCAGGTGCTGGTCAACCTGGGCGCCGATCTCTCGCGGGTCCGCCAGCAGGTCATCCAGTTGCTCTCCGGCTACAACAACCCCAAGGAAGGCGCCCCGAGTGGCAGCGGTAGCAGCAGCAGCCAGGAGGCCCCGACTGGCTCCCCGGTCCTTGACCAGTTCGGCCGCAACCTGACCCAGCTGGCCCGAGAACGCAAGCTCGACCCGGTCATCGGGCGCGAGCGCGAGATAGAGCGGGTCATGCAGGTTCTCTCCCGCAGGACGAAGAACAACCCGGTCCTCATCGGGG
>JBOGGN010000045.1:0-3267 GCA_050744165.1 Acidimicrobiales bacterium | reverse complement strand
GGCGTCCAGCCGGCGGGCCTCGGCGCCCGGGACACCATCCGCTTGGAGGCGGCGCTCCCGCTCCACGGCCACGAGCTGGGCCCGGGTATCACTCCCCTCCAAGCCGGGCTCGGTTGGGTCGTGGCCTGGAACAAACCCACCGGCTTCCTCGGCAAGGCCTCCCTCCAGGCCGAACGGGAGCGCGGCGTCGCCCGCCGGCTGGCCGGCCTATCGACCCCAGGCCGCCAACCCCCCCGGGAGGGCAACCCGGTGTTCGTCGACGGCAAGGCGGCGGGCACGGTGACCAGCGGCAACTTCTCACCCGTCCTCGAACACGGCATCGCCCTGGCGTTGCTGCCCCCCGACCTGGCCCCTGGCCTCAAGGTGGAGATCGAGGTTCGGGCTCGCCGGGTCAGCGCCACGGTGACGCCCCTTCCCTTCGTCAAGCGAGGCAAATGATGGGCCACTACGTTCCCCACACCGATGAGGAGCTGGCCGCCATGCTGGCCACCCTCGGCCTCGACTCACTCGACCAGCTGTTTGACTGCATCCCCGCGGCGCTGCGCCTGGCAGGGGGGCTCCCGATTGCCGACGGGCTGGCCGAGGCCGACGCCCTCACCGCGGTGGCCCAGCTGGCGGCACGCAACCATCCCGGCCTGATCTGCTTCGCCGGCGCCGGTGCCTACGACCACGCGGTGCCCGCCGTCACCCGGGCGCTGCCGTTCCGCTCGGAGTTCGTAACCGCCTACACCCCCTACCAGCCCGAGGTTGCCCAGGGGGTGCTCCAGGCCCTGTTCGAGTACCAGACCCTGGTCGCCCGGCTGGCCGGCCTGCCGATCGCCAACGCGTCGCTGTACGACGGCGCTGCTGCCACCGTGGAGGCGGTCAACCTGGCGGCGGCGGCCACCCGGCGGGAGACGGTGTGGGTCAGCGGCGGCCTGCATCCGCACTGGCGCGCCGTCCTCCAGACCGTCGCGGCCGGCAGCGGCCACGTCCTAACCGACGTGCCGCTGGTCGAGGGGGCTACGGCGTGGCCGGCCGGCGAGGTGGGAAAAGGCGACGCCCCTGCCGCCCTCGTCCTGGCGACGCCGAACTACCTCGGATGCATGGAAGACCTCGCGGCTGCTGCTGCCGTCGCCCAGAGGCACAAGGCCCTGCTAGTCGTCGCCGCCGACCCGGTCTCTGCCGGGATGCTTCGCAGCCCCGGCGATCTGGGCGCCGACGTAATGGTTGGTGAGGGCCAAGCCTTCGGCACCCCGCTGTCCTTCGGGGGCCCGTATCTGGGTTTGTTCGCCTGCCGGCAGCAACTGCTCCGCCGCCTCCCCGGCCGCCTGGTGGGCGAGACCGTCGACGTCGCCGGCCGCCGGGCCTACGTCACCACGCTCCGGGCCCGGGAGCAAGACATCCGTCGTGAGAAGGCGTCCTCCAACGTGTGCACCAACCAGACCCTGATCGCGATCTGCTGCATGGTCCAACTGGCCTGGTTGGGCACCGGCGGGCTGCGAGAGCTGGCGCTGCGCTGCGCCCGGGCGACTCGGTACACCCGGGAGGCGCTGCTCGCCATCCCGGGCGTGGAGCCGTTCGCCGGGGCGCCCACCTTGCGCGAGTTCGCGATCCGGCTCCCGGTCGACCCAACCACGGTCGTTGAACGAGTAGCCGAGGAGGGGTTCCTGGCGGGGGTTCCGGTGGGGCTCTCGTCCGGGGTCGTCACCGGCCCCGACGGCGGTGGCGACGGGTTGCTTGTCGCCGCCACGGAGCGCCGGACTCGCACCCAAATCGACGCCTATGCCGCCGCCGTGGAAAAGGCACTCGGATGAGCGCCGCCCCGGGCGGAAACGGCGCCCCGCGTCCCGATGCTCCCGCGCCGGCCGCCGCCCCAGGAGGTCGCAGCCGTTCGGCGCCGTTGATGGGCCGAGACGAGGAACCCACTGTGTTCGAGCTTTCAGTGCCCGGCCGTCGGGCCTGGTCGTTTCCCGCGACCGACGTGCCGGAGTGGTCGTGTGAAGAACTGGCTCCCGAGGCCTACTTGCGCCCCGACCCGTTGGTCTTGCCCGAGGTTTCCGAGCGGGACCTGGTCGGTCACATGACCCGGCTCTCGCACCGGCAGTACTCCGTCGACCTGGGCGCGTACCCACTCGGATCGTGCACCATGAAGTACAACCCCAAGGCCTGCGACGAGGCGGCTGCTCTCCCGGGCCTCACCGCCATCCACCCGGCGACACCGGCCACACTGGCCCAGGGCTGGCTGGAATTGCTCTGGCACCTGGGAGAGATCTTGTGCCAGATAACGGGGATGCGCGCCGTGACCCTCCAGCCGCCCGCAGGGGCGGCGGGAGAGCTCACCGGCCTTCTGCTGATGCGAGCCTGGCATCAGGCGCGAGACGACAACCGCCACAAGGTGCTGATCCCTGACTCGGCCCACGGCACCAACCCGGCGTCGGTCACCCTGGGCGGCTACCAAACCGTCACCGTTCCTACCGACGCCCGGGGCCTTCTTGACCTCGACAGGCTGCGCCAGCGCCTCGACGACGACGTGGCCGGGATCATGCTGACCAATCCCAACACCCTCGGCCTGTTCGAAGAGGACATCGTTGCCATCGCCGGTGCGGTCCATGAGGCCGGCGGGCTCCTGTACTACGACGGCGCCAACCTGAACGCCATCCTCGGCGTCACCCGCCCCGGGGACATGGGCTTCGACATCGTGCACCTCAACCTGCACAAGACCTTCGCCGTCCCTCATGGCGGGGGCGGCCCCGGGGCGGGCCCGGTGGCGGTGTCAGCCCGGCTGGCCGAGTTCCTGCCCGGCCCCCTCCCGGCCCGCCGGGACGACGGCAGTTTCGGCTGGGCCACGCCGGCCCGCTCGATCGGCCGGGTCCACTCCTGGCACGGCAATGCCCTGGCCCTGGCCCGGGCCTACACCTACATTTTGCTGAACGGTGGCGACGGCCTGCGGCGGGTGGCCGAAGGCGCCGTGTTGAACGCCCGCTGGCTGCGCGAGCAGCTCCGAGGTATCTACGACGTCCCCTTCGACCGACCCAACCTGCACGAGTTCGTGGTCTCTACCACCACTTTGAAGCGCCGCCAGGGTCTGCGGGCCCTGGATGTGGCCAAGCGCCTTCTCGAGGAGGGCTTCCACGCCCCGACGGTGTATTTTCCGCTCATCGTCGACAAGGCGCTGATGGTCGAGCCCACCGAGACCGAGAGCCCCCAAACCCTGCAGGCGCTGGCCGACGCCCTGCTGCGCATCGCCGAGGAATCGGGTGAAGAGGCGGCAAAAGCGCCTCGCAC
>JBOGGN010000044.1:0-3954 GCA_050744165.1 Acidimicrobiales bacterium | reverse complement strand
ACCTACCGGGCCGACGAGAAGCTCGAGCAGGCCATCATCGACAAGCGGGAGATGCAGTTCCTCTACCGCGACGGCGGGGACTACGTCTTCATGGACAACACCACCTACGAGCAGCTCCAGGTGGCCCGGGCCGCCCTCGGCGACGCCGCCAACTACCTGAAGGAGGGCGACGGCGCCATCCTCCAGATGTACGGCGGGGAGATCATCGGCGTGGACCTGCCCGCGGCGGTGCAGCTATCCGTGGCCGAGACCGAGCCGGGTGTCCAGGGCGACAGGGTGTCGGGCGCCCGCAAGCCCGCCACCCTCGAGACCGGGCTCGTCGTGCAGGTGCCGCTCTTCGTCAACCCGGGCGAGTCGATCCGGGTCGACACTCGCTCGGGCGAGTACCTCACCCGCGCCTGAGCGGGTGACCGTGACCGACGGGGCGACGCGCCACCAGGCGCGCGAGCGGGCCTTGTCGCTGCTCTACGAGGCCGAGCTCAAGGGCACGCCGCCGAGCGAGGTGGTGGCGTCCCTGGCCGTGCCGCCGGACGACTTCGCCGCCGCCCTCGTGGGGTCGGCCGAGGCGAACCGGACCGAGGCCGACCGTCTCGTGGCCGCCGCCGCCGTCGGCTGGCCCCTGGAGCGGATGGCGGTGGTGGACCGGCTGGTGCTCCGGCTGGCGGTGGCCGAGCTGCTCGACCCGGCGGGGCCGCCGGTGGCGGTGGTGATCGACGAGGCGGTCGAGCTGGCCAAGACGTACTCGACGGAGGACTCGGGCGGCTTCGTCAACGGCGTGCTGTCGACGGTCGCCCGCCAGCTCGGGTAACCTCGACACCTGACCGTGAAGCGGGTCCCGTGAGGCCCGTACGGCAGGAGGAACGGTGGCCGAACGCGAGCGCAGCCACATGGGCGGCGTAGGGGGGGTGTTCGTTCCACGTTCCCAGGTGCTCTCCAGCGCCGACGTCCAGCGCGCCCTCACGCGCATGGCCCACGAGGTGGCCGAGCGCAACGGGGGCCTCGACAGCGTCCTCCTGGTCGGCTTGCAGACGGGCGGCGTGCCCCTGGCCCGCTTCATGGCGCAGGCACTGCTCGAAGCCGAGACCGTCGAGGTGCCGGTCGGCACGCTCGATGTCGCCTTCTACCGGGACGACATCGGCCTCCGGCCGGTCCTCCCGGAGGCGTCGACCGACATCCCCGTCGACGTCACCGGCCGGGTGGTGGTGCTCGTGGACGACGTGCTGTTCACCGGCCGGACGGTGCGGGCGGCGCTCAACGCGCTGTCGGACTACGGCCGGGCCCGGGCGGTACAACTCGCCGTCATGGTCGACCGGGGGCACCGGGAGTTGCCGATCCGCCCCGACTTCGTTGGAAAAAACCTCCCGACGCGCCGCGACGAGATGGTCGACGTCAGTGAAGAGGGTGTCGTGCTCGGCGACGTGAGGCCCCGATGACGGCGACGGTGGTGCCGGGCGCCGAAGCGGCCGTGGGTGACGTGGGAGGGGCGAGGGTCGCGGGGGGCGAGGCTTTTCCCCGCCTGTCCATGGCGAAAAGCGGGCCGCGCCGGCACCTCTTGTCCATCGCCGACCTCGATCGGGCCGGCATCGAGGAGATTTTGCGGCTCACCGATTCCTTCACCGAGGTCAGCGCCCGGCCCATCCCCCGGGTGCCGGCACTGCGGGGCAAGACGGTGGTGTCGCTGTTCTTCGAGGACTCGACCCGCACCCGTCTCAGCTTCGAGATGGCGGCCAAGCGGCTGTCGGCCGACACCATGAGCTTCTCGGTGTCGACCTCCTCGGTGAAGAAGGGCGAGTCGCTGCGCGACACCGTCGAGACGATCGAGGCCATGGGCATCGACGCCATCGTGGTGCGCCACTCGGCCGCAGGGGTGCCCTGGCAGATCGCCCAGTGGACCGAGGGGGCCTCGGTCATCAACGGGGGCGACGGCTGGCACGAGCACCCGACCCAAGCGCTACTCGACTGCTACACCATCGCCCAGCAGCGGGGCCGCCTCGACGGGCTGCGCATCGCCATCGTCGGTGACGTCCGCCACAGCCGGGTCGCTCGCTCCGATGTGCTGGCGTTCACCACCCTCGGCGCCTCGGTGACCCTGGCGGCGCCCCCGACCCTGCTCCCGCCGAACCTGGCCGGCTGGCCGGTGTCGGTGTCGCATCACCTCGACACCCTGCTGCCCGACTGCGACGTCGTCTACCTCCTTCGGCTGCAGCGGGAGCGGATGACCGAGGCCCTTCTGCCCTCGCTGCGGGAGTACACCGCCACCTTCGGGCTGACGCGGGACCGGGCCCGGCTCCTGGCGCCGGGGACGCTGATCATGCACCCGGGGCCGGTCAACCGGGGGGTGGAAATCGCAGCCGAGGTCGCCGACCAAACCAACTCGGTCATCACCCGCCAGGTGCGCAACGGGGTGGCGGTGCGTATGGCAGTGCTGTACCTGCTGCTGGGGTCGGGGGTGGATCTCGGTGGCTGATTCCTGGAGGTCTGCAGGCGGCGCGGTGCTCATCCGGGGCGGGACGGTGGTCGACGCTTCCGGGAAGCGGGTCGCCGACGTGCTGGTGCGAGGCGCCGTGGTGGCCGAGGTTGGGCTGGATCTGGAAGACGACGGCGGCGGCGTGGCCGTGCTCGACGCCTCCGGGTGCGTTGTCGCGCCGGGTCTGGTCGACCTGCACACCCACCTGCGCGAGCCCGGTCGGGAGGAGGCGGAGACGGTCGACACCGGCGCTCGCGCCGCAGCCCTCGGCGGCTACACGGCGGTGGTCGCCATGCCCAACACCGACCCTCCCATCGACTCGGCCTCGGTGGTGCGCCAGGTGCTCGACCTCGGTTCCGGGGCGGTATGCGAGGTGGCGGTTGCCGGTGCCATCACGGTGGGGCGCGCCGGCAAGCTGCTGGCCCCGTTCGCGGAGATGGCCGAGCTCGGCGTGCAACTGCTCACCGACGACGGCGCCGGGGTCCAGGACGCCCGGCTGATGCGCCGCGCCATGGAGTATGCCTCGGTGCTCGGCATCCGCCTGGCCCAACACTGCGAGAACGCGTCGCTGGCGGCGGGCGGCCACATGCACGAGGGGGAATGGTCGAGCCGGCTCGGGTTGGCGGGAATCCCGGCCGAGGCCGAGTCCCTCATGGTGATGCGGGACCTGGCACTGGCCCGCCTGACCGGGGCGCCCATGCACTTCCTCCACCTGTCCACCGCCATGTCGTTGGAGCTGGTGCGCCAGGCCAAGGCCACGTGGGCGGAAGCGGCAGGCCCGCCGGCACAGATCACCGCCGAGGTGGCCCCCCACCACTTCACCCTCACCGACGCCGCCGTTGCCTCCTACGACCCGGTCTACAAGGTCAACCCGCCGCTGCGGACCGCCGCCGACGTGGCCGCGGTCAAGGCGGCGCTGGCCGACGGGACCGTCGACGCCATCGCCACTGACCACGCGCCTCACGCCCAAGAGGACAAGGAGGCACCGTTCGACCAGGCGCCTCCGGGGATGCTCGGACTCGAGACGGCGCTGGCTCTGGCCCTCACCGAACTGGACCTGCCGATCGAGCGGGTGCTGGCGCTGATGTCGTGGCAGCCGGCCGCCATCGCCGGGCTTTCGGGCCGCCACGGCGGGCCCATCGCCCGGGGCCGGCCCGCCAACTTGTGCGTCATCGACCCCGAGGCGTCCTGGGTGGTCGAGCCGGCGCGGCTGGCCAGCCGGAGCCGCAACTGCCCCTACGGCGGCCGGCGGCTCACGGGACGGGTGCGGCACACCATCTTTCGGGGCACACCGGTTGTCGTCGACGGGGAGGCGCAGCGGTGAGCAACTCCTGTCCTGTGGTTGAGCGGGTGCGGTCCTGTGGCTGAGCGGGAGCCGGGCACGCCGGTCGAGCGGGAGCCGGGCACGCCGGTCGAGCGGGTGCCGGGCAGGCTGGCTGAGCGCGTGCCAGGCAGGCCGGTCGAGCGGGTGCCGGGCACGCTGGTCC
>JBOGGN010000043.1:0-2940 GCA_050744165.1 Acidimicrobiales bacterium | reverse complement strand
AGTTGCCGATGCCCAGCGTGAACAGCTCCATCAGCTCCCGGGCGAAGTTCTCGTTGGGATGCGACGCCACGTCGGTCTGGGTGTCCAGCCAGATCATCATCGCGGGGTCCTTGGCCACAGCCTGGGTCAAGGTCTCGAAGTTGCCGCTGCCGGCGGTGCGGAACAGCTGGTTCTGGTTGTACATCAGCTGGGGGAATCGCACCTTCTGGACGGCGGTGGCGAAATGGCCGTGCCAGAGCAACACGAGCTTCTCCCGCAGCGGCGTCGAGGTGGCGATCATCCGGTTGAGCCACCACCGCTGAAGCGCCGGGACCTGCTGGTTGGCGATCTGGTTGCGCTGTTGGACGGCGGCCTTGGCGGCAGGGGTGCCGGCCGTGTTGGCATTGAGGCCGGCCGGCACCTGGGGGATCGTCAGGTCCGGGAGAGCGACGGCGTCCCCGCCCGGGTCGGGACCGGTGAGGCCGGCCAGCAACGACTCGACCGTGGCCGGGTAGCCGGCGGTGACAGCAGCGTCGAGCTCCGCGGACGTGGCCCCGAAGCCGGCTCGGCGGTACAGGTGGGCGAGGTTGCTCCTCGCCTGGTCGGGAGTGGCGGCCACAGCGTCATTTAGCCAGCCAGGTGTGATGAACCTGTTAGCGGTCTCGGAAAAGGCGGTGAAGCCGGTTCCTGGTTGCTGGCTCCTCCAGGTCCCAATATGGCTTGCATGCCAGTTCGGACATCACCAAGATGCCCGGGTTATGTCCCGGCGCGGGAAGGTGCTCTTCGCCCTGATGGGCGTCATCTGGGGCATTCCGTACCTGCTCATCAAGGTAGCGATCCGGGACCTGGCCGTCCCCACCCTGGTCTTTGCCCGCACCGCCCCCGCCGCGATCCTGCTGGTGCCCATTGCGTGGCGGCGAGGTTTGGTCCGCCCACTGGTCGCACGGTGGCGCGCCGTGGTGGCCTACACCGCCATCGAGGTCGCCGTTCCGTGGTTCCTGCTGCCGAGCGCCGAGAAGCAGCTGTCCAGCTCGGTCTCGGGGCTGCTGATCGCCACCGTTCCCCTGATTGGCGCTCTGGTGGCGGTGGCCGTTAAGAGCACCGAGCGCCTCGACGGTCGCCGGCTCGCGGGCCTCCTGCTTGGTCTGGCCGGTGTTGGCGTCCTCGTGGGCATAGACCTGCATGGCACCGACGTAAACTCAGTCGTCGAGGTCCTTCTCACCGCCGTCGGCTACGCCATCGGGCCGGTCATCATCAGCCGCCGCTTCGCCGATCTCCCCGGTTTGGGTCTGGTGGCGGTGTCCTTCGCGCTTGTGGCGCTTGGCTACGCCCCCGGTCGCGATGACCCACCTGCCGCGGCAGTTGCCAGTCGAGGTCCTGGCCTCGGTGGCGGTGCTGAGCTTGGTGTGCACCACGCTGGCGTTCCTGTTGTTTTTCGAGTTGATCATCGAGGTCGGGCCGCAGCGGGCAACGGTGGTGACGTACATCAATCCGGTGGTGGCGGTGGCCCTGGGCGTGGTCCTGTTGGGTGAGCCTCTGACACTGGGCCTGGCCATCGGTGCGCCAATGATCTTGGCTGGTTCGGTGGCGGCGACTCGGAGCTCGACCTCCTGGCGACGGAAAGGCGCCGGAGCGCCCTAGCACCCGCCCGGCAGCCACGATCCGCGACGGTCGAGCCCGGCTCGACGGTGCGGCCCCTGGCATTAAGGAGCCGGCGGTCATCAACTTCCTGGTCAGCGCCTACTATTCCGTGGCGATCCTCGTGCCCGACGCGTGCGGCGTCTTGGAGGAGGTGGAGGTTTGGGCATCACCCCGATTGACGACCCGCGCTCCGCTGACGACCCCCGCTCCGCTGGCGATCCCCGCTCCGCTGACGAGGTCCTCGAATGGAGCCGGGGACTGGTGGTGCCCGCCCTTCACGACGCCGTCGACCGGTTGTCACCCCCGGTGCGCCACATCGCGGGGTACCACCTTGGGTGGTGGGACGCCGATGGCATCGAGGCCGACGCCTCCGGAGGAAAGGGGATCCGGCCCGCATTGACGCTGCTGTGCGCCGAAGCGGTGGGGGCGGCGCCCGAAAAAGCCGTTTCTGCTGCGGTCGCCATCGAGCTGATCCACAACTTCTCGCTGCTCCACGACGACGTGATGGACCGAGACGAGACCCGGCGCCACCGGCTCACCGCGTGGCGGGTGTTCGGTATTGGCGGGGCCATCCTTGCAGGAGACGCCATGCTCACCTTGGCGGTCGAGGTTCTGACGGGGAGCGAGGAGATGGTTCGCATCCTCTGCGCCAGCATCGAGGCGCTGATCGATGGTCAGATGGCCGACATCTCCTTCGAGGCCCGCACCGACGTGTCCTTGGCGGAGTGCGTGCAAATGGCACGAAACAAGACCGGCGCCCTCCTGAGCGCGGCCTGCATCCTGGGCGCCCAAGCCGGCGGCGGCAACGCCGCGCAGATCGAGGGGCTCACCCGCTTCGGCGCCCAGCTGGGCCTCGCGTTCCAGGTCGCCGATGACCTGCAGGGCATCTGGGGCGACCCGGACGTGACCGGGAAGGCCGATTACTCCGACCTGCGCAACCGGAAGAAGTCCTTGCCCGTGGTGGCCGCTTTGGAGTCGGTCACCGCGGCCAGCACTGAACTCCAGACGTGGTTCGTCAGCGCCGGGGAGCCGAGCGCCCTCGACGTGGAGCGCGTGGCCGCGCTGGTCGAGGAGGGCGGCGGCCGGGACTGGGCCCGGCGTCAGCTGGCATCGCTCCACACCGACGCCGTTCTGCACCTCGACCGGTCGCAGCCGACGGCGCGCGCGGGGGCAGAGCTGGCTGCGCTGTCCGCCCTGGTCGCGGCCAGCGCTTCGCGAGCTGCTCGTTGACCGCCTGAGCCTGCGATGGTAAGCCAGGGTGCGTCTCCGGCGGCGGCGGCGGGCAAACTGACGTCGCCAGAACGCGCTATAGCGCGCTCA
>JBOGGN010000042.1:0-6841 GCA_050744165.1 Acidimicrobiales bacterium | reverse complement strand
CCTCAGCCCGGCGTCCCTGGCGGCCGATGCTGAGCTGTCCGCTCGGGTCCAGACGCACCGCAGTCGACGCCCGGCCGGCTGGCAGACCGTCGAGGCCGTCGGCGGGGACCTCCCGGTCGCGGTGGTGACCGCCGTGGGCAGCGTGCTCATCGACGCCCTGGGCCCCTGGGTCGCCGGCTCGCCCGCCTTCGCGCCAGACGTGTCTCTGCTCTGCGCTGCCCTCCAGGAGCGAGCCGGCGATGCCGTGGTCGTGTCCGAGGAGGTAGGCCTCGGGGTCCACCCCTCGACCGCCGCCGGACGGTCGTTCCGCGACGCCCTCGGCGAGGTCAACCAGGCTGTCGCCGCCATTGCCGACGAGGTTCTGCTGGTCGTTGCCGGCCGCACGCTGCGCCTCGACCCGCAAAGCCGATGACGGCGGGACAGCCGCCGATGGTGGATCCGACGCCGGGGCGGGGGTGGCGGGCGGCGCTGGCGTTCCTCACTCCCTTCGGCGGGGCGGCTTTGCCCGATCGGCGCGCCGTGGAATGGTTCCCGGTCGTTGGGGCAGCCATGGGACTTGCGCTCGGCCTTGCCTGGTGGGTGACGGCCAAGGAATGGGCGCCGATTGTCGTCGCAGTTCTCCTTGTGGCCGCCGACCTGGGATTGACCGGGATGCTGCATTTCGACGGCCTTCTCGACAGCGCCGATGGGTTGCTCGCCCACCTCGATCGCCAGCGCCGCCTCGAGGTGATGGCGACACCCGGGGTCGGCGCCTTCGCGGTCGCCGTCGGAGCGACGGTACTGATGGCCCGCGGGGCTGTCTTTGTCTCCGTCCGGCCTGCGCCGCTGCTGCTGGCCGGGCTGTGGTGCGCCTCTCGCACGCTGATGGCGGCGATCATGTGGGCCCTTCCCTATGCCCGGCGAGGCCCGACCGGGCTGGTGAGCGCCTTTCTCGGCCGGCCGCCAAAGCTCGCGGTGGCCCTGGGAGGCGCGAGCGCGGTGGTGTTGGCTGGCTTCTGGCGGCCCGTCGTCGGCCCAGCGGCGGTGCTGGCCGGGGTGACGGCGGGAGCGCTGGTGGCCTGGCAGGCGCAGCGCAAGCTCGGCGGTTACACGGGCGACGTCCTCGGGGCTGCCGGCGTCATCGCAGAAACAGTCGGCCTGATCGTCGCATCGGCCCGATGGTGAAGAATCGGCCTGATCGTCGCATCGGCCCGATGGTGACCAATCGCGCTCTTGGCGCCGCCGCGGGGGTCCTCGCTGACCGGGCCCTCGGCGAGCCGCCGCTGACGCCGCACCCGGTGTCCTTGTTCGGTCGGGCGATGCGGGGCTTCGAACGGTGGTGCTACGCCGACCAGCCCGGCCGCGGCGTCATTCACGCCGCGGCAGGGTCGGCAGCCGGACTGGCCGCCGGCGCCGTGGTCTCCTCCACCGTGGTGGGCACCTACCTGGCGGTCGCCGGGCGAGCCCTCGCCGACGCCGCAGCCGAAGTGGAGCGCGCCCTCGGTGCCGGTGACCTAGAGGCGGCGCGCCGCCTCCTGCCGGCCCTCGTGGGCCGGGACCCGTCCGCGCTCGACGAGAAAGAGATCGCCCGGGCGGTGGTGGAGTCGCTGGCCGAGAACACCGTCGACGCCGTGGTGGCCCCCGCCCTGTGGGGCGCAGCCGCCGGGGCGCCAGGGGCGCTCGGCTACCGGGCGGTCAACACCATGGACGCCATGGTGGGCCACCACTCGGCACGCTATGAGCGCTACGGGTGGGCCAGCGCCCGCCTCGATGATCTGGCCGCCTGGGTGCCGGCCCGGGCGACAGCGATGCTGGTGGCCGCGGTTCGCCCGTCCCTGGCGGTCGAGGTGTGGCGCACCGTGCGCCGTGATGCCAGCAGCCATCCCTCACCGAACAGCGGGGTCGCGGAAGCGGCTTTTGCCGCCGCCTTGGGCCTCAGGCTGGGCGGCGTCAATTTCTATGGCAACCCACCACGGCCGGAGCTGCGAGCCTCCCTCGGCAGCGGCCGGTCTCCCGAAACAGCCGATATCGCCGCCGCCATCCGCTTGTCGCAGGACGTGGGCCTGGCCCTGGCCGCGGGCCTGGCTGCGGCCGGCGTGCTCGCCGCCCGAGCCCGCGGGAGCCGGGCATGATCGCAGCCGGGGTGCTCGCGGTCCGAGCCGGCGGGAGCCGGGCATGATCGCGGCTGGGGTGCACGGCGGCGACGGCGCCCGGCTGGCCGCCGCCTTGGGAATCGACCCCCGCCAGGTGCTCGACCTGTCGGCCAGCCTCAACCCCGTGGCCCCGGACCCAATGCCCGTCTTGGCCCGCCACCTCGACGCCCTAGGCCGCTACCCAGATCACGCGGCCGCCACCGCGGCGCTGGCGGGCGCCATGGGAAGGGCCCCTGAGCGGCTCCTGCTCACCAACGGGGGTGCCGAGGCCATTGCCCTGGTGGCGGCCGAGCTGGGACCGGGTTGGGTCGACGAACCGGACTTCTCCCTCTACCGCCGCCATCTCCCCGGCCTCGACCCGAGCGGGCCCCGGTGGCGGTCCAACCCGCACAACCCGAGTGGACGCCTGGCGCCGCCCGAGGCCCGGGCCGGCGTGTGGGACGAGGCCTTCTGGCCCCTGGCCACCGGCACCTGGACCCGCGGCGACATCGAAGGGGGGGCGGCCGCGGTGGTGGGCTCGCTGACCAAGTTGCTGGCCTGCCCCGGTCTGCGGGTTGGCTACGTTCTGGCCGATCCCGGCCTGATCGCCCGGCTGACCGCCCGCCAGCCGCGGTGGGCGGTCAACGGCCTGGCTGCCGCCGCCCTGTCCGACCTCCTGGCCACCGTGGAGCTGGACAAGTGGCAGCGCGCCGTGGCTGGACTACGCCGCGACCTGGTGGATGTCCTGCGGGACCACGGCCTGGCCCCGGCCCCATCGGATGCCAACTGGGTACTGGTGGAGGCACCGGGCCTGCGCGACGCCTTGGCCCGCCACGGCATCTTGGTGCGGGATTGTGCCAGCTTCGGGATGCCGGCCACGGTGCGCATCGCGGTACCCGACCACGACGAGCTGGACCGGCTGGAATCGGCCCTCGGTCAGCTGGCGCCCTTCAAAGCTGCGGCCGAGTTGGCTGGCCAGCCCGTCGGGCAGGGTGGCGCTGACGGAGGGCGGGTCCCATGACCGGCGGCCTGATGGTGTGCGGCACGGCCAGCAATGCCGGCAAGTCAACCGTGGTCACCGGCCTGTGCCGGCTGCTGGCCCGCCAAGGAGTGGCCGTGGCCCCGTTCAAGGCTCAGAACATGGCCCTCAACTCCTTCGTCACCCCCTCCGGCCATGAGATCGGCCGGGCCCAGGGCATCCAGGCCCTGGCCGCCCGGGCGACGCCTGAGGTGGCCATGAACCCGATCCTTCTGAAACCCACCGGCGAACGAACCTCGCAGGTCGTTGTCCTCGGCCGCCCCTGGGCCCACCTCGACGCCGCCGCTTACCACCAGGCCAAGCCCCGCCTGCGGGGGTTGGTGCTCGACGCCCTCGCCGACCTCCGCCGCCGCTACGACGTGGTGATCTGCGAGGGTGCCGGGAGCCCGGCCGAGATCAACCTGCTCGACCACGACCTGGTCAACCTCGCCGTGGCCCGGGCGGCCGGCTTTCCGGCAGTGGTGGTGGGGGACATCGACCGCGGCGGTGTGTTCGCCGCCCTGTACGGCACCGTGGCCCTCCTGCCCGACGACCTGCGGCCGCTGGTGCAGGGGTTCGTCATCAACAAGTTGCGGGGCGACCCGCACCTCCTGGGTGGTGGCCCGGCGGAACTGGAGCGGCGCTGCGGCGTGCCCACCGTCGGGGTGCTGCCTTACCTTCACGACGTCGCCTTGGACGCCGAGGACTCGCTGGCCCTCGACGGCTACCGGCCCCGACCGCTGCCTGGCGACCAGACGGCAGCCGCCGCTGCTTGCGACGACCGTGACCCCCTCGACGTGGCCGCCATCAGGCTGCCCCGGCTCGCCAACTTCACCGATTTCGATGCCCTGGCCATCGAGCCCGGGGTCACCGTCCGGCTGGTGGACACCCGGGGGGCGCTCGGCGACCCCGACCTGGTGATCCTGCCGGGCACCAAGGCCACAGTGGCCGACCTGGAGTGGCTGCGCGGCCGCGGATTCCCCGACGCCATTGCCGAGGCCCGCCGGCAGCGACACACCACGGTGCTCGGCATTTGCGGCGGATACCAGATGTTGGGCCGCATGATCGACGACCCGATCGAATCTGGTCGCCGGGAGCGGGTCCCCGGCCTGGGCTGGCTGCCCGTGGACACCGTTTTCGAGGCCACCAAGGTGACCCGCCAGCGCCGTGGCCATGCACAGGGCACGCGGGTCAGCGGCTACCAGATCCACCACGGCCGCACCCACCCGGCCGGCCCCGCCCCGGCCCCGCCGTGGCTCACCCTGGACGACGCATACGGCTCGGCTGGCGACGGCACCGACCTGGGCGACCTGAAGGGGACCACCCTGCACGGGCTGTTCGAGGAGGACGGATTCCGCAACGCCTTCTTGGCCGAGATAGGCGCCCGCCGGGGCAAGCAGTGGGCCCCATCCGGCGTGTCCTTCGCCGCCGCTCGGGAGTCCCAGATCGACCGCCTGGCCGACCTGCTCGAAGCCCACCTCGACCTGACCGCCGTGGAGGCGATGCTCCAGTGATCCTGTTTATGACCACCGCCGACACCGAGATCCTGGCGCTGCGCTCAGTGCTGGAAGCCTTCCCCGAGGGCTTCCCGCCGGTGCGGGCCGCCAACCCCTTGTCCCCGGGCGTCGCCGGCGACTCCGATCTGGCGGGCGTCGAGGTGGTACTAGTCCGCCTGCTTGGAGGCCGGCGGGCGTGGCAGGAGCCGTTCGACGACCTCCGCCGGCGGTGTCTCGAGGCGGACATTCCGCTGCTGGCCTTCGGGGGCGAGGCGGCACCCGACGCCGAGCTGACCGCCCTGTCCACCGTCCCCAGCGCCACCGTGGCCCAAGCCTTCGAGTACCTGGTGCACGGAGGGCTGGCCAACATGGAGCACCTGTTGCGCTTCGTGGCCGACACCGTGCTCTTCCGCGGGTTCGGTTTCGACCCGCCGGTCGAGGTTCCCGACGTCGGGGTCTACCGCGCCCCCCGTGCCGAACAAGGGGTGGCACCGATTACCCGTCCATACCACGGGAAAGCGGTGCCACCCCGGAAAGCGGTGCCACCGGGACGCGACGGACCGCTGGTGGCGGTCGTCTTCTATCGGGCACACCTGATCGGAGGCAACACCGGTTTCGTGGACGACTTGTGCGACGCCATTGAGGCCCGCGGGGCCCGGGCGCTGGCAGTGTGGTGCTACTCGCTGCGGCCGGCCGAGGGGGGCCGGGTGCCGGCGCTCGACCTGCTGGCCGGGCACCACCCCGACGCCATCATCACCACCGTGCTGGCTTCGGGCTCGGCCGGCCTCGACGGCGGCGACTGGGACGCCGGGTCTTTGGCTGAGCTCGGCGTACCCGTCGTCCAAGCCACCGCCGCCACTTGCCCTCGGGAGGACTGGGAAGGCCACCCGGGGGGCCTTTTCCCCCTGGATGTTGCCATGAGTGTCGCCATCCCGGAGTTCGACGGGCGCATCGTGTCGGTGCCGTTCTCGTTCAAGGAGGTGGTCGACGACGGCGACGACCTGGGCACACCGGTCAGCGCCTACCGCACCGTGGCCGATCGGGTGGCCCGGGTGGCCGGGGTGACGGTACGGCTGGCCGGGCTGCGCCGGGTGCCGGTGGCCGAGCGCCGAGTGGCCATCGTGCTGTCCGCTTACCCAACCCGCCGCAGCCGCATCGGCAACGCGGTGGCGCTCGACACCCCGGCGTCGGTCGTCGCCCTGCTGCACCGGCTGCGCGACGCCGGCTACCGGGTCGACCGCATCCCCGAGGACGGCGACGCCCTGATGGCGGAGCTCATCGACGCATTCTCCTACGAGCGTGAGACGCTCACCGCGGCCCAGCTGCACCGGGCGGCCGGGCGGCTGCCAAGCGATGCGTACCGACGGTGGTTCCAGGGGCTGCCGGCGGCGCGCAAGGAGGAGTTGGAAAATGCGTGGGGGGTGCCCCCCGGAACGGTCTACCGGGACGAGGCCGGCGGCGACCTGGTATTCGCAGGCCTGGATCTGGGTCACATCGTCATCGCCGTGCAGCCGCCGCGTGGGTTCGGCGAGGACCCGATCGCCGTCTACCACTCCCCGGACCTGGCCCCCACGCACCACTACCTGGGGTTCTACCGGTGGCTGGACGAGGGATGGGGGGCCGACGCCGTGATCCACGCGGGCAAGCACGGGACGCTCGAATGGCTGCCCGGCAAGGGCGTGGGGCTGTCGTCCTCGTGCTACCCAGATGCTGCCCTTGGCGACCTGCCGCTCGTCTACCCCTTCGTCGTCAACGACCCGGGCGAGGGCACTCAGGCCAAGCGCCGGGCCCACGCTGTCATCGTCGACCACCTGCTGCCACCCATGACCCGGGCCGAAACCTACGACGACCTGGCCCGCCTCGAAGGACTGCTCGACAGCTACGCCCAGGTGGCCTCACTCGACCCGTCCAAGTTGCCGGCCATTCGGCGCCAGGTCTGGGAGCTCCTCGTGTCGGCGTCGCTGGACCGGGACCTGGGGGTGACGGCGGCGCCGGAGGGAGACGCTTTCGACGACTTCATCGTGCATATCGACGGGTACCTGTGCGAGCTCAAGGACGCCCAGATCCGGGGCGGGCTGCACACCTTGGGGCAGCCGCCGGCGGGGGAGGCGGAGCTCGACCTGGTGCTCGCCATGACCCGGCTGCCGCAAGGCTCGGTGCCCTCCTTGCGGGAGACCGTGGCGGCCGCGCTCGCGGCTGGCGGGCCGAGCGGCCGG
>JBOGGN010000041.1:0-1973 GCA_050744165.1 Acidimicrobiales bacterium | reverse complement strand
GAACCGCGAGGCGAGCTCCGCGGGGACTTGCATCCCTTCGGACAGCTTGAACCCGACCGCCCGTTTCCCGGAGTCGTCGACGGTGTACATCACGGTGATCGACAGGCCGCTCTCGTAGAAGACGTAGGCGATCCGGATGTTCTCGACCTGGAACGCCGTAGCCTCGAGCGGGCGGGACGCGATGACGATGTCACGTTCCTCTTTGAGGATCCGGTGCACCCAGTCGATGGCCGTCCCGGCGTCGTCGGCCGGCTCCACCGTGAAGACGTGGTCGTACTTGTTCTTGAAGTAGCGGGCCTCGTTCGCGGTCGCGTCTCATCCCTGGTGTAAATGAGCGACGGGCGTAGGTTCCTTCTCAGAGCTACCAACTCAAGGAAGGAGACCAACGCCCGTGGCGAGACGAGTATCCCCCAGTGAGCGGGTTCGTGCCGAGATCGATCAGCTGTTCGGGGAGGGCCGTGACTTGGCGGTCGTCCTGGAAGCGGTGGCCCGTCTGAGTGTCCGGCTGGTGATGCAGTCGGCGATCGAGGCTGAGGTGACCGAGTTCTTGGACCGGTTGCCGAACGAACGTAGGGAGGAGGGTGACCCGGCCGGGTCTCGGAACGGCTGGCAGCCGCCGGTGGTGGTCAAGACCACGATGGGTCCGGTGGAGGTGCAGCGACCGAAGCTGCGGGGCACCGACGTGGCGTTCTGTTCCCGGCTTTTCGGCGCCGGGGTGACCCGCACCAACGCCCTGGAGGCGCTGGTCATCTCCGGCTGGGTGCGGGGCTTGTCGGACCGGGACATCGAGGCCGCTCTGGCCGAGGTCCTTGGCCCGGAGGCGGCGCTGTCCCGCTCGACGGTGAGCCGGATCTGCCAGGCGATCAAAGGTGAGTTCGAGGCGTGGAAGACCCGCGACCTGACCGACGTCCGCCTCGACTACCTCTACCTCGACGGCAGCCACTTCAAGATGCACGCCAACGCCGGCGCCGAGCCGGTGCTGGCTGCCTGGGGCATCACCACCGATGGCAAGCCGGTCTTCGTCGGCCTGGCGCCGGCCGCCGCCGAGTCGACCGATGCCTGGGATGACTTCCTGGCCGACCTCAAGGCCCGCGGCCTGCGGGACCCGCTGCTCATCGTCAGCGACGGCGCTCCCGGCCTGCTGGCCGCCATCGAGCTTCACTTCGGCCGGAGCCTGCGTCAACGCTGCACTGTGCATCGACTCCGCAATGCGATCGCCAAGGTGTCCAAGGCCGACCAGGACGAGTTCAAGGCCGACTACTGGAGGATCTTCGATCTCGGTGACGACGTCGAACCCGGCGGCCCCGCCGTGGCCGAGGCCACCCGCCGGGCCGAGGTGTTCGCCGCCAAGTGGGCCAAGCGCTACCCGGCCGCCGTCAAGTGCGTCGTCGACGATCTCGCCCACCTCACCGTTCACCTGCGGTTCCCGGCCGAGCACTGGCGTCGGATCCGCCACTCCAACTTCATCGAGCGGACCTTCGGCGAGACCCGCCGGCGGGTCAAGGTCATCGGCCGTCTCCCCGGTGAAGCCAGCTGCGTGTCCTTGGTCTGGGCCGTGCTCGACCAGGCCAGCCGAGGCTGGCGAGGCTTCACCATGACCCCGAAGGGACTGCGACTCCTCCAGGATCTCCGCCGCCAGCTCCTCCACCCGCCCGTCCACCACGACCAGCCCGACGAAGCCGTCGCAGCCGCAGCATAGGATCACGACGGAGCCCACGCCCTGACCTCGTTTACACCACTACCGGGACGCCACCGTCCTGGCGCGTCGTTCGGTGCTCAGGCAGTGAGGAGGGAACGGCGTCTCGAACGGCTGTCCGCCGCGGTGGACATGTGGGATCGAAGCGAGTATCTTTGTTGATGTGTCAACAAACGCAATCGGTGAATCTGCCAAGGTCGTTGTCCGCCGCAATACCGAGGAAGTGCAGAGCAAAGGCAACTTCGAGGTCTTCGAGGAGCTCTTCGCCGACGACTTC
>JBOGGN010000040.1:0-5334 GCA_050744165.1 Acidimicrobiales bacterium | reverse complement strand
GTCGCCGTGGTGGGCCACGGCGTCGGCCGCGGCTTTAAGGTTGTTCGCCGCCATCAGGTTGGTGAACACGTTGTTGTCCGCCACCGCGGAGTACTCGTCGGGCCCGGTCACCCCGTCGATTCGGAAGCTGCCGTCGACGTCGTGCTGGCCGAGGCTGCGCCACAGGCGGGCGGTGGCGACGAGGATGGGGATGCCGATGTGGCGTTCGAACTCGCGGTCCTCGGTGGCGTCGACGTAGCGGACGACAGCATCGGCGATGTCCGCGTTGACGTGGACCGCGGCGGTGCCGGCGGGCCAGTAGCCCGAACACTCCTCGCCGGCGATGGTCCGCCAGGGGAAGGCGGCCCCGCCCCATCCGAGGCGGGCGGCGTGATCGATCGCGGTCGGAAGGATGGAGCCCCGCCAGGCCAGCGCGTCGCGCGCGGCGTCGGGATGGGTGTAGGTGAGGACCGGGAGCACGAACGTCTCTGTGTCCCAGAAGGTGTGCCCGTCGTAGCCCGGGCCGGTCAGGCCCTTGGCCGCGATGGGCCGGCGCTCGGCCCGGACGCCAGCCTGGAGGATGTGGAACAGCCCGAAGCGGACCGCTTGCTGGACTTCGGCATCGCCGTCCACCTCGACATCTGCGCCCTCCCAGAACTGGTCGAGAAACTGGCGCTGGTCAGCCACCAGCCCATCCCAGCCAGTCAGCCGGGCGTCGGCGAGGGCAGCCACGACCTGGTCGTGCAGGGCCGGCCGGGAGCGCTGGCTGGACCAGCCGTAGGCCAGGAACTTCACGAGTCGCAGCGCCTCGCCAGGCTGCAGGCGGGTGGCCACCGTGACCCTGGCTACGTCGCCCGCCCCGCCTGGCTCCACCAGGGTGCCGGGGGGACCGGTGATCAGGTGGTCCATGGCGGCCGCCATCCGCAACCCGCTCTGGCGAGTGCGATGGACCATCACCGCGCCCGTGTCGCTCGAGATGTTCTCCTCGGTCACGATGGGCGACTCCAGCGCCGCCGCCGTGCGGGGGTCGTGCCCGAGGTCGGGAAGCGTCTCGTTAGCCACCAACTCGGACTGCACCACGACGCGCACCGTGTTATCCACGGGCTCCACGACGTAGGAAATGGCGGCGATCGCCCGGTGAGTGAACGACACCAGCCGCGTCGAGGTGACCCGCACCGCGCAGCCTGCCGGCGAGTACCAGACGACGCGACGGGCGAGGGTACCGGCTCGCAGGTCGAGCAGGCGCTCGTGGGTGTCGGTCCGGCCGTAGCGGACGTCGAAGGGCTCGTCGTCGACCAGAAGGCGGATGAGCTTGCCGTTGGTGACGTTGATGATCGTCTGTCCCGACTCCGGGTAGCCGTACGCGGTCTCGGCGTAGGGCAGAGGGCGCAGCTCGTAGAAGGAGCTGAGATACGTGCCGGGCAGGCCGTGGGGTTCGCCCTCGTCGAGGTTGCCGCGCAGGCCGATGTGGCCGTTGCCCAAGGCGAACACCGACTCGGCCTGGGCCAGCACGTCGAGTTGCAGACTCGATTCCCGCACCACCCACGGCTCTACCGCGAAGGCGGGATGGGTGATCACGCCCGGTCCAACAACTCGGCCAGGTCGGCCACGACGACGTCGGCACCGTGGGCTTTCAGCTCGGCCGCTTGGCCGACCCGGTCGACGCCGACCACGCAGCCGAACCCGCCCGCCCGGCCGGCCTCGACTCCCGCCAGCGCGTCCTCGAACACCGCGGCCTCTGACGGCGACAGGCCGAGGGCGGCGGCACCTGCGAGGAAGGCGTCGGGCGCCGGTTTGCCGGCGAGGTGGCGGTCGGCGATGACGACGCCGTCGATGCGGGCTTCGAACAACTCCGCAATTCCAGCCGCCTCCAGCACCTGCGCCGTGTTGGCGCTGGAGGACACCACCGCCCGGCGCAGACCGGCGTCGCGCGCCGCCCGGACGTAGTCGACAGAACCTGTGTAGAGCTCGATGTGGCCATTCGCCAGCCGGGCGAGGAGCAACTCGTTCTTCCGGTTGGCCAGGCCGTGGATGGTCTCCGCGGTAGGCGCGTCGTCAGGATCCCCGTCCGGCAAGGTGATGCCCCGGGAGGCGAGGAAGCCCCGGGTGCCATCGGCACGAGTGCGGCCGTCCACATAGCGGTCGTAGTCATCGTGAGGGTCGAAGGCGACGAACGCCTCGCCGGTGCGGGCGGCTCGGGCTTTCAGGTAGTCGTCGAACATCTCCTTCCACGCCGCCGCGTGGACCGCTGCGGTACGGGTCAACACCCCGTCGAGATCGAACAAGCAGCCGCGCACAGTATCTGGGAGCCCGAGCATTCAGGCGACCGGCCACGGCCCGGCCGGCGGCCTCTGCGACGGGCCGCTGAAGACTCCACAGGTCCCGCCTCGAGAACATCTCGCCGGCGGCGCGGGCGGCTCGGTCAGGCGGCGGGTCAAGCCGCGAGCATGCCCCACCGAACACCTCCTTCCGGTCGTCCTCTCCCTCTACCCGGGGGTCCAAGGCCGCAACCGCCGTCGCCGGGACGCTACCTCTGCCACCCATACCGGCGGCTGGCGCCCGCCCCCCATTAGCGTCTCGCATCGTGGCGACTGTCGCCGTGGTCGAGGACGACTCCAGCATCCGCACCGCCATCAGCCGCGGGCTGAGCGATCGCGGCCACGCCGTCCTGCCGGCATCGACCGGGCTCGGCGCCCTGAGCGAGATCGTCGACCACCGGCCCGACGTGGTGGTCCTCGACCTGGGCCTCCCGGACATCGACGGGCTGGAGCTGCTGCGCATGCTGCGGGCGGTCAGCACCGTCCCGGTAATCGTGGCCACCGCCCGAGACGACGAGAGCGAGATCGTGCGCACCCTCGACGCCGGGGCCGACGACTACGTCGTAAAGCCATACTCGGCCGAGCAGCTCGATGCCCGGATCCGGGCCGTGCTGCGGCGGGTGAAGGACGACAGCGCCGGAGCCCCGATCCAGATCGGCGGCCTGTCAATCCAACCCCTGAGCCGGGTGGTGCTGCTCGACGGGGCCCCGCTCGAGTTGAGCCGCAAGGAGTTCGACCTGCTCTGGCATCTGGCCAACCGCCGCGGCGAAGTCGTCTCCAAGCGCGAGCTTCTGGCCGTGGTGTGGCGCCAGCCGTACGGCGGGGCGGAAAAGACCATCGACGTCCACCTCTCGTGGTTGCGCCGCAAGCTGGGCGAAACGGCCAACGCCCCCCGCTACCTGCGAAGCGTCCGGGGCGTGGGAATCATGCTGGTCGACCCCGACTCAGCATGAAGATGCGACCGCGGTTGGCGCTGACGGCGGCGGCCGTCACGTCGTTGATCGTGTTGTCGTTTTGCATCCCACTGGGCCGGCTGATCCAGATTGTGGCCACCAACCGGGAGTTGGAGTCAGCCAAGCTGGAGTCCCGGTCACTGGCCGGCGCCTTAGGCGCCGTCAACGACCCGACGACGCTCCGCCAACTGGTCCAGCAGGCCAACGCCGGCAACCAGGACCACATCACCGTCTACCTGGCGGACAACACGGTCCTGGGCGACCAGATCCCGGTCGACCCCGCGGTGCAGCTGGCCCGCCAAGGTCGCTCTTTCACGGCCGCCGCGCCCGGGGGTGGCCGGGACATCCTCGTTGGCGTCCTCGTCCCCGGCAGCGGGGCCCGGGTCGTACGCGTCCGGGTGCCCGGCTCGCTACTCGACAAGGGGGTGCACGAGGCCTGGGCGGTCATCGCGGCCATCGGGCTGCTGGTGGTGTTGATCGCAGTCGGCTTGGCCGACCGTCTCGGCGACTCGATCGTGGCGCCGATGGAGGACCTGCTGGCCGTCACCCGCCGCTTGCAGGGCGGCGACATGGCGGCCCGTGCCAAACCGGCCGGCCCACCCGAGGTGGAAGAGGTGGGCCTGGCCGTCAACCAGCTGGCCGAGCGGATCGGCGATCTCCTCAAGGCAGAACGCGAGGCGTCGGCCGACCTGTCGCACCAACTGCGGACGCCGTTGACGGTGCTCCGGCTGGACACCGAAGGGTTGGCCCATCCTGGTGATCGCGCCCGGCTCACCACCGACATCGACCGGCTGGAGCAGGTTGTGACTCACGTGATCGAGCAGTCACGGGAGGGATCGCGGCGGGTTCCGGCGCAGGGTGTGAGCCAGGCCGACCTGGGCCAGGTGGTGCGTAAGCGGCTGGCCTTTTGGAAGGTGCTCGCCGAGGATCAGGGCCGCCAAGTGGACTCGACCATCCCCGGGGGGGCGCAGCCGGTCGGCGTGGCCGGGAGTGACCTCGACGTTTGTATCGACGCCCTGGTGAACAATGTGCTCAGCCATACGCCCCCGGAGACTGGATTCGCGGTCAATGTGGTCTCAGGCGGCGGCGGCCGCTGGACGCTGGTGGTCCAAGACAGCGGCCCGGGCCTGCCCGGCAATGCACTGCCACCGCGGGGCCGATCGAGCGGGGGCGGCACCGGCCTCGGCCTCGACATCGTGCGCCGGGCGGCCGAGGCGTCCGGCGGGTCGGTGATCGCCGGCCGCGGCCCTGAGGGCGGGGCCCGCATCGAGGTGACCTTCGGTCCACCCGGTGGAATCTCCGAACCCAGTACCCGGCCCGTCCGGCCCTCCCTGCTCGGAGGAGGACGGGCGCCCTCGGGCGGTGGGTGGGCGGTATCGCCGTCTGGGTCAGGAGGACCGTCGGGGGGGACCTGGCGGAGGGCACCGGCAGCTGCGGCCGGGCCGCACCCCGGTGCGGCACATGACCCGACAGCTGACCGGCCCTATGCACGCCCCTGGGCGACGACAACCGACGCCACGGACCGACAGGCGCCCGGACAACCGGATCCGGGCACACAGGAGTCACCATGGGGAAACGGGCCGGGGCGAGTCGTCCCCGGAGGTGCTGCGCCCCCCTGGCCGAGGCCGCCGGCGCCCAGGGAACCGGCGCCGCGGAACCCGTTCCGCCGCCGGGGGCCGCAACCCTAGGGGAAGGTCTTGTTGCTGCTGAACTCGTAAGGCTGCCCGAAGGCGCACGCCGCGCCCAGTGGGTAGTTGTGCCCCTGGCCGAGGACGCTGAGGGCGACGAAGTTGGGGCCGCCCGTCACCACCACCGCCTGGTAGCCGTCCGCCGCGAGAGCCGCCACGAGGCGGATGCTGGCCGGGCCGGTGCACGCCACCAGCACCACGCCGCCGGGGGTGGAGTACGTCGCCGTGGCCCCCGCGGTCGTCGGCGGCGTGGTCGGCGGGGTGGTAGTGGGCACGGTCGTAGCTTGGCTGGGAACCGTCGTCGCCGATGACCTGAACGTCGGCGGAGTCGTCGCCGGCGGCGGGGCGACGATGATCGGAGCCGTCGTCGCTGTGGTCGTCGGCCGGGTGCTGTGG
>JBOGGN010000039.1:0-2028 GCA_050744165.1 Acidimicrobiales bacterium | reverse complement strand
GGACATGGCCAACCCGTAGGTCGTGGCGGCCAGCTCCGCGGGCGGGCCGCTCGGGTCCGACGGCGACGCGGCCAGCTCCGCGGGCGGGGCGGCCCGGTCCGACAGCGGGGCGGCCCCGCAACGCCCGGCGCCGTAGGCCAGCGCCGCCCGCAGGTCGTCAACGACGACGTCAAAGCGCGGTTGCCACGCACGGTCGGGGTCGTCGGTGCCCAATGCCGCTTCGAGCCCGCCGGCAGCAGAAGCCGCCCACTCCAGGTGCCGGCAGTGGATCTCGCGGCGCTCCTCGCTGGCACGCAGCTGCTCGCGGGCGTAGGCGTGGACGGTGTCGAGCATCCGCCAACGGCTGCCGTCGTCGCTCTGGCCATGCACCAGGAGGCTCTTGTCCGCCAGGCGGCCGATCAGGTCGCTGGTCCCGGCCAGGTCGTTCCCACCCGCCACCGACGCCGCCGAAGCCAGATCGAAGGATCCCGAGAACACCGCCAGCCGCCGAAACGCCGCCCGCTCGTCGCGGTCAAGGAGCTGATAACTCCATTCCATGACCGTCCGCAGCGACCCGTGGCGGTCGCCGGGAGCCCGGGCCTGGCTCAGCAACCGCAGGTGATCGTCGAGGCCCGCGAGGACTCCGTCCAAGCCGAGTGTCCGGCTGCGGGCGGCGGCGAGCTCGATGGCCAGGGGCATGCCGTCGAGGCGGCGGCAGATCTCGGCGACGGCCGCGTCGTCGGACGCCACCCGCGGGACCCGCGCCGCCCGGTCCCGGAACAGCATCTCGGCCTCGGAGCGAGTATCAGTGCCATCGTCGACGCCGGCTACGCCGCCGGCACCCGCGGCGCCGGCGCTGGCGCTGAGCGACATCGGCGCCAGGGGCACCACCCGCTCCCCCGCCACGCCCAAGCGCTCCCTGCTGGTGGCCAGGATCACGACCTGCGGGCAGGTCGACAGGAGCGCTTGGACGAACGACGCCACCGGGGCCAGCACGTGCTCACAGTTGTCCAGGATCAGGAGGGCCCGCCCGGTGCGCAACCGGTCGAAGACCACCTCCTCAAGGGCGCACTGAGCACACTCGACCACGTCGAGGGCGGCTGCCACCGCCTGTACCACGAACCCCGACGTGGCCGACAGGAGATCGACGAACGCCCCGCCCCCCGGAAAGGCGGGGCCGTCGCGCCGGGCCGCCATCACCGCCAGCCGCGTTTTGCCGACCCCGCCCGGTCCGACCAGGCTCACCAGCCGGTCGGCCGCCAGGGCGGCGCGCAACTCATCGAGCTCCGCTGACCGACCCACGAACGACGTCCACGACGCCGGCAAGCACACAATGCCCCGGTTGCTAGGCGACGGCACCAGGATCATCTCCACCGCCTGCGCCGCCAGATCCCGCCGGTCGCCGGCCCCCAACTTGCGCAGCAACGACGACACGTGGCTCTCGACGGTCCGCACCGAGATGTGCAACCGCCGGGCGATCTCGGCGTTGGTCAGGTGCTCCCCCAACGCGTCGAGGACCTCGGCCTCCCGGCTCGAAATGGCCTCCACGCCCACAGTGGTCACGGAGCCATTCTCCCCGATCAGGGGACGATCCGTGCCGGATATCCGTGGTCGCTCCGTGGCAGTTCCGTGCCCTGCCCGGATGGCGGCGCCGCCCGATCGGCGCACCATATCGACAGAGCCCAACGACAGAGCCCAACGACAGAGCCCCGAAAAGGAGGCCCACGCCATGCACACCCACCACCTCACCGCCGCCCTCGCCTCCGAGCACCGCAACCAGTTGCTGCGAGAGGCCCAGCAGTACCGCCTGGCTCACAATTCGGCCGTCAACCCGTCCGGCGAGCGGCAGCGTCGCGGGCATCACCCTTGGGCACCCCGTTGGCACCTCCAGCTACTTCGGTCGGCCACCTGACTTAACGTGGTTAACGCAAGTGCAGGGCGTATACAGGGTGTCGCAAAATGGGGTGTTCCTGAAGAGCGACGACGGGCAGGTTGACGGCGGACGGTCACAGTCCTGTGTACATCTGTGGCTCTTGGTGCCACTTTCGA
>JBOGGN010000038.1:0-1526 GCA_050744165.1 Acidimicrobiales bacterium | reverse complement strand
CCCCTCAGGCGTGGACGCCATCGTCGCGGCGATGGCTGACAAACGTGCTGCAAGCGACGAGGTCGTGATCATCACGAGCGATCCAGGCGACGTCGAGTTACTGGCATCGCTTGCCCACCACGCTGATCGTCTGTCTGTCATTGCCGTCTGACACGGAGCGATGACCATATCGAGATAGAGCCACCTGAGTCGCCACGGTGGTCTGCCCGATCTGGCCGACGTGCCTCAGCTCAAGCGAATCTCGCCTTCGTGCGAGGCCACCCCGCCGGGCGGAGCGGAAGCCGGGCCGCCCAGGGCGCCGCCGTCACACAACTCCCGAGCCCGTCGGAACACGGCATCGAACATCGCCTGAGTGAGTTTCCCCGTGAAGGTGTTCTGCTGGCTCGGGTGAAACGAGCACAGCAGCGTGTACGGCGGCGCCGCCACCTCTACCAGGTGCCCGAACCGGGGCCGAGGCCGTGGCGCCGGCACCAGCCGGGCCACCGTGTCGTAGGCGAACTGCCCGAGCACCACGATGACCTGCACCTCACCGAGGAGCGTCAGCTCCCGGACCAGGTAGGGGACGCACCGGTCCCGCTCCTCCACCGTGGGCTTGTTGGCCGGCGGCGCGCAACGCACCGCGGCCGAGATGTAGCAGTCGGTCAACGTCAGCCCGTCGTCGAGGCCCACGCTGGTCGCCTGGTTGGCATACCCGGCCCGCCACAGGGCTCGGAACAGCCAATCTCCTGACCGGTCCCCGGTGAAGACGCGCCCGGTCCGGTTCCCCCCATGGGCGGCCGGTGCCAATCCGGCGATCAGGACCCGAGCGCCAGGGTCGCCGAAACCGGGGACCGGCCGGCCCCAATAGGTCTCGCCCGCGAAGGCGGCGCGCTTCTCCACAGCCACCTCCCGCCGCCAGGCGACCAGCCGAGGGCAGGCCTCGCACGCCACGATCTCCGCGGTCACCCGCGCCAGCGAGTCCGCACCGTCGCCCGGCACCGAGAGGGAAGCCATAAGCGACAAGGTAGGTTGGCGAGCCAAATGGGGTCCGAAACCACCGGAAGCAAAGACATCTCGGTCATGGCGAACGTGGCGCCAACCGCCACCGAGCGCCCCCGCCCGGCCCGCAAACCCCGCCCCCAGGTGCCTCCCGCCACCGTCATCCTCTTCGTCCGCCATGGCACCACCCCGACGACGGGCCAGGTCCTCCCCGGCCGGGCGCCCGGCCTGCACCTGGCCGACCGTGGCCGGGCCGACGCCGAAGCCGTCGCCGAGCGTCTCGCCGCCCTTACCGTCACCCCTGCCCCCGACCCCGGCTCGGCGCCCGCGGGACCGGCGACACCGGCGCCAGAAACTCAGCCGCCCAATGGGGGTGCGCCCCGGAGCAGGACGGCGAGGAAGCCCGGGCCCACCAAGGTGGCAGCGGTCTACGCCTCACCCCTTTAACGGGCCCAGGAAACCGCCGCCCCCATCGCCGCCCGCCTCGGCCTCGAGGTGGTCACCGAAGCGGGCCTGATCGAGATGGACTTCGGCGAGTGGACGGGTGC
>JBOGGN010000037.1:0-7666 GCA_050744165.1 Acidimicrobiales bacterium | reverse complement strand
GCCTGGGGGAACGGCGCCTGGCTGGTGGTGGAGGCCGACGAGAGCGACGGGACATTCCTGTCGTTGCGGCCCCAGATCGGGCTGGTCACCAACGTGGAGCCGGACCACCTGGACTACTACGGCGGCGTCACTGAGATGGAGGCGGCGTTCGAGACCTTCCTAGCGACGGCGGTCACCGCCGTGGTGTGCTCCGACGACCCCGTCGCCGCCCGGATGGGCCGGGCGGTCGGGGCGATCACCTACGGCACCGAGGAGGGCGCCGAGTACCGAGCGGTCGAGGTGTCCCCGGGCCGCAGCAGCAGTCGCTTCGAGGTCGTCCATGGCAGCACCAGCCTGGGCCAGTTCCAGTTGGTGGTGCCGGGCGTCCACAACGTCCGAAACGCCTGCGGTGCCCTGGTGGCCGCCAAGTTGATCGGTGCCGACACCGAGGCGGCGCGGCGCGCTCTGGCCCGCTACGGCGGAGTGGCGCGGCGCTATGAGTTTCGTGGCGAGAGAGCCGGGATCACCTTTGTCGACGACTACGCCCACCTCCCAAGCGAGGTTCGGGCGGCGTTGGCGGCGGCCCGAGCCGGGGGATGGAAGCGCATCGTGGCGGTGTTTCAGCCGCACCGATACAGCCGCACCGCCTCGCTGTGGCAGGACTTCGCCGATGCTTTCGGGGACGCCGACGCCTTGGTCGTGACTGACGTTTACCCCGCCGGGGAGTCGCCGCGGCCGGGCGTCTCGGGACGGCTGGTGTTCGACGCCGTCCGGGCCGCCCATCCGGGTCTGGAAGCTCGCTACGTCCCGGGGCGCCCAGAGCTGGTGGCACACCTTCGATCGGAGCTTCGAGCCGGGGACTTGTGCCTCACGCTCGGAGCCGGTGACCTGACCCTATTGCCCGACGAACTACTCGAGGACTCGGCCTGAGCGCCGAGCCGGCAGCAGTGAGCCCGGCCACGCCGGATGCCGTTGAGGCGGTGGCGAGGGTCCTCGGCGCCCGAGGCCGCCGTGACGTTCCCCTGGGCCCCCGTACGACCTACCAAGTCGGCGGCGCCGCGGCGTTGTTCTTCGAGGCTCGCACCGAGGACGAACTAGCGGCACTGACTCCGGTCCTGGCCGCCACCGGCGTGCCGGTACTCGTGCTCGGTCGGGGCTCCAACCTGCTGGTGGCCGATGGCGGGTTTGCCGGGTTGGTGGTGTCACTGTCGCGAGATGCCTTCGGTTCCATTCACATCTCGGGCCCGGAAGGGCCAGGTGCTCGGAGTGAGCCCCGGTGGGTTCGAGCCGGCGCCGCCGTGCCCCTGCCGGTGCTGGCCCGACAGCTGGCGGCGGCCGGCGTGACGGGCCTCGAATGGGCAGTCGGTGTTCCCGGCGCCGTCGGCGGTGCCCTGCGGATGAACGCCGGGGGTCATGGCTCGGACACAAAAGCCAGCCTGGTGCGATGCCGGGTCGTCGACCTGGCTACCGGGCTGATCGAGACCTGGGCCGCGGACGATCTGGGCTTCGGGTACCGGAGGTCCACCCTCGGCGATCACCACGTGGTGGTCGAGGCCGAACACCGGGTGGAAGCGGGGGACCGGGCGGCGTCGGAGGCGACCATCCGCGACATCCTGAGGTGGCGGCGCGAGCATCAACCTGGTGGCCAAAACGCGGGATCGGTGTTTGTCAATCCAGGGGGGCAGCCGCCCGCCAACTCGGCCGGCTGGTTGGTCGAATCGTCGGGCCTCAAGGGGTACCGCTACGGCACCGCCATGATCTCGACCAAGCATGCCAACTTCATCCAGGCTGATCCGGGTGGGTCGGCAGACGACGTGGTGGCCCTGATGCGAGAGGTGCAGAAGGTGGTCGCGGAGCGGTACGGCGTCGTGTTGCGGGCCGAGTTGCGGCTGGTGGGCTTCGGCAAAGACTCAATCTCGACTTTAGGGTCACAGTGATCCAGACACCGCGGATCAGGGCCGGAAGTGGGCTGAAACCCGGTATGAGTTCATCGTGCGCTGGCGTCGGAGCGAGTTTGCTTGCCCCGTTGGGGGATTTCGGGGCGTTACCATCTTGACCATCGACCGAGGAGTGCAGTATCTTCTCGACCGCTTAACGAGGTTGACATAACTATAAACCTCAACTACAGGTTCAATGTGGTCCTCGGGGGTGGTTGCCGATGGGGCAGTCTCGAGGTCTTGTGTCCTTCGGTGGGGGTTTCCCTTTCACCGCTGAGCCCGGGAGGGTTCCAAAGTTGGCCGGATCCGCACAGAACTACATAGCCGTCATCAAGGTGGTGGGCATCGGTGGGGGCGGCGTCAATGCCGTCAACCGCATGATCGACGCCGGCCTGAAGGGGGTCGAGTTCATTGCCGTGAACACCGATGCCCAGGCCCTGTTGATGAGCGACGCCGACGTCAAGCTCGATATCGGTCGCCAGCTGACTCGCGGCCTCGGTGCCGGTAGCGACCCCGAGGTCGGACGCCAGGCCGCCGAGGAGCACCGGGAGGAGATCGAGGAGGTCCTGAAGGGCGCTGACATGGTCTTCATCACGGCCGGCAAGGGCGGCGGCACCGGCACCGGCGGTGCCCCCGTGATCGCGGAGATCTCCAAGTCTCTCGGGGCCTTGACAATCGGCGTGGTAACCCGGCCTTTCAGCTTCGAGGGCCGCCGCCGTGCGCTCCAGGCCGACGCCGGCATCATCAAGCTCAAGGACGAAGTAGACGCCCTGATCGTCATCCCGAACGAGCGGCTGTTGACGGTGTCCAACGACAAGACCTCGATGGTGAACGCGTTCAAGATGGCCGACGAGGTGTTGCTCCAGGGAGTGCAGGGAATTACTGACCTCATCACCACGCCCGGCCTGATCAACACAGACTTCGCCGACGTGAAGATGGTCATGCATGACGCGGGCACCGCGGTCATGGGTATCGGCACGGCATCGGGCGACGGGCGGGCGGTGACCGCGGCCAAGCTGGCCATCACCAGCCCACTCCTGGAGGCGTCGATCGAGGGCGCCCGCGGCATCCTGCTCAACATCGCAGGCGGCAGCGACCTCGGGTTGTTCGAGGTCAACGAGGCGGCCGAGATCATCCACGGCGTCGCCCATCCCGACGCCAACATCATCTTCGGGCAGGTGATCGACGACGCCATGGGCGACGAGGTCCGGGTCACGGTGATCGCCGCCGGCTTCGACCGCTGGGACGAGTCCAAGCAGCCACCCGAGAAGCCAAGCCCGGGATTGGGCTTGGGCGCCCCGACGGTCCCTCGGGCCTTCGGCGGGGGCATCGGCCTCGGCGACGACGACGACGACGACTTCGACGTCCCGTCCTTCTTGAAGTAGCTGACCTGGACACATGGTGGTCGTGACAACTTCGCCCCTTCCGGCTGCTAGCCGGTCCGCCAACGCGGTACCCGCCACTGGCGGGCTCGGCGGGGGTAGGAGCGAAGTGGCTATCGCCCTGGGGTCGGCCCGCGTGCGCTGCACGGGGCGGGCCGAGGGTGACCTCGCCGACCCGACCGGCGAGGACCGCTCAGTGGCCGCCCGCCGGAGATCGGTGGTCGATCGACCCTGGACCTGGCTGCGCCAGATCCACGGAGCTGATGTCGTGGTGGTCACGGCGCCCGGTGGCGAGGCGGGCCGGTCCGCCGATGCCGCCGTGACGGCCGTCCCGGGGGTGGCGCTGGCGGTGGTCACCGCCGACTGCGCGCCGTTGGCGCTGGCCAGCCCCGAAGGCGTCATCGGCGTCGCCCACGCCGGGTGGCGGGGCCTCACGGCGGGGGTGATCGAGCAGACCGTTGGCGCCATGCGGGCTCTGGGTGCTCGGACGTTCCAGGCGGTCCTCGGGCCGTGCATCCATGCCGAGTGCTACGCCTTCGGCCGGAGGGACCTCGATGCGGTCGCGGCCCGTCTCGGCGATGAGGTGCGATCAGTGACCAGCCACGGCCAGCCAGCGCTCGACATTCCCGCCGCAGTGCGCCGAGCCCTCGCCCGTTCGGGCGCCGAACTGACGGTCGACGTCGGCGTGTGCACCGCGTGCTCGTCGGAGTATTGGTCGTGGCGGGCACGCCAGGACGTCGAGCGTCAGGCGACAGTCGTATGGGTGCCGTGAGCGCACCGGAGCGGCCCACAGACAGCCAGACGCGGGCCGTGCCCGTGTCGGCGGACGCTCTCGCCAGCAACCTGGCCGGCGTGCGTGAGCGCATCGCGGCGGCTGGGGCCGACCCTGCGCGTGTGCGGGTCGTGGCCGTCACCAAAGGATTTGGCCCCCAAGCCGTCACCGCGGCTCTCGAGGCCCGGATTCGCGACGTGGGGGAGAACTACGCTCAGGAGCTGCTGGCCAAGGTGGTCGCCCTGGGGGCTGATGGCCCCGTCGGCGCCGCTCGGCACGTCGCTCCGGCGTGGCACTTCCTCGGCTCCATCCAGCGCAACAAGGTGGCCGCGCTGGCCCCCCACGTCGTTTTTTGGCACAGCGTCGAGCGGCTCGAAGCGGGCCAGGCCATCGCCCGCCACCAGCCAGGAGCCCGGATTCTGGTCCAGGTGAATGTCAGCCGTGAGGCCAGCAAGCATGGCTGCCCGCCCGATGCGACCGGCGCCCTGGTGGCGGAGCTGCGGCAACTGGATCTCGACGTCGCCGGCCTCATGGCCGTCGGACCGGCGGGACCAGCGGAGGCGGCTCGTCCGGGTTTCCGCGAGCTGGCTCAGCTGGCAAGACAACTGGGTCTGGCCGAGTTGTCGATGGGGATGTCCGGTGATCTCGAAGTGGCGGTGCAGGAGGGGGCGACGATGATTCGCGTGGGTCGCAGCCTGTTCGGCCCGCGACCCCAGCCGGCGGCACCCACGCCGGTAGGCTCGTTGAACGGAGGCAAGTGATGGCCGCTGGCATCTGGCACCGGACGATGGTGTATCTCGGGCTGGTTGACGACGACTACGAGGACTACGACGCCTATGAGGAGGCTTCACAGCCGATGAGCCGCACCTCACCACGGGCCTACGGCCAGCCCTACGGTATGCCGTACGGCCAAGAAGCCGTCGAAGGGGGGAACGTGGCCATCCGGACCTTGCCGCGTGAAGCGGCGCCGGAGCCGGCGGCGCCCACTGCGAGCATGATCACGTCGCGTCCGGTGACCGGGAACGCCACCGTCCGGCCCATTCCCGCCCCGGTGCAGAACGTCAAGGTCCACGTGGTGGCGCCGGCCAAGTTCGCCGACGCCCAGGAGATCGGTGACCGCTTCAAGAACGGCCAGCCGGTCATCGTGAACCTTCAAGGCGCCGACCGCGAGCTCGGCCGGCGCATGATCGACTTCTGCAGTGGGGTCACCTACGCGCTCGGGGCCAGCATGGACAAGGTGGCGGATCAGGTGTTCCTGTTGACACCGAACAACGTGGAGGTCTCCGCCGAGGAGAAGCGGCGGCTGCAAGAGCGCGGCCTGTACCGGTCCTAGAGTTACCCGGCGCCATGGGCTTTTTCACCCTCAACGGAGGTCCGCTGTGCCTGATCGGGCAGCTGTACGTCATCGTGCTCCTGCTGCGGGCCGTCCTCTCCTGGTTCCCCCTCAGCTCCAACTCGCCGCTCGTTCCCGTCGCCCGCTTTCTCGGCATCATCACCGAGCCGGTGCTGGCACCATTCCGGCGGGTGATCCCTGCGGCGGGCGGCCTCGACCTGTCGTTCCTCATCGTCGTGCTCTTGTTGGAGTTCCTTATTATTCCTCTCCTCTGCCGGCTGTGACGGTAATTCCGGCGTTGGTCCAGGTCAGGGCTTCGCTCATTCCCGCAGTGGTATCCCGCGGATAGCATCAGCCGTTATGGATGTCTCGCCCAAGACCCTGAGAGAGGTCGAGTTCCGCGAGAAGATGCGCGGGTACCACCCCGAAGACGTCGACCAGTTCCTGGAGCGGGTGGCGGCGGGCATCGAGGTCCTCCAGGATCGGTTGCGCCAGGCGATCGAGCGGGCCCAGCGGGCGGAGCAAGCTGCCAACGAGGCCGGTGGCACCGACGATGCGCTGCGGCGTACCCTGCTCTTGGCCCAGCGCACCGCCGACTTGGCGGTGCAGGAGGCACGCGAGCAGGCGGCACTTATCGTCAGTACCGCAGAGCAGCAAGCCCAGCAGCTGGTGGGCGACGCCGAGCAGCAGGTCCGCAGTGTCGTCGGGGAGGCCGAGCGGCGGTCGCAGTCCCTGCTGTCCGACTCGGAGCAACGGGCCCAATCGACGCTGAGCAACGCCGAGCAACGGGCCCATTCGATGCTCAGCGAGGCCGAACAGCGGGCCCGCCGCGGACATGAGGAAGCCCTGGTCGAGGTCCGTGCGGAGCTGGCGAAGCTCGAAGTGACCCGCCAACGCCTGCAGATCGACGTCGACGGCCTCACCCGCTGGGTCAGCGAGCACCGCAGCCAGCTTCGGGTCCACCTGCAGGATTCCTTGGCTGGCGCGGACGCCATCGATCTGAGCCCGCCCCCGGCGGGCGGTGCCCCCTATCCCTTCGCGGTGGACGAGCCGCCCGCGGGCGCGAGGAGCGCGGCCGATAGCGGATTCGTTGCAAAAGCCTCAGCCGGGACGGGCGGATCTGCGCCGACAGCCCGAACGACGGCCGACTCATCCTGGGCCCCCCCGTCGACGACCTCGCAGCCTGCGCCCGGGCCGGTAGGCCCCGGTGGCGGCCGAGCGGCGGACCAGACCATTCCCTGGGCACCTGATGCCGAGGCAACGAGTTCCGACGAGGGCAACGACGCCGACCCCTACTTCGCGGAGCTGCGCCGGGCCATTAGTGACAACGATCCGCTAGGCCCTCGTCCCCGGGACTCCCCGGGGGTCGCCGGCACCTGAGCCGGGGTCGAGCCACCATCGGAGCGGCCTACGGCGTTGGCGCGCCGCGACGAAGACCCCAACGCATCGACGTCGTGTGCCCGGTTGCTATCGAGTTGGTGACCGCCGCTCCTCGGCCCAGTAAGGAAAAAGAGCCGTGGAACGTAGTTTCGCCGTCGGGCACTAAGCTTCTTTCGCTCCTTCTCCTGCCCCGACACCCACGGATGGTGATTTCGTGCTGCTTTTCGTGAGCATCGGTTTGGTCATAGTGGCCGCGGTGTGCCTAGTTGTCGGCTTCGTCGCGAACACCGTGGCCCCGATCGGGGTGGCGATCGGGCTGTGCGTCATCGCCCTCATCGTTCTCTTTGTGTTCTATAGGCAACGGCGCAAGATGTACCAGGAGGGGTTCGCAGCTGGCCCGTCACCACTCGTGGACACCACGCCGCCGGTCTTCGCCAGCGCCTCGTCTGCCCCTCCAAGGCGCGTCCCAGGGGCGCGAGTGTTCGGCCGATCGGGGGCGGGACGTGGCTCCTTCGGATCTGGTGCTCCTGAGCCCGCCGACGGCGTGCACGATCAACCCCCCACCTTCGATCGCCCACCTTCATTCGCCCATGTCGGCAGCGACTACCCCCCGCCGTCGTCAACGCCTCCGTTCTCGTCCGCCCCGCCCCCGCCGCCTCCTCCGTACTCGCCTGCACGGGCGCCGAGCCCGACTTCGGCCTACTCGCGGGCGGAGGCGCCGAGCCCACCCCCCGCCCCACGCCGCCCGGCGCCGATGCCGCCGACACCGGCGACACCATTTCGCCGGCCGATGCCGCCAACGCCGGCGACACCATTTCGCCGGCCGATGCCTTCGGCGCCCTCGGCGCCGCCTTCGATGCCTTCGGCGCCTTCGGCGCCGCCT
>JBOGGN010000036.1:0-6232 GCA_050744165.1 Acidimicrobiales bacterium | reverse complement strand
TTGTCGTAGTTGAGATCCGGCTGGTGAGAAAAGAACCGGTGCCAGTAGTACTGGCCCCGCACCGGGTCGTATGCCCAGTTGGATTTCTCGGTGTCCACGAAAATGATCCGAGCGTCGGGCCATTGCTGGTCGTCGTCGCGCCATACGAACCAATCAGCCTTCGGATTGGTGCGGTCGCGGCGGGATTCCAGGAACCAGGGGTGCTGGTCGCTGGTGTGGTTCATGACCAGGTCGGCGATGACGCGGATTCCCCGCTTGTGGGCCTCCTCGACCAGTTCCACCACGTCGGCCAACTGGCCGTACTCGGGGAGGATGGTGAAGAAGTCGCTGATGTCATAGCCGCCGTCGCGCAAGGGTGACTGGTAGAAGGGCAGGAGCCAGAGGCAGTCGACGCCCAGCCACTGGAGGTAATCGAGCTTGGCGGACACGCCGGCCAGGTCGCCGGTGCCGTCGTTGTTGTGATCGTAGAAGCCGCGGACCAGGATCTCGTAAAACGTCGACGTCTGGAACCAGTTCGGGTCGCCGCCCTGGAACGAGGAGACCCGCGTGACATTGCGCCCGCTGGCCATCAGCGAACCCCTTCCGAGCCCAGTGCCGGCGCCCAGGCACCGGGGAAGTGCAGGATGTGGGCCACTCGGGCCCACGGCTCGAGGAGAACGTAGGGGTTGGGGCCGCTCCACGTGTAGGCCTCCCCCGACAGCTCGTCGCTGGCGGTGTACGGCCGGACATACGACAAGCCGAGGGCATCGAGGTCGAGGGTCAAGACGCTGCTCTGGGCGTGGTAGGGGTCGAGGCTGACGACCATCAGCATGACGTCGCGGCCGTCGTCGCTGATCTTGGAGTAGGCCACGATCAGCTGGTTGTCGCTGCCGTGGAACCTCGTGCGCCGTAGCTGCTGCAGGGCCGGGTGGCGGCGCCGGATGGCGTTGACCGAGGCCGCCAGCGGCGCCAGGGTGTCGGGGCGGTCGAAGTCCCGCTGGCAGATCTCGTACTTCTCGGAGTGTCGGTACTCCTCGTTGAACGGCGACGCGGGCTCGTTTTCGTACAGCTCGAAACCGCTGTACATGCCCCAGTTGGGCGACATCGTGGCCGCCAACACGAGCCGCTCCGCGAAGGCCGCCGGCGGGCCGTCCCGCAGCGGTCCCGAGAGGATGTCGGGCGTGTTGGGCCAGAAGTTGGGCCGCATGAAGTCGGCCTTGTCGCCGGCAAGTTCCTCCAGGTAGGCCCGCAGCCCTTCGGGGCCGTGCTGCTCGGTGCGCCAGGTGAAGTAGGTATAGCTCTGGGTGAAGCCCACCTCGGCCAGCTTGGCCATCACCTTCGGCCGGGTGAACGCCTCGGCCAGGAACAGGACCTCGGGGTGGGCCGCCCGGATGTCGCCGAGCAGCCACTCCCAGAAGGCGACCGGCTTGGTGTGGGGGTTGTCGACCCGGAAGATGGCGACGCCCTTGTCGATCCAGAACTCGAGGATGTCCCGGCACGCCTCCCAGAGCGACCAGCGGTCGAGGTCAGAGTCGGGCCAGAAGTTGATCGGGTAGATGTCCTGGTACTTCTTCGGCGGGTTCTCGGCGTAGGCGATGGACCCGTCGGGGCGGTGGTGGAACCACTCCGGGTGAGCCCGAACCCAGGGATGGTCGGGCGAGCATTGGAGGGCGTAGTCGAGGGCGACCTCCATCCCAAACTCCCGGGCGGTCGAGAGGAGGTGGGAAAAGTCGTCGAATGTCCCGAGTTCCGCGTCTATGGCGGTGTGCCCGCCTTTGCGGCTCCCGATGGCCCACGGGCTGCCCGGGTCGTCCGGACCGGCCCCCAATGTGTTGTCCCGGCCCTTGCGTTCGGTCTCTCCAATGGGGTGGATCGGCGGCAGGTACAGCACGTCGAACCCCATACCCGCGATAGCCGGGATCCGTGCCTCGACCCCCTTGAACCCGCCGTAGGAGCGGGGGAACAACTCGTACCATGCGCTGTTGGCCGCCCGGGGCCGGTCTACCCACAGGGCCATGGGGTCGCTGGTGGTGAAGTCGGCCGACCCCTCGGGGCCGGGCAGGGGCGTGGCTAGGGCCAGTGCCGGCATCCCCTCGCGGAGTCCGGCCAGGGCGTCGGCGATGGCAGCGTCGCTGATCCCGCTGGCCCCGCTTCCGGCACTGCCCGCGACCGCATCGCGGGCCCCGCCACTGGAAACGGCCCCGCGACCGGGAGCGGCCCGGGACTCGAAGAGGGCGATGCCCTCGGCCAGCTCCACGTCGATGGGCTGGCCGGCGCCCAGCTTGGCCCGGGTCTTGTGGGCCCAGGTGGCCTGGCGGTCGGTCCACGCCTCGACCACGAAGTGGTGCAGGCCCATGGCAGTGGCGACGATGGCGCCTTCCCACAGGTCGTTGCCCGGATCTGCGGGCAGCATCTCGGCTGCGGCCCCGAGGCCCGCGGTAACGAGCGCACCAATGGTCTCCTCGGCGGGCGCCGCCGCCGGGGCCGGGTTGGCCGCATCTGCGGCCGCGGCAACCGGCCCCGCCACCAGCCGGACCCGGGCCGCCAGGATGTCATGGCCGTCCCGGAAGATGGTGGCCGACACCGGTACTCGCTCACCGACCACCGCCCGCGCCGGGTAGCGCCCGGTGGGGGTTCGGGGCCGGAGGTCTTCTATCACGATTCGTCCGGTCACCCTCTCTAGGCTAAGGGCTCTCGGGGACCGCGCTGGCACGGGTCGGGTGGACCCCCCCTTTTCCCCAGCTGCCGTGGGATACCCGTTCTTCGCGTTCGGGCATCTGTAACCAGCCGCCGAAATGAGCCGTTTGCGGCAGTTGGCAGCGCCGGTCGAGATCCCCGGGAACGCGCCCGGTCGTACCCCCGCCGGCAGCGGCGCGGATGCCGCGACATCGCCTCGTTAGGGAGGGCCTGAGCAGGCGTTTTGGTCGGCCCACCCGGGGCTCGCGTACCGTTTCGGGACGATGAGAGCTCTCCGCAGCTTCACCGTCCGGGCCAGCCTGCCGCCAGCGTTGGCCCCGCTCCAAGAGATCGCCTGCAACCTGCGGTGGTCGTGGGACGACCGCACCCGGGACCTGTTCCGGTGGTTGGACCCCCAGCAGTGGGAGGAGTCCACCCACGATCCGGTCCGCATGCTCGGCTTGGTGAGCCGCCAGCGCCTGGACGAACTGGCTTCGGACCCCGCCTTCATGGGGTTCCTGGACGAGATCCGCCATGATCTGGACCGCTACCTGAACTCCGCCCGGTGGTTCCAGAACCGCCCCGGGGGGGCGCTGCGCGCCGTTGCCTACTTCTCTCCGGAGTTCGGCATCGCCGAGGCACTGCCCCAATACTCGGGGGGCCTCGGAGTGTTGGCCGGCGACCACTTGAAGGCGGCCTCGAGCCTCGGGGTACCCCTCACCGGTGTCGGGCTCCTGTACCGCCACGGCTACTTCCGCCAGCAACTCAACAGCGGCGGCTGGCAGGAGGAGAACTACCCCATCCTCGACCCCTACGCCATGGCGTTGACCCTGGTCGACGGCAAGAAAATCAGCGTCGACCTGGGCGGCGAGGAGCTGGTCGCCCAGATCTGGTTGGCCCAGGTGGGGCGGGTGAAGCTGTACCTGCTCGACGCCGACATCGACGACAACAACGACCACCTGCGCAACGTCACCGACCGCCTCTACGGCGGGGGCACCGAGCACCGCATCCAACAGGAGATCCTGCTCGGCATCGGCGGCGTCCGGGCACTGGCCGCGGTCGGCGAGAAGACCCAGGTGTTCCACACCAACGAGGGCCACGCCGGCTTCCTCGGACTCGAACGCATTCGGAGCCTGATGACCGGCAGCGGGCTGTCGTTCCAGGAGGCCATCGTGGCCACCCGGGCGGGGACCATTTTCACCACCCACACACCGGTACCAGCCGGGATAGACCGCTTTCCCAGGGAGCTCATGGAGCGGTATTTCTGGAAATGGTCCGAGCAGTGCGGGGTCTCCATCGAAGAGCTGATGGCGCTCGGGCACTACCCAGATGAGTCGCCCGGAAACCCCTTCAACATGGCCGTCATGGGCCTGCGCCTGGCCGGCATGAGCAACGGCGTTTCAAAGCTGCACGGCCAGGTCAGCCGCGACATGTTCCGGGCTCTCTGGCCAGGGATCGAGACCGACGACGTCCCCATTCGCTCGGTGACCAATGGTGTCCACGCCGCCACCTGGGTATCGGGGGAGATGAACGAGCTGCTGACCCGCCACATCCGCCCCGCCTGGGACGAAGCCGGTCAGGTGGAGTGGAACCGGGTGGCGGCGGTGCGAGACGACGAGCTGTGGCGGGTCCGGGAGCAGGGCCGGGAGGCGCTGGTCGCCTTCGTCCGCGACCGGCTGCACCAGGCGGTGGTCGAGCGCGGCGGCACCGAGAACGACGCCGCCTGGACCCGGGAGGTCCTCGACTCGCGGGCGCTCACCATCGGCTTCGCTCGGCGCTTCGCCTCCTACAAGCGGGCCACCCTGCTGCTGTCGCAGAGCGAGCGGTTGCGGTCACTCCTTTTGTCGGCCGACCGGCCGGTGCAACTGGTCTTCGCCGGCAAGGCCCATCCCGCAGACGACAACGGCAAGGAGATGATCCGCCAGATCGTGCAGTTCTCGCGCGATCCGGCGGTGCGTCACCGCATCGCCTTCGTGCAGGACTACGACATCGCGGTGGCCCGCGCCCTGATGCAGGGCTCCGACGTGTGGCTGAACACCCCCCGACGCCCTCAGGAGGCGTCGGGCACGAGCGGGGAGAAGGCTCTCCTCTCTGGCGCCCTCAACTGCAGCATCCTCGACGGATGGTGGGCCGAGATGTTCAACGGCAGCAACGGCTGGGCGATCTCCTCGGCTGAGGCCTACGAAGACCTGGGTGCCCGGGACAAGGCCGAGGCCGACAACCTCTTCGAGTTGCTCGAGGGCCAGATCATCCCGTTGTTCTACGACCGCTTCGAGGGTCCGGTGCCCCGCCGCTGGGTGCGGCGCATCCGCACGTCGCTGCAGACCCTCGGCCCGAAGGTCCTGGCGTCGCGCATGGTGAAGGACTACGTCGAGCAGATGTACGAGCCCACCGCCCACCGCAGCGACGACATGTCCGAGGACTACTACGCCCGGGCTCGGTCCCTTGCCAGCTGGCAGCAGAAGGTCCGGGCGCAGTGGCGCGCCGTCCACGTCGACTCGGTGGCGTACTCACCCAAAAGCGTGGTGGCCGACTTGTGGACCAACCGCCAGGTGCAGGCCCAGGTGCACCTCGGGGATCTGTCGCCCGACGACGTCTCGGTGGAACTGCTGCACGGGCCGGTGGGACCGACCGGCGAGCTGGTCGACACCTCCCTCGTGCCCTTGGAACTCGTACCGTCGGGGGATCCTGACGCGCTTGGCGATGCTTCGGTCGAGGGACACGAGTCAGCACCCGACCGCGGGGACGGCACCGACGGCATCGACAGCGGCGACAGCGGCGACAGCGGCGACAGCGGCGGGTCGGTCTACCAGTACCGGGGGACGTTCACCTGCCAGCGGGCCGGCCGCTACGGGATCGCGGTGCGGGTCATGCCGTCCCACCCCGACCTCGGCCCGCCCGCCGAGATGGGGTGCGTCACCTGGGCGCGGTAGCCCCAGGCGGTTCGTCAGGGCACCGGGATCACGGCGCCGCCCGCTAGAAGATGCTCACGAACAGCAGGAGCACCAAGGCACCAACCAGCACGATGGCCACAATGGCGGCCACCGGGTGGCGTTGATACGCGGGCCGGGTGTCAACCTCGTCCTCCGGTGATCCCCAGTCCCAGAAGTCGGGGTCGTTGGGATCCCTCGGGGCGGGGCCGACCGGCGTAGGCACGAGTCCAACATAGGGCTCGCCCGAACAAATATCCCGCGTGGTCATGCGGATTGTTGGTGGCTTCGCGTTGTTGGCGCTGGGCCTGCCCGTCCCGGAGAATGTTGATGGCGGCGTTGATGTCGGCGTGGGCGTGGTGGCCGCAGACTTGATGGGATGCAGGAGCGCAGCGCCGCTCTTGTGTGACGGGCCCGGGATGATGCGGGCCGGCGCCGAAGAGAGGGAAAGGACCTGTGATGTCGGTCGGTGCTGGGAGTGTGGTGTCGGGCGGAACGTGCGCGGGGTTCGGGTGACCTTCTCTCGCCGGAAAGGTAGCGAGTCGAACCAGACTCGCGGTTTCCACACCAAAACCTCACGACGAAAGAAGGTCACCGTGGAACCCACACAACAGTATGTCGGCGTCGACTTGCATCGCCGTCGCAGC
>JBOGGN010000035.1:0-9195 GCA_050744165.1 Acidimicrobiales bacterium | reverse complement strand
TCGTGGGCCCCGCCGGCTACCCCTCCGTCGACGCTCGGCAATCCCGGACAAGGGCGCAATCAGTACCTTTCCTGATCGGCCGCCCTACTGACGCCGACCGGTCCACAGCCAACATTCGTAGGGGTGGTCGAAGACGCTGCCGTGGGCGTCGATGATCTCCGCCAGCCGGTCGAGAAGGTTCTGGCGGTCGCCGGGGGACAGCAGGCGGTGATCGGAGTGGGTTTGTACCAACTCCAGAACCTGGGCGGTTGTATACCGCGCCACCCACGGAAACACCTGCCAGCCGGTCGGTTCGAAACCGTCGCCGGGCGCCGGCTCCCCGGCGTCGGGTCGACCGACTACCCGCTGGCCCTGGTTCGAGGCCTTGCGGAAGGTCGCCGCGTACACCTGGTCCATAGCGTGGCCAAGGGCCGAATCGTCAGCCGTGGCGCGGTTCCAGAACAGTGCCAGCCAGCCGCCGGGCCGCAGCAGGCGGGCGGCATGCGAATAGCGGGTGACGGGATCCAACCAGTGCCACGCCTGGCCGCAGGTGATCAGGTCGTAGGTCCCCATGCCCTGGGAAAAGGCCTCGAACTCGACGGCTTCCACCGACCACGAGGGATAGGGCGCCAGGTTGCGCCGGGCCACGCTGGCCATGTCGGAATCGGGCTCGACGCCTATGCCCGCCAGCCCGCGTGCCGCCAGGAGCACCGCGGCCTTGCCGGTGCCACATCCCACGTCGAGCACACGAGCGCCCGCCGGGGCATTGCGGGCCTTGCCGGTCCCACACCCCACGTCGAGCACACGAGCGCCCGGCGCGGCCACGCCGCCCGCTTCTGCCGCTTCTGCCGCTTCGCAGTCGGTCTGGGTCGCCAGCGCCATGAGGTGGTCGACCAGCGCCGGCGGGTACGAGGGGCGGGCCTTGTCGTAGAGCTCGGCGACTTCCCCGAAGACCAACCGCTGTGGTCGGGCGGCACCTTCGAGGCCCACCTCGGACTGCGATCGGACCATGAGCGGGTGACGGGAATCGAACCCGCATGACCAGCTTGGAAGGCTGGGACTCTGACCATTGAGCTACACCCGCGGCTGGTCGGCCACGATACTTCGGTGCCGGCACGCTGGCCGGCTACCCGGTCGGGACCCGGTCGGGACCCGGTTGTGCCGGCGCAGCATGACGATGCCTGTGACGATGCACGCAACACCACCTCCGGTGACCACGCTGGTGATGATCAGCACGAGTTCGACGGTCGTGCGCTTGGGTACCTGGCTGCGCACCTTGGCGATGGTCGGGTCGTTCCGGTCGTAAATCACCTCGACACCGCCGTCGGGCAGGAGGTCGCTGGCTTTAGGCCTTGACATCGCGATTTTGAACGAGCCTTCGGGCGTCGAGTACTGGATCTCCTCTTGCCCGTTCAACGCGGTTCCGACCACGTTGCCTATGGTGTGTACGCCGTCGTCCCGGAGCGCGCCGTGTCGGCTCAACTTCACGGCGAGGAGGAAGGTCAGGATCCCCGCGACGAAGATGATCTGGCACCCCAGGACGAGGAGCAGGATCGGTCCCCTCGAACTGCGTCTCTGGGGTATGAAGCCGGGCTGGGCCCCCCACGGCGGCCCACCAGTCGGCGGGTAACCCCACTGCGGCCCACCAGTTGGCGGGTAACCCACTGCGGCGCGCTCGGCGACGGCCCTGAGCCATCGAGTTGCTCGGACATGGCGGCCCCGTTGTCGGCGGATCTTCTGGTCGGGGAGGGGGGATTTGAACCCCCGGCCTCCTGCACCCAAAGCAGGTGCGCTTCCACTGCGCTACTCCCCGAAGTCCCGAGGCAATGGTACCGGCCCCGTCCCGCCGGCCCCTTCGTTGGCCCGCCGGTCACAGGAGGTCAGTAGACTGCGTCACCCGTATGGAGACCGTCGTCGAGGCCCTAGAGGGCAACAAGATCAAGCTCTCAGTCACCGTCGACGAGCAGGAGTTCGAGAAGGCGCTCGACGCGACGTATCGCAAGATCTCCAAGGAGGTCCGCATACCGGGGTTCCGTCCCGGCAAGGCACCGAGGCGGATCCTGGAGGCTCGCCTCGGCAAGGAGGCAGCACGAGCCGAGGCCATCCGGGGCTCGCTGGCCGGGTACTACAGCGAGGCCATCAAGGAGCATGACGTCGACGCCATCGCGCCGCCGGAGATCGACATCACCGGCGGCGAGGTCGACGGGCCGCTCATGTTCGACGCCATCGTCGAGGTCCGGCCCCAGGTCAAGCTGGCCGGTTATGGCGGGCTGCGGGTCACCATCCCGTCCCCGGTGCTCACCGACGAGGAGGTCCAGGTGCAGCTGGACCGGCTGCGCACCAACTTCGGGGAGCTGCACCCCGTCGAGCGACCCGCACAGGACCACGACCACCTCACGATCGACCTGACGCTGGCTCGGTCGGACGACGAGGAGGGCGCCCCCAGGACCAATGAGGACCTGCTCTACGAGGTGGGATCGGGCAGCTTCGGCAAGGAGCTCGACGACCACGTGAGGGGCGCCAACGTGGGCGACCACCTGCACTTCGTGGTCGACGTGGTGGTGCCCGGTCAGCCCGAGGCCAGTGACGAGGCGGCTCCGACGCGGCAGCTGACTTACGACGTCGACGTCAAAGAGATCAAAGAGATGATCCTTCCCGAGGTCACCAACGACTGGGCCAGTGAGGCGTCGGAGTTCGACACTGTCGAGGAGTTGGTCGCCGACATCGAGAAGCGCCTCCAGGTCACCAAGAGGGCCCAGGCCAAGTCGGCCCTGCGTACCCAGTCCATCGACGCCATCGCCGACCTGGTGCAGGAGGATGCTCCCGAGGCGCTGGTGGATGAGGATGTGGCGGGCCGGGTCCAGGAGTTGGAGAACGTGCTGCGCCAGCAGGGCCTCTCGATGGGCCAATACCTGACCGCCACCGGCCGCTCGCAGCAACAGCTGCTCGACGAGTTGAAGGTTCAGGGAGCCCAGACGGTCAAGGCCGACCTGGCGCTGCGGGCCCTGGCCGACCTCGAGGACATCACCGTGGAGGAGGCCGAGGTAGACGCCGAGATCGGGCGGCTGGCGGACCGCTTCGACCTGTCCGCCGACCGGGTACGCCGGCAGCTGGAAGACGCAGATCAAATGTCAGCACTACGCTCAGATGTCAGGAAGGGCAAAGCCATCGAGTGGCTGATCGACCACGTCGAGGCGGTCGATCCCGACGGTCAACCCATCGATCGGGCCCTCCTCGAGGAGCCCCCCGACCCCACGAACCTCCCCGCATCGCCTGCCGCAGTCATTGCCGACGAAGATGACGTCGTCGGCGAAGACACGACCGGGTAGCCGTTGTCCCGCGGCACCATGGACGAGCAACGCCACCCCTGCCGGGCACCAGGACCAGAAACCGAGGCCGCAACACCGTGACAGACCACCGCATTGTCAACCCCAGGGCCAGTTACTACCCCCCGAGCGTGGTCGAGGAGACCAATCGCGGCACCCGCACCTACGACCTCTACAGCCGGATGCTCGAGGAGTTCATCGTCTTCCTGGGCACGCCGATCGACGACCACGTGGCCAACACTGTGTGCGCCCAGTTGCTGTACTTGGAGTACAAGAACGCCGACAAAGACATAAGCCTCTACATCAACAGTCCGGGGGGCGACATCACGGCGCTGTTCGCCATCTACGACACCATGAAATTCGTCAAGAATGACATCTCGACCTTCTGCTACGGGCAGGCCGCCTCTGCGGCGGCGGTGCTGCTGGCCGGTGGTACCCGGGGCAAGCGCTTCGCCCTGCCCCACGCCCGCATCCTGATCCATCAGCCCTACGGTGGGGCTGCCGGCCAGGCGGCCGACATCGAGATCCAAGCCAAGGAGATCCTCCGGATGCGGGACCTGCTGAACGAGATGCTGGCCGTCGACACCGGTCAACCGGTGACCAAGGTGGCCAAGGACACCGACCGGGACTTCATCATGAGCGCAACTGAGGCGGAGGGATACGGCATCATCGACGAGGTGATCACTGCACGTGAGTTGGCCGGCGTGCCACTTGCCGCCGGTGTCGCCTGAGCGTCGGGGGGGACATCGACGTGGCGAAGTTCGGCGAGAGCAGCGATCTGGTCAAGTGCTCCTTCTGCGGCAAGTCGCAGAAGCAGGTCAAGAAGTTGATTGCCGGTCCCGGCGTCTACATCTGTGACGAGTGCATAGACCTGTGTAACGACATCATCGAGGAGGAGTTGGCGGAGTCCTCCGAGGTCCATTTCGACGAACTGCCCAAACCGACCGAGATTTTCAATTTCCTCAACGATTATGTGATCGGCCAGGAGCGAGCCAAGAAGATCCTCTCGGTCGCTGTCTACAACCACTACAAGCGGGTCCAGGCAGGCGGCTACCACGACGCCGAGGTGGAGCTGCAGAAGTCCAACATCCTGCTGCTCGGCCCCACCGGCTGCGGCAAGACGCTGCTGGCCCAGACGCTGGCCCGGATGCTCAACGTCCCCTTCGCCATCGCCGACGCCACCGCGTTGACCGAGGCCGGCTACGTGGGCGAGGACGTCGAGAACATCCTGCTGAAGCTGATCCAGAACGCCGACTACGACGTCAAGAAGGCGGAAACGGGGATCATCTACATCGACGAGATCGACAAGATCGCCCGTAAGAGCGAGAACCCGTCGATAACCCGTGACGTGTCAGGCGAGGGCGTTCAACAGGCCCTGCTCAAGATCCTGGAGGGGACCACTGCCTCGGTGCCGCCTCAGGGGGGCCGCAAGCACCCCCACCAGGAGTTCATACAGATCGACACGACCAACATCCTCTTCATCTGTGGCGGTGCCTTCGCGGGGCTGAACCGGATCATCGAGAGCCGCATCGGCCACCAGGGCATCGGGTTCCGGGCCGACATCCGCGGCGCCGGCGACCGCTCCGAAGGCGAGTTGCTGATCAGCGTGCTGCCCGAGGATCTGTTGAAGTTCGGCCTGATCCCCGAGTTCGTGGGCCGGTTGCCGGTCATCGGGGCGGTGTCCAACCTCGATCGTGAAGCCCTGGTGCGCATCCTCATCGAGCCCAAGAACGCCCTGGTGCGCCAGTACCGGCGGGTCTTCGAGCTCGACAACGTCGAGCTGGAGTTCGGTGCCGACGCCCTTGAGGCGGTGGCCGAGCAAGCCCTGTTGCGGGGGACCGGCGCCCGGGGCCTTCGGGCCATCCTGGAGGAGGTGCTGCTGGAGGTCATGTACGACCTGCCCAGCCGCTCCGACATCGGCCGCTGCGTCATCGACCGCTCCGTCGTGCTGGATCGGGTCAATCCCACCCTGGTCCCTCGCTCGACCGCCGGGGAAAAGGAGAGCCGGCCCCGCCGGGCCGCTTCCTAGGGTTCGGCCTGCGGTTCTGTCCGCCGGGCGGGCGGCGAGTAGCCTGCACAACCGATGAGCAAGCTGGTGAAAGGTGCCGTGCTCGGAGCCGTCGTCGGTGTCGGAGCGGCGGCTGTCGAGGCCTACAGCAAGGACCGGCCGGTCAACGAACTGGGCCGCAACGCCGTCCTTTGGGGTGCCGGCGGGATGGTGGCCGGGGCGGCGCTCGGGTCGCGTTTCGGACGCCCGGCCAAGCCGGCTCCGGCCAAGTCGGCCCACGCCAAGTCGGCTCCGGCCAAGTCGGCCCACGCCAAGCTGGCCGCGGGCAAGGCCGCCCGATCGGGCGCCGCCTCGGTGGCCCTCCCGCAAGTGGCTTCGTTACGGATAGCCCTCCCGCAAGTGCCCGCGCCGCGAGTCGCCCTCCCGCAGGTGGCGACTGCCCGCCATGCCCGGGACCAGGTCGCCGAGCAGGCCCGCCGCTTGTCGCGCCGCGAGCGGAAGGCGGCTCGCAAGGCCTGGGAGCGCGCTCGGGAGGAGGCGAGGAAGCAGGGCCGTAAGCAGAAGGCGGCTGCCGAGCACGCGGTGACCGTCACCCGCCAGCAGGTCGATGCGGCCGCCGATCGGGCGGTGACCGTCACCCGCCAGCAGGTCAGGGCGCAGGTCGAGGCCCAGAAGGCGGCGGCGCTGAGGTCCCTCGAGGCCTACCGCCGCCAGGTAAAGGAGATGTCCCGCAAGGAGCGCAAGGCGGCTGGCAAGGCGTTCGACTCGGCCCGCAAGCAGGCGCGCAAGCAGGGTGCCGCCGCCTTGGAGTCGGTCGAGATCGCAAGTCGCCAGGTCTGGGAGCAAGCGGCGCGGCAGCGAGGCGCGGCCGGCCAGGCCGTCGGTTCCGCAAGGGAAAAGGCCAAGAAGCTCTCGCGTCAGCAGCGCAAGGTGGCCGAGGCGGCCAAGGCCCGAGCCATGGAGAGCGCCGAGCGGGCGCTGCAGCGGGCTCGCAAAGAGGCGGCCAAGGCAGCCGCGGGCACCGCGGTCGCGGTCCAAGACGCAGCCGAGGAGTTCGCCACCCGACTGGAACGCCTCGCTGCCTGATCGAGCAGGGAGCTGGGGCAGGCCAGGGTCGACGATGGACCTCGGCGACGCTCTGGCCTGGCTCGATTCCCACCAGAACCTCGAGCGGATGCTCGCCGACGCCCATCGGCCGCCCCCGAACCTGGCTCGCATGCGCCGGCTGGTGCGGGTCTTAGGCGACCCGCAGGACGCGTACCCGGTGATCCACGTCACCGGGACCAACGGAAAGACCTCCACCGCCAAAGCCCTCACCACCCTGCTGATGTCGAAGGGCCTGACCGTGGGGACCTTCACCAGCCCGCACCTGGAGACGGTGAACGAGCGCCTGATGTACAACGGCCAGCCGATCCCCGACGACGAGTTGGCGGCCCTCTTGTCCGACCTGGCGCTGCTGGAGCGGCTCGTGACCGAGGGCGACGACGAGGGGCTGGGCCGGCCCACGTGGTTCGAGCTGTTGGCCGCGGCGGCGTTCCGGTGGTTCGCCGAGCGGCCCGTCGATGTGGGCGTCATCGAGGTCGGCCTGGGCGGCCGTTGGGACGCCACCAACGTCGCCGACGCCGACGTGGCGGTGGTCACCAACGTTGGCCTCGACCACGTCGAGTTCCTGGGCCCGACCGTGGCGGACATCGCCCGGGAGAAGGCGGGCATCGTCAAGCCCGCCAGCACCCTGGTGCTGTCCGAGACACGCCCGGAGCTGGTCCCCATCTTCGAGGCCGAGGCGGCCAGCCAGGTTTTGTTGCGGGGCCGGGACTTCGAGTTGCTTGGTAACGAGGTCGCCGTTGGCGGCCGGGTCCTCCGCATGCGGACGCCACAGGCGCAGTACGACGACGTGTTCCTGGCCCTGCACGGCCGTCACCAGGCATACAACTTCCTCGACGCGGTAGTGGCGGTCGAAGCGTTCTTCGGCAACCCGATCGAACCACCCCGCCTGGCCGAGGCCGGAGCCGCGGTCCGCAGTCCGGGCCGCCTCGAGGTCGTCGGTCGACGACCCCTTATCGTCCTCGATGGGGCCAAGAACCTCCCCGGCGCCGAGGCCATGGCCGCCGCTCTTGATGAGGAGTTTGGCGACATCCGCTCGCGGATCATGGTCGTAGGTATGTTGCGGGGCAAAGATCCCGGCGAGATGCTCCAGGCGCTGGCGGCCGCCAAGGCCCGCCGGATCATCACCTGCCCTCCGCCGAGCCCTCGGGCTCACTCCGCTGATGTGGTGGCCAAGGCGGCGATCCTGCTCGGGGTGGAGGCGGAACCGGCGGCCTCGGTGGCCGACGCCGTCGACCGGGCCCGCGAGCTGGCCACCGAGGACGAGATGATCGTGGTGACCGGGTCCCTCTACGTGGTCGGTGCCGCCCGCACCGCCCTGCTGGGCTGAACTCGGAAGTCTCAATCAGTAGTCGAGGGCGCCTCGGGGCTCAAGCAATGGTCGAGGGTTGGCCGATTTGTGTTGAGCGCTGGCGCTCAGAGGGCGGACTCGACCCGAGAAGCGCCCGTGGGGGCCGCGGAGCGGGGGCGGCCACGGGGTACCCTTTTTCCCAACATGACTCTGAACAGAACCCTCGTCCTGTGCAAACCCGATGCCGTCGAGCGGGGTCTTTGCGGCGACATCATCAGCCGCCTGGAGCGCAAGGGGCTGCGACTGGTGGCCGCCGAGCTGCGCCACATTGATGCCGAATGGGCCAAGCGCCACTATGAGGAGCACCTCGGCAAGCCCTTCTTCGAGTCGCTCGTCAGCTTCATCACCCGTTCGCCGCTGTTGGCCCTGGTGGTCGAGGGGCCGGGCGAGGTGTGGTGGGTCGTGCGGGCCCTGACCGGGGCCACCGATCCCGCCCAGGCGGCGCCGGGAACCATTCGCGGCGACCTCGCCATTGCCTCGCCGGAGAACCTGATCCACGCTTCCGACGGGGCCGAGTCGGCCGAACGGGAGGTCGAAATGTGGTTTCCGGCGCTAGCCGCCGCCAGGGAATAAAAAATATGGCCCCGGTTGGTGATTTCGGCCGATCGCGGCTTGTTTGTAACCGCGTTTGGCCATAGCCTGCGCTTTCGACCTCCGCAACCGGGAGGAGGCCCCCATTTCTGACAGCGGATTCAGTTCACTCTTTGGCCGTGATATGGCGGTCGATCTGGGCACCGCCAACACCCTGGTCTATGTGCGAGGGCGCGGTATCGTCCTCAACGAGCCATCGGTGGTCGCGGTCAACATAAAGGACGACCGGCCACTTGCGGTCGGCGCCGAGGCCAAGCGGATGATCGGCCGCACGCCGAGCCACATCCAGGCCATTCGACCGCTCCGCGATGGGGTGATCGCCAACTTCGACATCTGCGAGAAGATGCTGGCGTACTTCATCCGCCGGGTCCATGGGCCCCGCAAGTTCGCCAAGCCCCGGATGGTTATCTGTGTGCCGTCGGGCATCACCGGCGTCGAGCAGCGGGCGGTCATGGAGGCGGCCGAGTCGGCCGGGGCCCGCAAGCCGGCCTACATCATCGAGGAGCCCATGGCGGCCGCCATCGGTGCCGGACTGCCGGTCCACGAACCCACCGGCAACATGGTCGTCGACATCGGCGGTGGCACCACCGAGGTGGCGGTCATCTCCCTGGGCGGGATCGTGACCAGCCAGTCGGTGCGCATCGGCGGCGACGAGCTCGACGAGGCGATCATCCAGTTCATCAAGAAGGAGTACAGCCTGGCCCTGGGGGAGCGCACCGCCGAGGACATCAAGAAGCAGATCGGCTCGGCCTACCCGCTCGAATAGGTGCTCACCGTCGAGGTCAAGGGCCGCGACCTGGTGGCCGGCGTGCCCAAGACGCTCACCATCAACTCCG
>JBOGGN010000034.1:0-2263 GCA_050744165.1 Acidimicrobiales bacterium | reverse complement strand
CCCCTCGTCGACCAGGTTGTTGACGGCGGCGCCTATCTCGCCGTTGGCGTCGGGATGCTTGAGCACGTAGGCGCCCCAGCCGGCACCGACCACCTCGATGTTGTTGAGGAGGAGGCGGTTGACCCGGACCTCGGGGATGGAACCGGCGGTGAAGCCGACCACCAGCAAGCGCCCGCCTTCGCGCAGGACCCGCAGGCTGTCGGTGAACCGGTCGCCGCCGACGGGATCAAGGACGACGTCGACACCGTGGCGGTCCCCGGTCAACGCCAGCACGTCGTCCTTCCACGGTCCGCCCGAACGCACGACCTCGTCGGCACCAGCCGCCCGGGCCACGTCGGCTTTGGTATCGGTGGAGACCACCGCGATGGTGCGGGCGCCGAGTCCTTTGGCCACCTGCAGGGCCGCGGTTCCCACTCCCCCGGCGGCACCGTGGACGAGGACCGTCTCGCCCGGTAGTAGCCGGCCCCGGACCTGAAGCGCGAAGTAGGCGGTGTGATAGTTGAGGATTAAGCCCGCGCCCTGGGCAAAGTCGAGATGGGCGGCGAGCGGGAAGGTCAGGAACTCCGGCGCCACCGCCAGCTCCGCCCAGCCGCCACTGAGGCAGAACGCGGCGACGCGGTCCCCAGGCGAGAACCGGCTCCCGGCCGGGGCCCGGACGACTGTTCCGCCGACCTCGCTGCCGGGGACGAAGGGCACCGGCGGCTTCAACTGGTAAAGGCCCCGGGTCTGCAGGAGCTCGGGAAAGGAAACCCCGGCAGCGCGCACCTCGACGGTCACCGAAGGTCCGGGCACGAACGATTCGGTCGGCTCGGTGACGTCCACCAGACGGAGGGCGGTGCGTGGGCCGGTCAACTCGGCGATCTGGACCGCTTTCAACAGTTCTCCGCGGGGTCGTGCGCCACTTGGAAGCCACCGTACCGCCAGCGGCTGGCTGCCTGCGGCACGCCCACATGCCCTCCGTAGTCCCGACTGCCCGTCCGGCCGGGCTTTAGCGTGAGCACCGATGGATCGAGAAGCGTGGAATGAGCGGTACCGGGCGGTGCCGTTGCTGTGGGACATCGACCCCGGCCCGTTCCTAGGCGAACAGCTGGATGGCGTGACGCCCGGGGTGGCGCTTGACCTGGGCGCGGGCGAGGGCCGTAACAGCATCTGGTTGGCCCTGCACGGGTGGCGGGTGACCGCAGTCGACTTCGCCAGCGTGGCGCTGGAGCGCGGTGCCGCCCTCGCCGAGGCCGCCGGTGTCGGGGATTCCATCCGCTGGGTCGAGGAGGACCTCACCGCGTATTGCCCTGAGCCGGGTCAGGCGCTGGAGCTGGTGCTGTGCATGTTCCTGCACCTCCTTGCCGATGAACGGCGAGCACTCCTGCGCCGGACCGCGTCCGCCTTGCGACCGGGCGGCTCGATGCTCGTCGTCGGCTACGACACGGCCAACGCAGACAGGGGTGGCGAGGGCATGCGGGATCGGGCCCGCCTGTTCACCGTCGGCGACATCGCCGATGATCTGGCGGGCCTGTGCGCCGTCGACGGATACCAGTTGCTTATCGACGACGACGTGGATGCGATCGCACGGGGCGTCCGGACGGCGTCGTAGCGGCCGCCGAGCCAGCTGGACGGCGGGTTGCCAACCCCCGGGGGTGGCGACAGAAGGTGATTCCCCGGCCGCCTACATCTGGCCGTAGCGAACGGGACCGGCTGGTTCATAGGTGCCGATGACGACGCCCTGATCGGACACCTTGAGCTCGACCGGGCGCAAGGTCGCCGGGAGGATGCCCTCGTCGAACAAGCGGCGGCCGGAGCCCAGCAGCAGCGGAAACGTCATCAGGCGCAAGCGGTCGACGAGCCCGTGCTGTAACAGCGTCTGGAGCAGTTTGCCGCTTCCCCAGATCTGCAGTTCGTCGCCGGGTTCGTCCTTCAGCGCCTGTACCGCGGTGGCGACGTCGCCGGTCACCAGGTGAGCGCTGTCAGGGGATTGACCGCGCCAGGTGGCATCGGCCTCGCTCAGCGAGTTGGACACGACGTACTTGGGCAGCGAGTTGATTGCGGTGGCAATGGTGCTGGCCGGGTCGGTCTGATCAGGCCAGTAGCCCCGGAAGATCTCGAACGTTTTGCGACCGAAAAGGAACGCGCTGGCGTGATTGTTGAGCTCGTTGACGAAATCGCCGACGGCCGGGTCCGGGAACGGCGCCTGCCAGCCGCCGTGAGTGAAACCGTCGCTGGGATCTTCCTCAGGTCCACCAGGCGCCTGCATCACGCCGTCGAGGGT
>JBOGGN010000033.1:0-2389 GCA_050744165.1 Acidimicrobiales bacterium | reverse complement strand
CCCTGGCACTCAATGACATCGGCCCGTACATCGGGCGGGACCAGATCGAGTTGCGAGGTCTGGCGGTCATCGTGCTCGGCGGCATGGGAAGCATCCCCGGCACCCTGGTCGGCGGGTTCGTGCTCGGCCTGCTGGAGGCGATCACGGTGTTGACGCTCGGCACCAACGTCGAGGCGGTGGGCTTCGTGGCCCTGTTCGTGATGTTGGTGGTGCGACCCAACGGCCTTCTCGGCCGGCCTCTCGCCGAGCGCGTCTGACCCGGTTGTCGGGGCCGGAGCTGAGCCGGGTGTCGGGGCGGGGCTGAGCCGGTGTCGTTTCTCATCCAGCTGCTGCTGCACCCCGAGGCGTGGTATCACGCCCACGAGCTGCTGGCCGGCCAGCTCGGCGTCGACGGGCTGCTCGCCCTGTCGCTGTGGCTCACGCTGTACTCGGGCCAGCTGACCCTGGCCAACGCGGGGTTCATGGCCATCGGGGCCTACACCTCGGTAATCCTGAACGGGGGCACGACAAGCGCCGGCCGGGTCGTCCCCGGCCTCTCGCTCCCCTTCCCTGTGGCCACTGCGGCCGGCATGCTGCTAGCTGCGGTGGCGGCGGTGGTCATCGGGGTCGCGGTCGTTCGGCTGCGGGGGGTCTTCTTGGCGATCGCCACGATCGGCTTCGGGGAGGCGTTGCGTTTCGGCGTGATCCTGAATCTCGGGATCACCGGCAAGGGCGAGGGCCTCAACAACCCCCACGCCGCCCTGACCTCCGGCATCGGCCCGATCTGGCTGTCGTTGCTGGTTCTGGCCTACGCCGGGTGGCGCCTCACGGGTTCCAAGACCGGGGTCGCCTGGGCCGCCATCCGGGAGGACGAGCGGGCCGCCGCCGCCCAGGGCATCGACGTCACCCGCTACAAACTGGCCGCCTTCGTGCTCGGTGCGATGGTCGCGTCCTACGCCGGGGCGCTCAGCGCCCACCTCAGCTTCCTCGTCGACAACGGCGACTACAGCTTCAGCCTGGCCATCAACATCCTCATCTGGGCGGTCGTCGGCGGCATCGCTTTCGTGATCGGGCCCATCATCGGCGCCATCCTGCTGAACATTTTGCCCGAGGTGCTGCGCTTCGCTCAGAGCTATCGCAACGTCATCGATGGGGTGATCCTCATCGGCATCGTCATCTACCTGCCCGACGGCCTGTTCCACCGCCGGACGCGGCGTGGTCGTCCCCGCTGGTGGCCGGCCCGATGGTGGCCGGCCCGATGGCGGCCGACAGAGCCGGCGCCCCAGCCGACGCCACCGTGACCGCCGAGCCCCTTCTCGAGCTGCGAGAGGTCCGGAAGCATTTCGGCGGCGTCAAGGCGGTCGACGGCGTGTCCTTCGAGGTCCCAGGCGGCCGGGTCTCAGGCCTCATCGGCCCCAACGGGGCGGGCAAGACCACGCTGGTCAACCTGGTCACCGGTCAGCTCAAGCCCGACGCCGGCGACATCCTCCTCGCCGGCGAGCCGATCGGCGGTATGCCACCGCACCGGCTGGCCGCCCGTGGCGTCGCCCGGACGTTCCAGACGGCCCGGTTGTACCGGACTTTGACGGTGCTGGAGAACGTCACCACCGGGATGCACCTGCATCGAGGTTTCGGCGGCTGGGCACAGGCCCTTCCGAGCCGGAGGCCCCGAGGCTCCGACCGGGCCCGCCAAGGCGATGCCCGCCGGCTGCTCGACCTAGTTGGCCTCGACGCCCGATCGTTGGCCCGCGTACCCGCGGGCACGTTGTCCTACGGCAACCAGCGCCTGCTGGAGATCGCCCGGGCTCTGGCAGGCCAACCAAGGCTGCTGCTCCTCGATGAACCGGCGGCCGGCCTGAACCCCCGGGAAAAGGTGCAGCTCCGGGTCCTCCTGTCGGAACTGCGGGGAGGCGGGCTGACCATCGTGCTGGTCGACCACGACCTGGAACTCGTTCTTGGGGTTTGCGACGGGGTCACCGTCCTCAACTTCGGCCGGCTCATCGCCACCGGCCCGCCGGCAGAGGTTGCGACCGACGAGGCCGTGATCACCGCCTACCTCGGCACCGGCCGCCCACCGGACAGGGCCGGCGCTCCGGACGGGGGTGGCGCACCGGAGGGCGCTGTGGTGGCGGCGCCGACCCAAGCCGCCGTGGCGCCCGTCGTGGAGAACGCGCCGGAGCGCCAGGTGTCGGCGGTCGCCCCCAACGCGCCGGAGCGCCACGTGTCGGCGGTCGCCCCGAACGCGCCGGCCCCCCCGGGACCCGCGGTTACCCCCGCGGCCGGTTGGCTGGTCGTCGAGCACCTGGCAGTGGCCTACGGGCCGGTCGTGGCCGTCTCCGACGTCAGCTTCGAGGTGGCCCGAGGTGAGATCGTGTCCCTCATCGGCGCCAACGGCGCCGGCAAGTCGACG
>JBOGGN010000032.1:0-18485 GCA_050744165.1 Acidimicrobiales bacterium | reverse complement strand
CATCTCCTTCTCCCCTCATTGCAGGTCTTGGCGACCACGCAACGTAGGGGTTGGCGGGTTGGGGGTGGGGCCACTTCAAACCATCAAAATGGCCTCCACTGGGGCCACTTCAGAATGTCATTCCCACTCGCAGGACGAGAACGCGCGGCGGTCCGAAATCGGAGTTGGTTTCCATGGTGGAGACTTTGCGCCTGGTGCGGTGCGGCGGGCATCGGGGAAAGTACTTATGCCAGGTACTCAATCGTGCTGTGCACTTGGGAAAGAGGCAAAATAGAGCATGGTCATCCCGCTTCGGAGTGGGTCGCATGCCCGGCCGTTCGTGGGGCGAGCCCCCGAGTTGGACGCGGCAAATTCTTGTTTGGCTGCGGCCTTGGCGGGCAGTGGCGGGGCCCTCTTGCTTGCTGGTGAGCCCGGGATTGGCAAGACCCGGCTGGCCGAGCAGATCGCACACCGAGCCGAGGATCTCGGAGCCGTGGTTGCCTGGGGCCGCTGCGTCCAGGAGGAGGGCGTCCCACCGTTTTGGCCCTGGCGGCAGATCCTGCGAGGCTGCCTGAGCGACTCGACAGCAGGAACGATGCGGGAGCGGATCGGAGGGGGGGCTTCCGAGCTCGCGTTGCTGATTCCGGATGTCGTGCATGACGAAGAGGGCGGGGATCGTCGGCCTATTGCATCAGCACCCGGTGGTGAGGATCGGTTCCGCTTGTTCGAAGCGGTTACATCGACGCTCGTTCGCTCCGCCGCGCCAAGTGGGCTGGTAATTGTGGTCGATGATGTCCATTGGGCCGATCCGTCGTCGGTGTCGCTGCTGGCTCATCTCGCCCGTGAGCTCAGAAGGTCGCGGATCATGCTTGTCGCCGGTTACCGGGATCAAGAGGTCGGTTTCGACCCCATCATCGGTGCGGTGCTGAGAGCGTTTATCCGCGAACCGGGCACCGTCCAGCTCCGCCTTGGAGGCTTCGCTGAGGTCGAGGTCGCCGATCAGCTGGAGGCGACGTTCGGCCATCGGTTTGCGCTTGACGTCGTCGCCGGGATCGCCCGCCGCAGCCGGGGCAACCCGTTTTTCGTCAGCCAGCTTGGTCGGCTGGTGGACCATGCCACCAGCGGTGGCCACGTGCGCAGCGATGGCTGGTCGACGGGACTCCCCGAAGGGATCAGGGCGGTGATCGTCGAGCGTCTCGACCGGATGTCACCGACAAACCGCGAGATCTTGCGCACAGCAGCCGTGATCGGCGTCGGGGTCGACGCGGCGACCGTGGCCGCCGCCGCCGACCATCTTGCCGTCGTGGTGCTGGCCGCGCTGGACGATGCATCGCAGGCCGGTCTCGTCACCCTCGCTGACAGTCGCCCGGGAGCGGAGTTTTCCCACGACCTCATTCGCGACACTCTCCGTGGCGAAGTGCCCACCGGGAGTCGGGCCGAGATCCACCGTCGGGTTGCCGAGCACATCGAGCAGACGCACCCCGCTGACCTCGATCGCCACGCGGCGGAGCTGGCCCACCACTGGCTTTGTTCCCTTCGGGCGATGCGCACACCGCCGTGGAGTGGGCGGAACGGGCGGCGGCCGGCGCGCTCGCCGAGTTGGCCTACGAGAAGGCTGCCCGTCTCTTCGATCAGGCGGTCGAGGCGATGGGCTCCGGCGGATTCAGCCCCGCCGATCGGTGCCGAGTGCTGCTCGGCCGAGCCGGCGCACTTTTCAAAGCTGGTGACGTCAGCTCCGCCATCGCCGCCGCGTCCGACGCCGCAGACGAGGCCCGGCGAGCCGGCGACCCGGTAGCGATGGCCCGCGCCGCCGTCGCGTTCGAAGGAGTCGCCGACGAAGCGTGGGGCCGGCGGGTGGTCCGCATCGCGGAACTGGCGCTTCCCCGACTCGGAAATGACCAGCTCGAGATGCGCGCCCGCCTGACCGCCGCGCTCGCCACGGTGCACAGCTTCACACTGAGCGACGGAGCGGCCGATCACGCAGAGGCGCTCAGTCGACAGGCGCTGCAGCTCGCCGACGCGGCTGGCACGTCGAGCGCGCTCATCAGCGCGCTGCGGGCACGCCAGATGGCCTGCGCCGACCCTGACGGAGTCGACAATCGCCTCGAGGTTGCGGACCGTACGCTGTCGCTGAGCGCCGAGACGAACGACCCGTGGTCCGCCCTGTGGGGACATCTGTGGCGAATAGAGGCCCGATGCCAACTGGGCGAAATCGACGCCGCCGAATACGAGCTCGGGCCGCTTGCCTCCGTCGTCGAACGTCTCCATCAACCTGTCGCCGGTTGGCACCTGGCTCGGACCCGATGCGCGCTAGCCATGGGCCGGGGTCGTCTTTCCGATGCGGACCGCTACCTCGACGAAATGATCACGCTGGCCGAGCGGGGTCTCGACGCGCGAGGCAAGCAGATGCACTGGGTCATCGCCGCCAAACTCGCCCAGCTCACCGGCGACTCCAAGTTTGATTCGTGGTTGGAGGCCATGACCGACGAACGTGCGACGCCGTCGGAGGTGGCCACCCGCGTCCCACTGGGGCTCTGGTACGCCGAGCGGGGGCAGATGGACCGGGCAGCCGATCAAGACCAGCGGCTGCCGCCGTGGCGAAGCTGGCAGGTCCCGAGGTTCGTCGGTCTCGTCGCCCAAGATCAACGAGCGCGTCTGACGGCCATGATCGGAGACGTCGACGGCGCCACCGTGGCCTATCAGCGGCTCCTCCCGTGGGCTCGCTACTTCGTCGTCGGTGGCAGCGGTTTGATTGCGATGCACGGCTCAGCGCAGTTCGCCCTGGGCTGCCTGGCCGCCTGTATCGGCAAGAGCGACGCCGCAGTGCGACACCTCGGCGCTGCGGTCGACGCCAACCAGAACGCCGGCCTGCCTCCCTTCGAGGCCGAATCCCGGTACGAGCTGGCCAAGGTCCTGGCGCACCGCGGCCGGCCGGACGACCGGTCCGAGGCGCTCCTACTGGCAACCAACGCCTCCGACACGGCAACACGACTCGGTATGTCCCCCTTGCGTGCCAAGAGCGACAACCTGTTGTCCACGCTCCGGGGCGCCCCGCAACCAAGCCGTTCAACCGACCTCACGAAGCGAGAACTCGAAATCGCGGCGCTGATCACCCAAGGGTTCACCAACCGCCAAATCGCCGACCTCTTGTTTGTTTCCGAGCGGACCGCCGAGAATCACGTCCAACACATCCTCACCAAGCTCGGATTCCAGAACCGGACGCAAATCGCACTGTGGGCCACAACCAAAGGAATCGCCCCTGGGCCTAGGTCCTGAGATCGAGCGGTCGGCCTACCTGCGACCGGCGGCTCACCACCAGTCGGCCCAAGAACCCGATAGCTGCGACGGAGAGCATGGCAGTAACGGCTGCCGCGGCCGCCAGGCCCGCTCCGGCCACGCCGATGATCACCGGCATCGTTCCCAGTAGGTCGAGGACGCGCGACCCGATGCCCAGCGGGGTCGCCCACCGTGCGCCCCGAGTGAGGGCAACTGCAGCCGCGATGCTGGCGACCGCCAAGACGATGGCACCACCTGCGACGGCCCCGGGTGGCCGGTTATGGCCGCTCAACATGAGTGGCACCGCGCCGATATCGCTCACGCCACTCAGCACAAGGAAAACTGCGGCGGGGACAGAGGACTTGGTCATCACATGGCTCCGTGGATAGTCGCGGATGGGACATGGGAGCAAGGGTCGGGCGGGTAGGCGAGGGCGACGGTGGCCATGGCGACACTCAGCACGGCGGCGACAACTACTGCGCCGGCAAAACGAAGCGCGGACCTCCGGACTGCGGTCGCGCCGGGGCGAGACGAAAGGCGGCCCCAGGCACGCCCTTCGATCCCGCTCGTTCGTGTTTGTTGGCTGGGCAAGGCTTCCTCCTTTAGATCAGGGACATCCCATCGGTTCCGATGGCGATGCCTTCATCTTGCGCCTGGCCGCCGCGCCAGCCATCCGCGGAACTACTCAAGCCGGGTACTCAAAAGGTTCAGTCGTGCAAGCGAGCGTCAACACCGACAAGAACAGTCCCGTTATTTTGTGAGGACCTCGACGCTGTCAAGGGCCAATAGGAATTCCCCGGAGGCGGTCATGAGACCTCCCCGGTGGTGGCCGGGGGTGTCACATAAACGGTGTAACTGGTGACACTCCCTGGTCCGAGGCGTCGACGCCACGTAAGACCGCCAGCCCCACGGGTCGGCGGGGGGGCGTGGCGGTGGCGGCGAGGCGGTCTATGAGGACCTGGCGCTTTTCCAGGGCGCCGCCAAGACAAGGCCGTGCGTCGCGTGCTCGAGGCCGGGCGCGGCGATGCCGCTCGAGGGTGCACTTCGGCGACAAGGCGTAGCGTGCCCAAGATGAGCGAGTGGTTCGACGTGGTGGGCGAGGTCGAACCGGCTACCAGCCCGGATCTGCGAACGGTACGTCATCAGATCGCGGTGCTCAGCTCCGTCTCCTCCGGTTCCTCATCCCTGACAATCACATCGGCCGGGCCACGGTGTCGAGCTTCGCACTCAGAGGTGCCGTTTCCGAGTGGTAGGTATTGGGGTCAGTGAAGGTGCTTGAGGTTGTCCTCGGGGTCACGGCGATTGGCTGTGCTTTCGCGCAGTATCGCTGGCCGTTCATCGCACGAGAGGGATCAGTCGCCAACCAACGAGCGTTCGCGATTGACTTCGTCTGCGTCGGCGTCGCGCTGTTGGCGGTCGGGCTCCTCGGGTAAGCAGGCGTACGGAAGTGGCGCGGCGGAGCGCCCGCTCCAGGGCGCATAGGTGCCGTTAGCGAGTGCACCGGCAAGGCCGGTCCGCCCTGTCGGCCATCGGGCCTGGCACCCGAAGCGGGTCAGGGGGGCTACCCGCCTGCACCAAAGATGAAAGATCCGAGGACCACCAATTACGGTTCGCGGATCTTGACTGAGCCGCGCGAACGTGGCGAGAGCACCCAGCACCTCATCCTCGGACGCGAGCCCCTCGGCATGATCGCTTCAGAGTCATCGTCGCGTCAACGCGCGGGCGTGCGGCTAGCGATAAGGGTGAGCAGATCACCGTTCGCAGAGAGGGCGAGCGTCGCTGGCGGTTGGTGCGCTCAGGTCCGCTGTGGTGGCCGGCGCTGTTGGGCGGGCGGAGTTGTCGCATCTGCCCACCCCCATGACCACCCTTCGGGCGTTCATCGGTCGAGAAACCGTCGAGAATCGCTTCCCGGCACCGATCCAATCAGTGCGGATCGCGGCCATCGCTTCTCAAGAGATATCGACCGTGATCCTGGCCGTCCACGACGATGGCTCGAGACGCTCCCGAGCAGGGAGGGGCTGCCGGCGGCGATGGTGGCCACGGCCCGTTCATCGGCCACGGCCCGCTCATCGCAGCGGCAGGCCCCAGCCGACGGTGAAGGCGTGCCGCAGAACCAGGTCGGCGAGAACATCGAAGCGGTCAGCGAGGAGCCAGGACTCGACGGTGAACGCGTCGTCGCCAAAGAACGCAACGTTGGTCGATGACGCCGGCGTCGTCCGGGACCGGTAGACGATGGCGTCCAGGTCGTCCCACCAGCCGCGGACTGCGTCGGCGAGGTGATGGCAGGTGTCCCACACCGCGTCATCCTGACTAGTGCTGATCTGGTCGTCGAGGTTGAGCACATCGAGGTTCTGCTCGACCCGCAGATCGAACACATGGAGATGCCGGACGGCAGCCAGTCTGACCAGGCGCTGGGTGGCATGGTCGGCAGGGATGTAGAAACCCGACGCCCGATACTTCTCCCGGGCGGCGCCAAGCAGGCTGCGGCTGGCGTAGCGGACCCGGAAGGCGCCAGAGGCGGGATCGAAGCGATAACGGGGAGTCGGGAACCCTTCCCGGTCCACCCGTCGGGCTCCTCCGCGTCGATCCTCCACAGCTCGCTACCGACGACGATGCGGCGACGACGCAGGCCGAGCGGCCGATCGCACGGTAGCGGGACTCGGTAGCCGGCGGGTGGGTCAGGCACCGACCGACGAGAGCATCCGCCAGGCGATCTCGGTCGTGCTTGGTCGGCGCAGCGCCTCGCCGATTGACAGGCCGCCTAGGTCATCATGGACGAGGCGCATGATCCGGTCGGCGGCGAAAACGTCGGTCGAGAACGTGGCAAGCACCGCCAGGATCCGTGGAAGGTCAGATCGCAGTCGGTCATCGTCGAACTGCCACGCCGGGAACCACGTCTGATTGCCGATCGGGGCGCCGGCCAGCTTCCCTCGGCTGCGAAGACGGTGGACAGCCTGCGGGGAGCGGAGTCCAAGCAGCTGCTGCACTTTCGGTGTCGGCAACGAGCCCTCAATGAAGTCATGGACGATCGCCCCTTGGCGCTGCTCGTTCAGGTCTCGAGAAGCAACAAGCTCGAGGGTGCCGGGCTGAGCGGTCGGAGCGTCGAGCATCGCGCCCAGTACCCGAGCGAATGCTGGGTCACGCCGAGCTCGTTCCTCAACCCGGCGGGCAAGTGAGGCAGGGGCGATTGGCACCCCCACACCATACCATGCCGTCTGGCACATCGAAACAATCGAAACAACCCTCTGGGCCGTCAAGACCACAGCTTCAGGCGGCCTGCTCGACGCCGGGATGGACAACCTCCCATGGCCCACGGAGAAGGAGGTGGAGTGGGCGTTCACTTGGCGTCCGTACTCGCTGCTGGAGGAAAATGATGAGGCGCAGCGCATCTTGCTGGAGCAGGAGCGCAAGAGCGCAAAGAACCGTATCGGGAAATCTCACACTCTTAATCCGGACCGCTCAATATTCCGATGTCTATGGCCACGGCCCTGCGGACCGGACAACTCATCACCGGCCAGCTCGCAACTTGTGCTACGATGTAGCATATGGATCGCATCGGGGTACGTGAGCTTCGCCAGCAGGCCAGTCGATACCTGGACCGCGTCGCACATGGCGAGAGCCTGGAGATCACGGACCGGGGGCGACCGGTGGCGCGCCTTGTGCCCATCACCTCCGATGCCTGGGCCGACATGATCGCCAGTGGTCGGGTCACGCCCGCCGAGGACAGCACAGACGTGGCCGACGAGGCGCCCGGCAACTACGACGTTGACGCATCCGCAGTCCTGGCCGAGATGCGCGCCGACGAACGGTGAAGTTGTACCTGGACTCGTCGGCGCTCGTGAAGCTGGTGAAGCTGGAGCCCGAGTCGGACGCGTTGCGCCGCTTCCTTCACCTCCATCGCACCGATGGTCGGGTGACGAGCGCCCTCGCCCGGGTCGAGGTGGTCCGGGCGGTGGCTGCCGGCGGCCCGGCGGCGGTCGCCCAGGCGAGGCGGCAGCTCGCTCGCGTGGACCACGTCAACATCGACCGCGTCCTGCTCGACGAGGCGGCCACGCTGGCGCCTGGAACGACGCTGCGGTCCTTGGACGCCATCCACCTGGCCTCGGCCAGCTCGATCGGCGCCGACTTGCGGGGCGTGGTCACCTACGACCGCCGGATGGCCGACGCCGCCTTCGCCCTCTCTCTCGTGGTCGAGGCGCCGGGCTGACCCGAGCCAGGATCGGGCGTCGTCGCCGGTGCAGGCCACCGGCACGGACCAAGTCCACGACCGAGCCCACGACCGAGTTCGAGGTGCTCCCATCACGTCATCTTGACGTATGAAAGGGCCTGTCCTGTTCCCTCCCCGGGATGAGCCGCGGGCCGGTCAGCCGTTGCGCGCCCAGGTCAGCGGCGAAGCGCGGTGAACACGATGACCCCGAGGATGATCCCGAGCACCAGGCCGAGACCGGAGACGATCATCGCCACCGGTGCCAGCTTCTCTTTCTTGCTGAGACCGATGCCGCCGAAGACGAGGCCCAGAATCCCGAAGAGCGGCGGGACGAACAAAAGGGCGATGGCGCCCATGACGATTCCGGCGATGCTGAATCCGTTGCCGCTCGACTGGGGCTGGCTCCAAGCGGGAACTCCCCATTGCTGCTGGCTCGGCGGTGGGCCGTACGGGTTGAAGCCATAGCCGTACCCGCCCGATGTACCCGGCGCCCCGGAGGACCCATAGCCACCAGGCGCACTAGGCGCTCCCGACGGGCCAGAGCCATACCCGTACCCGTACCCGTACCCGGCGGACGGGGGCGGCGCCCCGGGGGCTGAGTAGCCCGGGGTCACCGAGGGCGGATACCACTGCCCGTCGCTGGCCTTCCACCATCCCGGCGCCGGCGGGTTGTCGTCAGGCCAGCGGTTGGAAGCGGGAGTCGCTGGCATCGTGAGCTCCTTCAGTCGTCCGGCTGTCTATCGGCATGATGCCGATTGGAGCGTAGGAACCGGCCGAGCACTATCCAAAACGTCTATTCCGTCCGGGCCGCGGGTCCCAAACCCGGGTCCCCGAACCGGCGCCATACAGCCCCACCGGTCTTTGGGCCGTGGCCCACCGCGATCCCCGGCGGCGATCCCAGAGGTGATCCTTCCGCCAAGGTCGTGACGGCCCGACTGCCGGCGCCGTCGAGAAACACGGCGGGGCCGCCCGCCGCCGTGGCCACGAAGTAGGTGGTGCTTCCCTCCGGCGACAGCGCCGTATCGGGCGGGTGCTGGAAGCTCGCCGCCCCGTTCACCATCCCGTGAGTGCGCGGGGGGACATTTCGAAAAGCGGCCGGAAAACTGGTCACAAGGTGTCCAGTTTCGACGTGCATAGTAGGGATTACTTCGTCCGGGGGCGTCGGAAGACCCGGTCAAGCAACGACAGAAAGACGGGCGGCCCGCACCGATGAATTTCGGATCTCGGGGGCGTCGAAATCGGCAACCAGCAAGTGCAGAAGGAGCTCAGAATGAGCGTGGCAGAAGTCCTGAGAAGCACAGAGGGGCGCGCCCTCGACCAGGATACGACATGGGCGTCAAGGCGCCAGAACCCCGAAGAGGACCGCCGCCCGAGCGCGATCGAGGCACGGGGCCTGGTCCGCACTTTCGGCACGGTGACCGCCGTCGACCGTATCGATCTGGACATTCGCACCGGCGAGATCTACGGCTTTCTCGGCCCCAACGGCGCCGGCAAATCGACGACGGTGCGCATGTTGTGCACCCTGCTGGCGCCGAGCGGCGGTACCGCCCGCGTGGCCGGTTACGACGTCGGTAGCCAGCCGGAAAAGGTCCGCCTGCGGATTGGCGTCGCTCTCCAGGAGGTAGCGCTGGACCCGAAGCAGACGGGCCTGCAATTGCTTCGCCTGCAAGGCCGGCTGTACGGGTTGAGCCGGGCCGACATCGCCCGGCGGCTCGAGGAGCTGGCCGGCCTGATCGACATCGGCGACGCCATCAGCCGCCCCATCGCGACCTACTCAGGGGGTATGAAGCGCCGGCTCGATCTGGCCGCGGCGCTGGTCCACGACCCCGAGGTGCTGTTTCTCGATGAGCCGACCACCGGCCTCGACCCGGTCAGCCGGGCCCGTATGTGGGACGAGGTGCGCCGGCTCAACCAGGAGCTGGGAATGACGATCTTCCTCACCACCCAGTACCTGGAGGAGGCCGACCAGCTCGCCGACCGGGTCGGGATCATCAACGGCGGCCGGCTGGTCGCCGAGGGGACTCCGGAGCAACTGAAGCGCCGGGTCGGCAACGACGTCATCGTCGTGCGGGTCGACGGCGCGGCCGAGTCTTCCCGCCGGGCGGTGACACAGGTTTCAGGCGTCACCCGGGTCGATGTCCACGGCGACGAACTGCTCATCTCGGCCAGCGACGGGGCGGCCACCATCGGTGCGGTGGCGGTGGCGTTGAGCACCGTCTCGCCGGTGCGCCACCTGACGCTGCGGACCCCGACCCTCGACGACGTGTTCCTGGAACTGACAGGAAATCGCATCAATTCCGACTCAGACGACGACGCCAACAACAACGATCATCCGGAGGTTCAGCCATGACCGCCATCACCCTTCCCCGCGCCAGCCTCGAGGGGCGGCGCAGCGTCACCCTGCGACCCCCGAGCTTCGGCCGGGACGTCGTCTCGATCGCCGGCCGGGCCCTGCGTCGGGTGCCGCGAGAGCTGGAAACGGTCATCCCGCCGATATTCATCGCCGTGTTCTTCTTTGTGGTCAATATCGGCACCCTTCAGCATCTGACCCAAACCGGCATCAAGGGCTTCGATATCAAGGCGTTTATGATGCCGACCGCCATCTTGCTCGGGGTGACCGGCGTGTCACGAGCCGGTTCGTTGGTACTCGACATTCAAGACGGCTATCTCGACCGGCTGCTGCTGACGCCGGTGCGCCGACTGGCCATCCTGATCGGGCATATGGCGGCCGACGTGACCATCGCGCTCACCCTGATGGTCCCCATCGTGGCGCTGGCACTGGCGCTCGGTGTCCATGTGGCCGCCGGTCCCGCCGGGGTGCTGGCATTCCTTCTTATGGGCTGTGCGTGGAACCTGGCCTTCGCCGGATTTGGTTACGCCGTGGCCCTTAAAACAGGGAACCCGGCGGCGGTCAATTCCATGTTCATGCTGTTCTTCCCGTTCCTGTTCATGACCTCGTCCTACGTACCGAAGGCCCAGCTGAGCGGCTGGCTGCGCCAGGTGGCGACCTGGAACCCGGTGACCTACCTGCTCGACGGTCTTCGGTCTCTGGTCAGCCAGGGATGGGTGTGGGAATCGCTGCTGAAGGCGGCCCTCGCCATCGGCCTGGTTGGTGTCGTCAGCATGTCGCTGTGCCTAGCGGCGCTGCGGGGTCGCACCCGCCGCGGCTGACCGGCGGCCGGGCGGCCAAGGCGCCCAAGACTCAGCGGATAATGGCGAAGCCGAGGACCACCGCCGCCCGGACGGTAACCCGCCCCGGCGCCAAGTCCCTTGCGGTGTCGACCGCATCACCGGCGGCCTGCCACCCGCCCAGGCCAGGGCCCCCGGAACCCAAACCGGCCCGCCCGGGCTCGACGTCCTCGATGTGGACGACCGCGCCCAAGCGCACGTTGGCCGCCTCGGCGTACAGCCGCGCCTTCGCGTGGGCGGCGGCCACTGCCTGCTCCCGGGCCTCGGACCGCAGTTCGTCCGCCCGGCTGCTGCCATAGGCGATCTCGATGACCTCGTCGGCGCCGGCGTCTATCGCGTCGACGAGCGCCGGGACGACCAACTCCAGTTGGGTCACCCGCACCGAGAACTCGACCCGGGCCTGGTGCCCGAGAAGGGTCCGTTCCCCGCGATGCATCTCCCAGGCGGTGCGGACACTGATTCGCGACGAGGTGATCTGGGCGTCGGGAATCTGATGCGCCCGCAAGGAATGGCGCACCGCGCTGACAGCGTTCTGGACGTCTTCGAGCGACATCTTGGGGCTCTGGTCGATCCGGTTCACCGCCACGCGCAGGACGGCGTAATCAGGTTCGACCTGAATGGACCCCTCTCCGTGCGCCGTGACCCCCCAGGGCTGTTCGATCAATATCCTGCCATTTAATCAGGTCAAACCGGCCGAATGCTCATCGACCGCCGGTCACGTCGAGCAGGGCGCCGGTCACGTACGAGGCGTCGCCCGAACAGAGCCACGCCACCGCCGAGGCCACCTCCGCCGGCTCCCCGGCGCGGAGCATGGGGATGCTCGGCGCCAGCCGCTCGACCCGGCCGGGCTCTCCCCCGCTGGCGTGGATGTCGGTACGGACCAGCCCGGGCCGCACCGCGTTGACCCGGATCCCCTCGTCCGCCACCTCCCGGGCCAGGCCGAGGGTCATGGTGTCGATCGCCCCCTTGGAGGCCGCGTAGTCGACGTACTCGCCGGGACTGCCCAGCCGTGACGCGGCCGACGAAATGTTGACGATCGCTCCCCCATCGCCGCCGTAGCGGCTCGACATGCGTAGCACGGCCTGGCGGGCACACAGGAACGACCCGATCACGTTGACCGCCAAGATCCGCTCCATCCGCGCCGCACCCATGGCGTCGACCCGCAGTTGGGGACCGACGATCCCCGCTGCGTTCACCAGCGCGTCCAGCCGCCCCAGGGTGGTATCGATCCGCTCGAACAGCCCAACCACCTCGTCCTCCCGGGACACGTCGAGCGCCACGGCAAACGCCGACCGGCCCCGTTGACGGCACGCGGCGACGACGGTCGAGGCGGCGTCGGCGGCCTGGTGGTACCCGACGCAGACGTCCCAGCCCTGGGCGGCCAGCGTGAGCGCCGTGGCCGCGCCGATCCCGCGACTGGCCCCGGTCACGACCGCGACGGGCACGTCCCCCCAATGGGGCTACCCACGAGCGACGGGGCTTTTCCCCACCTCCACATCGCGTGGCCCCCGATCCATCAGCTCGGCCAGGGTGTCGGCGCTGACCGGCCGGTAGTCCCAGGCGTCGACACCAACGTTGATCATCCGCTCCCGCTGGCGCCAGCGTTCGTGGACGTGGCCGTGCAGCAACCACTGGCCCTCGTCCACCGGGCGGGCGTCGAGGTAGCGGTCGTGGTCGTGGCTGTCGCCGTGGTAGGGGAAGTGGCAGGCCAGCACCTGGCGGCCGCCAACCTCGAGCGCCACCTGGCCCTGATGGACCTCGTCGAATCCGGCCGCCAGGTAGCGCCCGACCCACGTCTCGGACCTGGTGCCGTGGCCCGACCAGCAGCGGTCGTGGTTGCCGCAGAGCAGCCTTTTGTCGCCCCGCAACGACTCGACCAGCGGCAGCGTGGCCTCGATGCGCCCGAGCGCGAAGTCCCCGAGCACCCACACCTCGTCCCCGTCGCCGACGGTGTCGTTCCAGCCCTCGATCAGGGCCTCGTTCATGGCCTCGACACCAGCGAAAGGCCGCCGGCTGTAACCGATGATGTTGGCGTGGCCGAAATGGTGATCACTGGTAAACCACACGGTCATTACCCCGGCAGTGTGCCGCAGCCGATGGCCACCTGACACCCATGGTGCGAACGGCGATGCCTTTCGCCAAGGTGCCGCTACGGAGTGGGACGTGCCACCATGAGGGTGTTGGCTGGCCCCGTGGGAGCGGATCCGGCCACGAAGAAGGCGAAGCCACGTTGGGGGTCGGTTGGCAGATCAGGAGATGATCGGCAAGATGGGACGGGTCACCGGTCGCATCGCGCCCAAGGAGTTGGGCGAGGTCATGGTGGCCATACGCGGTGGCAGCGAGGCCTTCGGGGCCTACGCGGCCGATGCAGACACCACGATCGACAAAGGGACGAGAGTGGTGGTGGTCGAGTATTTCCCGCCCCGGACAGTCGTCGTTTCACCGATGTAAAAGAGGCACGCCGCGAACAGCGGCCAAATTATCGCTTTGTCCGTTGGTGTACTGATTGGCTGGTACTGATTGTACTGAAGTTGATGTGGGGGGTCCCGGAACCGAATGAGGCGATGATCATTTCGGGTATCGGGAACCAGGGGCTGCGCAGTTTCCGAGCAGGGCCTCGGATTTCGGATTGTGGCCGGGCGGGGCACCTTCACCAAGCCCTCGGCCTCAGAGCGCCAGGTCCCGCTCCTCGAACTGGCTGATGTTGATCGTGGCGGGGCTGCTTCCGCTAGCGACGTCGATGCCGCTGCGCCACCCGAGGTCCTGGAAGGTGGTCGCCACGTTGGCCACATCGGCCACCTTCAGGCCGTTGACGAAGAGGGCCAGGCGGGTGGTGCGGCCGTCTGTCTCGCTGGCGCACATCCCCGCTACGGCGACTGATGTCGACCCCGGAGCGACGGCTGACGAGCCCTGCTTCAGCACCGTCGGCACCGAGGTGCCAGTGGCGCCGTCCCGCCGTTCCACATACCAGCGCCGGTCGCTGAAGACCAGAAACTCGTACTGGAGTTGGCTGCTCCCCGAGCCCCGGCGGCACACCACGCCGACGCCGCCGGCCGAACCCGAGGCCGAGGACTCGGTGGCCGACACGGACGCGCTCAGCTGTTGCACGGGGTCGGCATACGGAGCGAACGAGAAGTGGTGGAGGTCGCCTTTGGCCACCACCACGTAGCCGGCGGGACCGTAGGTAAAGGTCGTCCCCGAGGGCAGCGGTGCCGTCGTCCAGCCCGAGCCTGGGTCGGAGAAGTCATCCTGGAACACAAGCGAGCCCCGGTCGGAGGCCAGCTGCGAGGTGGCCGACACCGGACCGAGCAGGAAGCGTTCGGTGGGGGCCGCCGTCGGCGGCGTCGGAGTCGAAGCCACCGGGATGGTCGAGGTCGTCGTCGAGGTCGTCGACGTGTGCCGGGAACGGGCCTGCATCACGACCACCTCGCCGACGATGATCACCAGGACCACGACGGTGAGGCCACCCACGAACCGCAGCCGGCGCGGCCCGGATTTCTTGAGAGGAGGGGGCGGCCCCGGCGCCCAGAGCGACCACGGTGATCCAGGCGGGTCGGGCGGTCCGGGCGGGTTCCCCCACATTCGGCCCTGCAGTTCGGTCAAGCGTGTTCCCCCAGGCACCGCGTGGGGCCAATGTAATAGTGATCGACATGCTCCTCTTTCGCGCGCCATCCGACCAGCGACTGCGGAAGATCCTCGACGCCGTTCGGGCGGAGCCGTTTCCCTACCCGTCAGTTGGGGGAACCGCCCGGGACGAGTGCCCGCCCGGATTCCGGCGTGACCACCTGGCGACCGACCTGGGCCCCGACTCCGAGGAGCGCTTCCAGCGAGCCCGGCTGGCCGTGCAGGAGTGGCGGCCGCAGCGTGGGGCCGGCATTCGGGTGTTCCCAGGCGATCCGGTGGCCGACGCGGCGGCGTTTGTACTTGTCCTCCCGCTCCCCGTCGCCGGCTGCGCCGTGGCTCCGGGGCGGGTCGTCTACGTCGTCGACGAGGCGGACCGGTCCGGCTTCGCCTACGGGACCCTGCCCGGCCACATCGAGCGGGGCGAGGAGGCCTTCATGGTCCGCCGCGACGCGGGCCGGGTCCTCTTCGAGGTCATCGCTTTCTCCCAGGTCGTCGACCCTCTCGCACGCCTCGGCGGCCCCGTGACCCGGGCAGTGCAGGTGAAGACGCTCAAAACCTATCTGCGCGGCATGGAGGCGGCGGCCGAGGGGTGATTCGCTCGAGCGACGGCTCCGGCGCGGCGTCGACCAACGGCCACCACTCGGCGGCCACACCGGCGAAGAGCGCCGCTCCTCGGGCGACCGCCTCCTCGACCTTCGAACGCCACACAGCGACCTGGGGCCGGCCTCGGGCCTTGGCCTCGAGCCACAGCCGGCTGCGACTGCCGCCGCCATAGACGACGAGCTCGGCCCCCGCACGACTGACGATTGGGGGCGCGGCGGGTGTGGCGTCGCCGGAGGACGAGCGGTCAGCCCTTGCCCCCGGCGGAGCGTCGCCGGACGCATGGCCTCCTCCTGGGGCGCCAGCGGTCGCCGCCACCCGTTCCAGCCGGTCGACGGCGCCCCACGTGCGGGCGGCCAGGGCCGCCACCGTGAGTGGCCATACCGCCTCGGGAGGCTGGCCGGCATCGACTGGTAGCGACTGGCCAGCCAGCGCGGCGTCAATGATGCGGTCACCAAGGTGGGGGTGTAGTCCGTTACCCGGGTGGCGCGACGATGACTCCGAACGCAGGTCCAGTTCGTCGACACGGCAACCGAGCGCCTGGGCGACGGCCGCGACCACGAGGCCGGCCCGGGCGGCCGAGGCGAGGAGGGCCGCCGCGTGACCACCGGGAAGCCAGGTCAGGGGCACCCGCTCTTCGATGGCCAGGTCCAAGTCGGGCACCAGACCCGGGGGCAGCGCCGCCACGACCGTCTCGGCGGTACCGACCGAGTTGGCCAGGTCCGCCGCGGCGACACCGGCACCCACGCGGCCCACTAAGTGGTCGTGGCCGGCCAGGGTCACCGGGATGCCGGCCGGTAGCCCTGACCACCGGAAGCCGTCTTGGCTGACCCGGCCCATCACGCTGCCGGCGGCGGCCACCGGTGGGAACACCTCGGCACCGGCCGCCAGGCCCAGCCCGGCCTCGACCTCGGGCAAGTATCGGCGTTCGGCCACGTCGTAGGCGCCGGTCCGCGCGGCCAGCGAGAACTCAGTCACGCGGCAGCCGGTCAGGGCGTGCAGGACCAGTTCGGGGACGCCGAGCCACCAAAACACGGGACCCGCCCCCTGATCGAGGAGCCAGCCCAACTTGGCCACGCTGCTCACGGTTCGCAGCCGCTGGCCGATGGCCCGCTGGAGGTCGGCGCCGAGCCGGTTCATGAGGCGGTCGACAACTTCGCCGCCGCGGGGGTCGTTCCAGGCGATGATTGGCCCGAGCGGCCGGCCGGCTCCGTCGAGGGCGGCGCCGCTTTCGGCCAGGCCCGCGATCCCCACCGCCCGAACGCGGGCCAAGTCGGGAGCATCGAGGAGCGTGAGCACCTGGCGGGCGGCGGAGAGCAAATCGGACGGGGCCATTTCCCCACCCCTGAACGGGGTGGCGGCGCGAGCCATTGCCTGGCTGCGCCCTTGGGGGTCGAGGAGCACGGCCTTGATTGACGTGGTGCCGACATCGAGGCCGAGCACAATCGGGTCGTCGGGCACCAGTCCGAGATGGCCGCGGTGGGCGGCGTCAGTCGTCGGCGACGGGGAGGCGCTCGGCCCGGATGGCGTTGTCCTCGCCGGTGGTCAGGCAGCGGCGCGACGGCAGGTCGAAGCGATAGCCGTGCAGCTTGCAGGTCAGCACCTCGCCCTCGACGGAGCCAAATCGGGCCAGGTCACCCTGCAGGTGGGGGCAGCGGCCCTGCACCCGCCAGCCGTCGAGGAGGCACCACTCGTCGGTGGCGGCGGCGCCACGGCCGGCCTCCAGACCCCCGGCGTGGCCCCGGACCACCTGCAAGGTCTCGCCCGGGGCAACCACCGGCGCCTCCGGGGCCGCAGACCACGACTCGGCGTAGCGGAGCCGCTCGGGCGATAGGCACTTGAAGAAGGTGTAGATGTGCTCGTTGTAGCCCCCGTCGCGGGCGGCGGTGAACCGCATCGACAGGAACAGCGAGTTGACCCAGTCAGCGGTGCGGTGGCGGATGCAGGTCTCCACCAGGCCCTGCTCGATCCGGTAGCGGTAAGGGCAACGCTCGCCGACTTCAGGCGCCCGAACCCGCCGGGCGGGGAAGTCGATGACGACCTCGGCCTCGCCCGTCGCCAAGAGGACCGGAGCCCCGACCAGGTCGCACAGCCAGCCGCCCTCGGCCAGGATCGGGTCCCACCACTGTTGCAACTCGGCCAGCACGTCGACCTCACCGGGAGCGGGCCAGGAGGCGTGGGCCGCCTCGAGGGCGGGGCGGCGGCGGGCCTGGTACGCCTCGAGATAGGACCGCTTGTTTGCGAACACGGCCCGGCCGTCCTCGCCGGCGACCGCGGGGTGCTCGACCTCACAGTGGCCGTCCTTCAGGGTGACCACCGTGCCCGGCACGACCAGGCGAGCGTTGTTCACCCCCCGCCGCCGCAGGAAGTCGAGGAAGACGAGCTGGTCGGGGAAGGGGTTGGCGGCGTCGCCTCGCCCTTCGCCTCGCCCTTCGCCTCCACCTTCGGTTCCACCCAGGTCGTTGTAGCCGAAGAGGCTGTCGTCGAGGAAGCACGGTGGTCCGGCGCAGGGAAACAGCCAGCGGGCGTCGATCTGCCCGGCGAACAGGGCGGCGCGGTCCATGCCGCGCTCCCGCTTCTGGCGACCTGCCTCGGCCTTGGCCTCGGGCGGCATCTCGTACACGACGGGGTACCAAATCGCCCCGGAGAACTGCAGGAAATGGGCGTCGTAGGGGCCGAATCGGGCGATGGCGCCGAGGTCGCGAGGCCGGGCGTCATTTTGGTCCAGAAGCCGGGCAGTGCCGTCGTCGACGGCCAGCGCGGAATCGCCGAAGGGACCATCGGAGGGGCCGGTGGCGATGGCGGCCATCACTCGCAGGCCGTCGAGGTCCACCGCGACGCCGTGGGGTAGTGGCTCGAACCGGTTGAAGCCCAGCCGCGACAGGTCATCGCGCAGCTCGTTGAGGGGGAACTCGGGCATCAGCACCGTTGTCGCCCGCGACACCCACTGGGCCAGGAAGGTGGGGTCGAAATGGTCCTGGTGGAGGTGCGACACGTACAGGTAGTCGGGCGTCGCGAACAGCGTCGGGTCGAGGTCTTCATTGCTCGGGAAGGGAAACCACGAAGCGAAGTACGCCGGGTTGAACCACGGGTCGCACAGGATGCTGCCGCCCGCCGTCTCGATATAGAGGCCGGCGTGGCCGAGGAAGGTGACCCTCACCCGGCCCTCATCTCGATGACGACCTTGCCGAGCTTGGCGCCCTCGGCGAAACGGGCGTAGGCGTCGGGAGCATCGTCAAGCGAGAACGAGGCCGCGATCGGCACATGGATGTGCCCCGACGCCACCTGCGGGAGGACCTGGGATTCGATGCCGCGGGCGGCGTCAGCCTTCTGCTCCAGCGGGCGGTTGCGCAGGGTGGAGGCCAGGATGCGGCCCCGCTTCTGCATCAGGAGGTGGAGGTTGACCTGGGCGTCGCCGCCGGCGCCGGCGCCGATAACCACGATCCGGCCGAAGGGGTTGAGTGCAGCCAGGTTTCTTGGGATGTTCGGGGCACCCACCAGCTCGAGTACGACATCGAAGGGGCCGTGGGCCTCGAAGCCTTCGGGGTCGACGGCGGTGACGCCGGGGGCCAAGGCCTCCACATCGGGGCGATGGGCGGCGTTGCGAACC
>JBOGGN010000031.1:0-26908 GCA_050744165.1 Acidimicrobiales bacterium | reverse complement strand
CGCTCGCACGCGGCGTATTCGCCTGCACACCGATACCCAACAGACGATTACCGAGCGCGCCTACTCGGGCCGAAGTCGAGTACCCTCCGCCGGTCCGGCGGCCTGATTATCATGGGTTGAAGTCTGGACGGCGGATTCGAATCGCGAGGACGCGTTTTTGGTCCGGCTTGGCCCAGCCCGAGCGGAACATCATCAATAGGAAACCTGGTTCATCCGGCTCACGCTGAAAGCCGGTCCGAACCTCTGAAGACGTCGGCGTGCATCCCCGGGTGATCCAGCACCGTCTTGGCCACGCCACCGCCAGACTCTCCCAGGAGCTGTACGCGCACATCAGCGACGCCGCCGACCAGGACGCAGCGACCCGTCTGGGGCACGGTTTTCCGACGCTACGGGCACACAGCGAGTCCAAAGGGCTCCGAGACTGCTGACTAGAGAGGTTCTGAGTGGTCCTAACTAAGCGAACGCAGTCGTCCGGCACGACCCGGACCAGGGAGCACTCGACGCTGACGACCTACGCGGCGTCTGTCCGCTGCAAGAGACTGACGGGGAGCGTCAACGCCTCGACCATGGGAAGGTTATCATCGCCGCTCAGCTCGACCTCGAGCCGTGCGTACTGCTTTCCCGGTGGGCCGAAGAGGCTGAGCACGGTACCCCTGACGTCTTCGAGCCCCCACGGGACGACCACTCGATCGCCTGGCTTCAAGGTCGGCATGGTCACGGGCTCCACGGATCAAGCATAGGAAACAGGGCGGCCAAATGATCCCACACGACATGGTCGAGGGCGCGGGCGTGCCGCGACAAGGCGCTCTGACACCCGGAGACATAGCCCAGGGTCGGTCGCACACCGGACTTTGAGAGGGCCAAGACCTTGTCCTGGTCGTCGTGGGCCAGCGCGTTGCGCAGTTCGGCAAGCCGCTTGAGCGCCTGCACGTCGTCGGCATGGCGCCGGTTCTTGGCTGCAAGGTGGCTACCGACCTGGGCGATACCGAGGCGGCTGGCGTCATCCCTGATGGCATCGAGGTGCGGATTGCCGCGGTCAATCATCCGGCCCCGGGTGGCAGCCGAGATCAGCTGGGGCTGGTATTGGACCGAGCAACCTGAGCCTTGGATGACCTTGATGGTGGAAAGGTCGAGGAGGTCGCGGACGAAGCCTTGGAACTCTGTCACGAGGCGGACCACCAGAGCCTCGTTCAGCTGCTGTGTACCCGCCTTCGGAGGTCGGCCCGCCCCGGCACCAGGACTCGCCGCACCGATCAACGAGCGTGCACGCTTCAGCTCATCGATCTTGGCTTGACGAGCAGTCTGCCAGTCGACAAGCGGTGGCGAGGCTCGATACTGCGGCACCTACGAAGTACAACACGCCAGTGGGACCGGCACCGGGGAGACCTCGACCGGGCAAGCCCGCTCAGGGCGGCAGTCGTGCGGGCGACCCCACCAACCGGGACACAGCGACCCGTTCAGGGGCACGGTTTTCCATCGCGACGGGCACGCAGCGGGCACGGGAGCCTGCCGGGACCCGTCCGGTCGAGTCCAGAATTGCCTCTGAACAGGACTCTTCCGGGTGGAGGTGACCGGACTCGAACTGGCGACTTCTACGTTGCGAACGTGACGCTCAGTCCGCCGCACGGGGCGGACTGACCAAAGGCATGGTGCACTTCGAGCGCAGCACCGTCCGCAAGCGGGGTCAAGGCGAAGCGCCGGAGTCGTTCGCCATTCCTCCCGCGGCGCGCTGCTTCCCACAGGCTGCGTGTACGACCTTCGATTGCGACCGCCGATCGCCGGCTTCGAGGAGCCTGACACCGACCGAAGCAGCGAGGCCCTCCTCGAGCTCGGGAGACAGATGGCCGTAGCGGGCATCTCGGCGCCGCGGGGGTCGAGCCAGCGGCCCCGGTCGACCTCGACCTGGACCTCGCGCAGGTAGCGCTCGGCGTCGGCCTTGCGGGTGAAGGTCTCGGAGCGCTGCCGCTCGAGCGGGTCGCGGTAGCGGGCTCGGTAGTTGCCGCTGCGCTTGTCGATGGATCCCATGGGTACCTCCGTGGCTTGGACACGCTGTGGACACAGAATGGACACGAACCAGGGGGTTTCTGGGGTCTTCAACGGTCGCCTGCGGTCGGCTACGGTCACCGTCGAAACCGTCCCTGACCTGCGGTTATAGCAGATCTGGGAAGGAGGCGGCGAGCGGAATCGAACCGCTGTACAGGGCTTTGCAGGCCCTTGCCTAAACCACTCGGCCACGCCGCCCGGTTGCGCCGGTACCCGGCGACCAGACCGGTCAACTGTAGCCGTTGGCTCGGGGGCAACCTTGTGCCGGCAGGCGCGCGAGACTGATCGGGCACACGGGAGCTCGGAGGGACCGGGCTGAGAGGCGGCTGACCGGCCGCGACCGTCGAACCTGATCCGGGTAATGCCGGTGGAGGGAGATCCGAATGACCCAGACCCTGCCCAGCGAAACTTCGCCCACGCCGTCGGGAGGAACCGCTCGCAAGCTGTACGTGAGCGGCCGCCGCCCAGACATCCGAGTGCCGGTCAAGGAGATCCATCTCCACGACTCCCCCGGTGGCCGGCCCAACCAACCGGTCCGGTTGTACGACACCAGCGGCCCCGGCTCCGAACCCGAAGTCGGCCTCCCGCCGCACCGCGGCCCCTGGATCGCCGCCCGAGACGACACCGAGGTGATCGAAGGGCGCCGCGCCCAACGCCGGGACGACGGCCGGACAGCCGCCCGATCGGACGGACCGAACGAGGTCTTCGGCGGCCGGCAACACCCCGTCCGGCGCGCCCTCGCCGGTCGTCGGGTCACCCAGCTCCACTACGCCAGGACTGGGAAAATTACCCCGGAGATGGAATTCGTCGCTCTTCGAGAGGGACTCGAGCCGGAGTTTGTGCGGGCCGAGGTGGCTCGTGGCAGGGCCATCATCCCGGCGAACGTCAACCACCCGGAGACCGAACCGATGGCCATCGGCCGCAACCTCCTCGTGAAGATCAACGCCAACATTGGCAACTCCGCCGTGACCTCCTCGATCGCCGATGAGGTCGCCAAGATGTCGTGGGCGACCAAGTGGGGTGCCGACACAGTCATGGACCTGTCGACCGGGCGGGACATCCACACCACCCGAGAGTGGATCATCCGCAATTCCCCGGTCCCCGTCGGGACGGTGCCGATCTACCAGGCGCTGGAAAAGGTCGACGGCCGGGCCGAGAACCTGAGCTGGGAGGTCTACCGGGACACTTTGATCGAGCAGGCCGAGCAAGGCGTCGACTACTTCACGGTCCACGCCGGGGTCCGGCTGCGGTTCATTCCCATGACCGCGGTCCGCACGACGGGCATCGTGAGCCGGGGCGGATCGATCATGGCCGCGTGGTGCCTCGCCCATCACCAGGAGAACTTCCTCTACAGCCACTTCGAGGAGATGTGCGAGATCATGGCTGCCTACGACGTCGCCTTTTCCCTCGGCGACGGGCTGCGGCCCGGCTGCATCGACGACGCCAACGACGACGCTCAGCTGTCAGAACTGCGGACCCTCGGCGAGTTGACCGAGATCGCCTGGGCCCACGACGTCCAGGTGATGATCGAGGGTCCCGGGCATGTGCCGATGCACAAGATCAAGGAGAACATGGACCTCCAGCTGGAGCTGTGCCACGAGGCGCCCTTCTACACGTTGGGCCCGCTGACGACCGACGTGGCGCCCGGCTACGACCACATCACCAGCGCCATCGGCGCCGCCATGATCGGGTGGTACGGCACCGCGATGCTTTGCTACGTCACCCCGAAGGAGCACCTCGGTCTGCCCAACCGGGACGACGTCAAAACCGGTGTCATCTCTTACAAGATCGCGGCCCACGCCGCCGACCTGGGCAAGGGCCATCCCGGAGCCAAGGCGTGGGACGACGCCCTGTCCAAGGCCCGCTTCGAGTTCCGCTGGGCCGACCAGTTCGCCCTTTCGCTCGATCCCGAGACCGCCGTGGCCTATCACGACGAGACGCTGCCCGCGGAACCGGCGAAGACAGCACACTTCTGCTCGATGTGCGGCCCCAAGTTCTGCTCGATGCGCATCAGCCAGGACGTGCGCGACTACGCCGCCGCCCACGGCCTCGACGATGACGCCGCGTTGCAGTCTGGGATGCAGGAGAAGTCGGTGGAGTTTCTGCAGTCCGGCGCGCGGGTGTACCAGCCGGAGGCAGCGCCGGGCGACTAAGTCCAGGGCCGGGTGTTCCGGGCCGGAGTCAGCGCTGGGCGACCGACCCCCGAGCGCCCAGATACCGTCGCGATCCGCAATGGCCCTCGACCTCCATGCCCTGAGCCGTACGGAGCGATTGATTGTGGCAGCCGCCGTCGCGCTGACGGTGGTGGCGGGCATCGCCGCCGCCATCGGCCCGCGTACGATCGCCACCTTCTTGATCGCGGCCGTGGCCCTCGCCGCCCTGGCAGCGCTCATCGGCCAGTCGGTGGAGCAGGTCGGCGAGCGCTTTGGCCCTGGACCGACCGGGCTCCTGCAGTCGGCGCTGGGCAACCTCCCGGAGTTGTTCGTCGGCATCTTCGCACTCCGCGAGGGCCTCGTCGGGGTGGTCCAAGCCGCCCTAGTTGGTTCCATCCTGGCCAACACGCTGCTCGTTCTCGGCGTAGCCGTGCTGGTCGGCGGCCTCCGCCACGGGGACCAGAGCTTCACCTCTGACGCCCCCCACATGATCGGCACGCTGCTGCTCCTCGCAGTGGCTGCCCTCCTCGTGCCCACCTTGGCCTCCCACCTCCACACCCCGGCGGCATCGCACACCGGCGGCCTGTCAGGGGCGGTGGCGATCGTGCTGATCGGTGTCTACGCGATGAGCATCCCGTACTCGCTACGCGGCGGTTCGGCCCTCAACCCGACCGAGCCCGCGGCACCGGACGCGCCGGACGTGTCGGACGTGTCGAAGCCGGCATCGCTCGCGGTCCCCGAGTCGCCGGAAGCGCCGAAGCCGGCATCGCCCGCAGCCCCCGAGTCGCCGGAACCGGCAGGGGCGGCCCGGCCCGGGGTGTGGCCCCTCGGCCTGGCCATCACCCTGCTCGCGGTCGGCAGCCTCGGCGCCGCGGTGGCCTCCGATTGGTTTGTCGGGGCCCTGACGCCCGCCACCCATGCCCTCGGGCTCTCGCAGACCTTCACCGGCCTCGTCATCGTGGCCATCGCCAGCAATGCCGTTGAGAACGTGGTCGGGATCCGCTTCGCGCTGACGGCCCGCCCGGACTACGCGCTCTCGATCATCCTCAACAGCCCGCTGCAGATCGCCCTACTTCTCACGCCTCTCCTGGTGCTCGTCTCGCACCTGACCGGCCCCACCCAGCTCACCCTGGTCTTTCCCGCGCTGGAAGTATGCGCCCTGGCCTTGGCGACCATCGTCGTGCTGGTGGTGCTGGTCGACGGCAAGTACGTGTGGCTGGAAGGAGTGGCCCTGATCGGCCTGTACTGCATCGTAGCGGCCGCCTTCTGGTGGGGCTGAGGCCCCGGCGGCGGCGCGAACGGGGCCGGTAGGGTCACCCGTCATGCCTGAGGTCTGGCCCGGCGACCCCTCCCCGCTCGGGGCAACATGGGATGTGGTGGGAACCAACTTTTCCGTCTTCTCGTCGGTCGCCACCGGCGTGGACGTGTGCCTGTTCGACGAGGACGGCACCGAGACTCTCCATCCCCTGACCGAGGTCGACGGCCACCGCTGGCACGGCTACCTCTACGGCGTCGGCCCAGGAGCCCGGTACGGCTTTCGGGTCCACGGTCCTTACGACCCCGCCCACGGAGCGCGCTGCAACCCCAGCAAGCTCCTGCTGGATCCCTACGCCAAGGCCGTCGACGGAGCCATCGAGTGGCACCCGGCACTGTCGCCTTACGTCCTGGCCTCCGCCGACGACCGATTGCGAGACGTCCAGGATTCGGCGCCCTTCATGCCCAAATCGGTGGTGCTCGACCGACATTTCGACTGGGCCGGAGATCGGCAGCTGCGCACCCCCTGGCACCGGACGGTCATCTATGAGACGCACGTCAAGGGGCTCACTGCGACCCATCCGAGCGTTCCCGAAGCCCAGCGGGGCACCTACGCCGGCGTGGCCCACCCGGCCGTGATCGAGCATCTCACGACCCTCGGCGTGACCGCGGTCGACCTCCTGCCGGTCCACCAGTTCATCGACGAAGGCCGGGTGGCGGCGAGCGGCCTGCGCAACTACTGGGGTTACAACCCGATCTGCTACCTGGCCCCGCACAACGGCTATTCCGCCGGAGACGGCCAACGAGCCGTCACCGAATTCAAAGAGATGGTGCGCGCCCTGCACACCGCCGGCCTCGAGGTCATTCTCGACGTGGTTTACAACCACACGGCCGAAGGCGACCACCTCGGGCCGATGTTCGCCTTCCGGGGACTTGACAACGCCCGCTACTACCGCCTCGACCCCGCCGACCCCGGCCGCTATTGGGACACGACGGGCTGCGGCAATACCGTGGACGCGGGAGAGCCCTTCGCCCTCCAACTGATAATGGATTCCTTGCGGTATTGGGTTACCGATATGCACGTGGACGGCTTCCGCTTCGACCTCGCGGCCACACTGACCCGCCAATCCGCCAATCCGGACCGTCGATCGGCATTTCTCGACCTGGTCCAGCAAGATCCCGTCGTCAGCGAGGTCAAGTTGATCGCCGAACCCTGGGACCTCGGCGAGGCCGGCTACCAGCTGGGCAATTTTCCACCCTTGTGGTCCGAATGGAATGGCAAATTCCGCGACGGCGTTCGCGACTACTGGCGGGAACACCAAGCCGACCTGGGCGAAGTGGCACAACGGTTGACCGGGAGCCCCGACCTGTTCAACCCGGCGGCCCGGCGGCCCCGGGCCAGCGTCAACTTCGTCACCGCCCACGACGGCTTCACCCTGCGCGACCTCGTGTCCTACAACAGCAAGCACAACCAGGCCAACGGCGAAGGCAACCAGGACGGCACCGACGACAACCGCTCGTGGAATTGCGGCGCCGAAGGCGAAACGGACGATCTCGAGATCCTCGTCCTTCGTCAACGGCAGGTGCGCAACTTCTTGGCGACATTGTTTCTTTCCCAGGGCGTTCCCATGCTGCTCGGCGGTGACGAACTTGGCCGCACGCAGCGGGGCAACAACAACGCCTACTGCCAGGACAACGAAATCTCCTGGTACGACTGGGCCCACGTCGACGACGGCCTCATCCGATTCACGAGGCGCCTAATCGCACTTCGGGGTAGCCACCCGGTGTTTCGCCAGCCAGCATTTCTCGACGCCGCCAACAATGGGGGCATCGCGTGGTACAAGCCGGACGGCACCGCAATGGCGAGCAAGGATTGGGCGACCGGCTACGCCCGCAGCCTGGCGATGTACCTGGACGGCGGCGCCGTGGCCGAAGTCGACCGCCAGGGCGTTCGGCTGCAGGACGACTCGTTCTATTTGCTCTTCAATGCCTGGGACCAGCCGCTGGCTTTCGTCCTCCCATTAGAACTGCCCCCCTTTCATTGGGACGCGGTCGTGGATACCGCCATCGACGGCCAGCCAGCGGGCAGTTACCGGCCCGGCGACAAGGTTGCCTTGGTCGGGCGCCACGCCGTGGTCCTCCAATCCCGCCCCGCCGCCTGAAATCGCCCCCGCCTATTCGAGCCAGGCGGCGGGGATTTGGTGGAAGGCGCAGGACCCGTTCAGGTGCCCGGGGACCACCGTGACCTGGGCCAGGCAGGGAAGTGACGGCAACGGCGGGATGGGCACGGAGATGGGGATCACCCCCGTGTCGACCCGCAGTCGCCCGTTGCCCACCGACACCTTGGCGGTCACTTGGATCCCGGCCACGGTGACCGTGGCGGTGCCCGCGCCCAGCGTGATCGGCACCCCGAGCAACTGGCCGAGGTTGTCCTGACTCATCTGGGCGGTGAGCGTGCCCGAGTCGATGGAGGTGATCTGCAGCTGGTGTTTGTCGAGCAAAAGATGCCGGTCGATCCGGACCCCGGTCACCGTGACCACCACGTTGGTGAGCACGAAATCCCCCTGGCTGACCCGGTCCTCGTGGACGGTGACCTTGTCGACCCGGCCGCTGGCGGCCAGTGGGATCAACCACGGGAAACCCTGGATCGCGAAGTGGGCATCGGCGCCCGGCTGGTTGGCGTCGACCCGCTGCTCCAGCTGATGCTCGATGTAGACCTTGCTCTGGAGGTCGAAGACCACTGCCGCCGCCACGAGGACGGCGAGCACCACCACCAGCACGGTCAGCTTCCTCATGGAGTCGTCGGGACCTTCAGCCGACCCGGCGGAGCACCACCAGGCTGCGGCCCTCGACGGGCGCCTTCTGGCCGGCGTCTGCGGCATCCCCCTCGGTCAAACCGTCGGCAGTGTCGAGAACGCGGATCCACCGCTTTCCGAAGGGCGGACCGGGCAGGATGAAATCGATCGCCTCGTAGTGGGCGTTGAACAACACCAGGAACGTATCGTCCACGATGCGCTCTCCGCGGTTGTCCCGACCGGGAATGGCGCTGCCATTCAAGAAGACTCCGATCGACTTGGCATAGCCCTCCTGCCAGTCGGAGTCGGTCATCTCGGTCCCATCCGGCGCCAGCCACGCCAGGTCGTCGACGCCGCCGCCTCGCAACGGGCGGCCCTGGAAGTACTCACGCCGGCGGAACACCGGATGGTCTCGGCGGAACTGGAGCAAGCGCTGTGTGAAGGCCACCAGGGCCCCTTCGTTGTGCTCCCAGTCATACCACGAGATTTCGTTGTCCTGGCAATAGGCGTTGTTGTTGCCGCCCTGCGAGCGCCCCATTTCATCGCCGCCGAGCAGCATCGGGACGCCCTGCGACAAGAGCAGCGTGGCCAGGAAATTGCGCCGCTGGCGGCCTCGCAGCTCCAGCACTTCGGCGTCGTCGGTGGGGCCCTCGGCTCCGCAGTTCCACGAGCGGTTGTCGTCGGTGCCGTCGCGGTTGTCTTCGCCGTTGGCCTCGTTGTGCTTCTCGTTGTAGGCGGTCAGGTCGGCCAGCGTGAAGCCGTCGTGGGAGGTCAGGAAATTGATGCTGGCCGAGGGCCGCCGGCCGCTGACTTCGTACAGGTCGGAGCTACCCGTGAATCGGTATGCCATATCGGCGAGCTTCTGGTCCTCGCCGCGCCAATAGTCTCGGACCGTGTCGCGATATTTTCCGTTCCATTCCGACCACAAGGGTGGAAAATTGCCTACCTGGTAGCCGCCCTCGCCGACATCCCAGGGTTCGGCAATCAACTTGACCTGGCTGATCACGGGGTCCTGCTGGATCAGGTCGAAAAAGGCCGACAGCCGGTCGACCTCGTGGAATTGCCGGGCCAGCGTCGCCGCCAGGTCGAAACGAAACCCGTCGACGTGCATGTCGAGGACCCAGTAGCGCAGCGAATCCATGATCAGTTGCAGGACGTGTGGGTGGCCGACGTTCACGCTGTTTCCGGTACCGGTGGTGTCGTAGTAGAAACGGCAGTCGTCGGGAACCAGCCGGTAATAGGAAAGGTTGTCGATCCCCTTCATGGACAGCACCGGGCCGAGGTGGTTGCCCTCGGCGGTGTGGTTGTACACCACGTCGAGGATGACCTCGATCCCCGCGGTGTGCAGCGTCCTCACCATCTCCTTGAACTCGGCGACTTGCTGGCCGGGGCGCCGCCGGCTGCTGTAGCCGTGGTAGGGCGCCAGGAACCCTATGGAGTTGTAGCCCCAGTAGTTGCGCAGCCCCTTCTCAACGAGGTGCGAGTCGTGGATAAAGTGGTGCACCGGCAGCAGCTCCACCGCGGTGACCCCGAGCGAGGTCAGGTACTCGATCGACGCCGGGTGGGCCATACCGGCGTAGGTGCCCCGCAGCTCTTCGGGTATCCGCGGGTTGTTGATGCTGAAGCCCTTGACGTGGACCTCGTAGAGCACGGAGTCGGCCCGGGCGGTATGCGGGTGGCGGTCATTTTCCCACTCGAAGTACGGGTTGACGACCACCGCCTTGGGGACGTGGGGCGCGCTGTCGGCGTCGTTGTCCAGCACGTCGGGCGCCCCGAAGTGGTATTCGAAGAGGGACTCGTCCCAGTCCACGTCGCCGTCGATGGCCTTGGCGTAGGGGTCGATGAGCAGCTTCGACGGGCGGCACCGGATGCCGTTGGCCGGGTCGTAGGGACCGTGGACCCGGTAACCGTAACGCTGGCCGGGAAGGATGTCGGGGACATAGCCGTGCCAGCAGAGGGCCGTGCTCTCCGGCAGGTCGATGCGGGTCTCGGCACCTCGGTCGTCGAAGAGACACAACTCCACCCGCTCGGCAACGGAGGAGAACAGCGAGAAGTTGGTGCCGACGCCCCCGAAGGAGGCCCCTAGCGGGTACGGCTGGCCCGGCCAGATCTGCATGGCGCCCCTCTACCCTACCGCCGGTCGGGGTAACCGGATGCCAGAAGGCCGGGCGCCCGCCCTTGTTGCCAAATCGAGAGCGGGTGCCCGGCCTTGACCAGCCTTGATCGGCCTTGATTTGCCCCGAGGGGCAGGGGCGGGTCCGATCAGCGGCTCAGGGGCTCAGGCGGCGACGGTGGTGTCGGTCGAGTGGGCCTCAACCGGCGCCGCAGTAGGCGTCACGTTGTCGATCTGGATCTGGCGCGGCTTGGCCTTCTCGGCGACGGGGATGGTGACGGTGAGCACCCCGTTGTCATAGGCCGCTCGGATGTTCTCGGTGTCCAGGCTCTCGCCGAGGAACAACTGCCGGCTGAAGCTGCCGTAGCGGCGTTCGGTCACGATCACCTCGTCGATCTGCTCGCGGGGGACGGCGGTGCGCTCGGCTTGCACGGTCAGTACGTTCTTCTCGACCGAAAGGTTGATCGAGGCGGGATCGGCCCCGGGGAGGTCCAGCTGGACCAAGAAGTCGTGGCCCTTGCGATAGGCGTCCATCGCCAGCACCGACGAGGGCAGCGTCCGGTTCTGCAGCTCGGTGAGACGGTCGAACTCACGGAAAGGATCGAAACGCATCAACATTTGAAGCATCCTCCTTGGTGTCCCTGATGGGTTCTGCAATCACTATATCCAAGGAACAGGATTCTTGACAAGTAGACACTCAGATTTTCTACTGCGACCCACCGGGTTGAGTGGCCGGTAGCGTCCTCGGCGTGGATGCTCGGACGTTCCTTGGCCTGGAGCCGACCGCCGACCCCCTTCTGTGGCGGCTCCCGGTGACCGCCGGGGTGTCCACCCCGGGCCACTTCCTCTTCGGGGGGTGCGGGCTGGCGGCCGGCGTGGCTGCCATGGAACATGCGAGCGGCCGGCCGGCGGTGTGGGCATCGGCCCAATACCTGTCCTACGCGCCGACCGGCAGCGTCGTGGAGTTCTCGGTCAACTTGGCGGTCGTCGGCCACCAGACGACCCAGGCTCGGGCCATCGGGAGGGTCGACGGCTCGGAAATCCTCACGGTCAACGCGGCGCTCGGCCGGCGGCCGCTCGACATCACCGGGACCTGGGTCCGCCCACCCGAGGTGCCCGGGCACGAGGCGTGTGCCATCCGGGCCACTCCGGTCGAGTTCAGCGGCACCGTGCTCGAACGCGTTGAGCTGCGCCTGGCCAGGGGCCGCCAGTACGAGGAGCTGGACGGCACCCGCGGCGACGGGCGCTGCGCGTTCTGGGCCCGGCTGCCCGGCCAGTTGGAGCCCAGTTCCGCCTGGCTGGCGGTCCTCGGTGACTACGTACCGTCCGGCGTCGCCCAGGCGCTGGGGCGGCCGTCGATCGGCAACAGCCTCGACAACACCATCCGGGTGGTCCAGCTGCTGCCGTCGGAGTGGATCCTGTGCGACATCGACATCGAGGCCATTGCCAATGGTTTCGGCCACGGTCACGCCTACCTGTGGGCGGAGGACGGGACACTCCTCGGGGTGGCCAGCCAGTCCGTGATCGTACGCGTGCGGCGCCGGTCGACGGTGGGAGCCGAGCCGGCTGGCGGTCCGAACTCAGGGCCCGTCCCTACCGCGTAACGTCGCTCGGCGTGGCTGACCGCCTGTACTTCCGCCAGCTCCTGGCCGGCCGCGACTTCGCCAAGGACGACCAGGTCGCCCATCAGATGGTCAACTTCGTGTATCTGATCGGCGACACCGAGACGCGCGAAGCGGTGGCCGTCGACCCGGCCTATGCCATCGACGACCTGTTGGACACCCTCGCCGGCGATGGGATGCGACTTACCGGCGTCCTCGCCACCCACTACCACCCCGACCACGTCGGGGGCTCCCTCGGCGGCTTCGACATCGAGGGGATCGTGGCCCTCCTCGACCGCCAGCCCGTCAAGATCCACATCAACGCGGCCGAGGCGGAGTGGGTCCGAATGATGACCGGGGTCGACGACACGGACCTGCAGATGCATGAAGGCGGTGACGTCGTTGAGGTTGGCCAGGTCCCGATACAACTGCTGCATACGCCCGGGCACACTCCGGGTAGTCAGTGCTTCCTGGTGGACGGCCGGCTGGTATCGGGGGACACCCTGTTCCTCGACGGCTGCGGCCGCACCGACCTGCCGGGCGCCGACGTCGGGGACATGTTCGACAGCCTGCAACGACTGGTGGCCCTGCCTGCGGACACCGTCGTGTTTCCCGGGCATCGCTACGCCCCCGAACCCTCGGCCGACATGGCCGAGGTCAAGGCCCGCAACTACGTGCTCAAGCCCACCTCGAAGCAGCAGTGGCTGCGCATGTTCGGCGCCGCATGAGGCGCTGCCCTCACCGTTGATGACTACCGGCTACCAACCCCATGACGACCACGCCGACCGCTCGACCACTGACGGCGGCTCGGGCGGGGCGCCCGTCGACGACGCCGGCCGCTCGACCACTGACGGCGGCTCGGGCGGGGCGCCCGTCGAGACCGCTACCGCCAGCGTCGCCCGCAGCGCGCCCGTGGAGGCGCCCTCTCCCCTGCCATCGTCGTCGCCCCTTGACCGCACGTTCCTCACGAACCTGCCTGGCGTGACGACCTTGCTGCTGATCCGTCACGGCAAGCAGCACTTCGCCCACAGGGTGAAGCCAGTAACCAGCGACTGGGTCGACCCGCCCCTGTCAGCTACCGGCCAGCGGCAGGCCGAGGCACTTGGTTGGGCCCTGGCCTCGGAGCCGATCGACGCTGTCTACGCCAGCCCCCTCCAGCGGGCCTTGACCACCGCTCGCGAGGTGGCCAAGCACCACGACCTCGAGCCGACCGTCGTGGAAGACCTGCGAGAGGTGGAACTGTTCCGAGAGGTCCCCGAGGGGGCCAACGTCAGCGAGATCCTCGGCGCGGAGGAAGTGGGCCGCTTGCAGGAACGGTTTATTAACTAGCGCCGCTGGGACGTGTACCCGCTGAGCGAGTCGAGCGCTGCCTTTCGGGGCCGCATCGTGGCCGCCATCGACGCGATCGCGGCCCGCCACCCGGGCCAGCGAGTGGCCGTGGCGTGCCACAGCGGGGTCGCCAATGGCTACGTCGCCACCGCCCTCGGGCTCCTCGACGACATGATCTTCCGGGCCGCCCACGCGTCGGTGTCCCGGGTCCTGGTCGGCTATGACCGCCGGGTCGTCCACAGCCTCAACGAAACGCACCACCTGTGGGTGGTCGACCCATCCTTGGTGACCGTCTGAGCCCGCGTCATGTCGTGTCACAGCAAGGGTGGGTCGAATTACCCGCGTGTCCACGCGGGTGATCCGACCCCCGCGATCCACACCACCTTCAGGTTTCTTCAGACAGCAGGCAGGTGGCCCCTCCAAGCCCGGATAGGGGTGCCGAGGCCGGGAGCCGCGAGGGGAGGGCCAGTGGCCCCGGGAGGGCGGGAGCCGCGTGGGTCGAGGCCTTTTCCCCACCTCTCAACTGAGTGCGGCGAGGATGTCGGCGGTCACCGCCTCGACGGGCTGCTCCCCATCGATGGTGATGAGGATCCCAAGGTCCCGGTAGAAATCGAGCAGCGGCCGGGTCTGGGTCTCGAACACGTCGAGGCGGTGGCGCATGGTGGCCTGCCGGTCATCGCTGCGGTCTTCCTCCGAGGCCCGGCCGAGAAGGCGGCGAAGCAGCTCGGGCCGGCTGACCTCCAGGTAGATCGCCCCGTCAACCGCCATCCCGTGTTCGGACGCCCACCGCCGCCCTTGGAGCGCCTGGGCCTGGGTGCGGGGGTAGCCGTCGAGCATGTACCCGCCCCGCTCATTGGCCGCCCGCACCGCCGGCTTCACCAGGTCGCACATCAACTCGTCAGGGACCAGGTCGCCCCGGGCCAGGTACCCCGCTACCGCCCGTCCGAGGTCGCTGCCGGCCGTCACCTCGCGGCGCAGCAGCTCCCCGGTGGAGATCGTGTCGATGCCGTAGTGGGCGGAGAGGACCTTGGCTTGGGTTCCCTTCCCGGCCCCGGGCGGGGCGATCAGTAAGAGGCGCACGGGAGTAGCGTCGCGCTCGATGGCGGGGGTTCGCACCAGGGTCAACGATCTGACCAATCAGGTGGGCGGCAAGGCGCTGCAGTCGGTCGAGGGCTGGATGGTGCGCTACTCGAAGGTGGAGACGACGCCGTTCATCTCCGAAACCAGCTTCCCGTGGATCAAGAAGCTGGAGGACAACGCCCACCTAATCCAAAAGGAACTCGACGAGGTCCTCCAGTACCGCGACCAGCTGCCCAACTTTCAGGACATCTCGACCGACCAGGTGTCGATCACCGACGACGACAAGTGGAAGACGTTTTTCTTCTTCGGCTACGGGTTCCGCTCCGACGCCAACTGCGCCCGCTGCCCGGAGACGGCGAAGCTGCTGGGAGAGGTGCCGGGGCTGACGACGGCGTTTTTTTCCATCCTGTCGCCGCACAAGAAGATCCCGGCTCACCGGGGCCCGTGGCGGGGCGTGGTGCGCTGCCACCTGGCCCTCAAGATCCCCGAGCCGGCCGACGACTGCGGCATCAGCGTGGGCGGCCAGGTGGCCCACTGGGTGGAAGGCAAGAGCCTGGTGTTCGACGACGGCTACGAGCACTTCGCCTGGAACGACACCGACGGGGTGCGGGTGGTGCTGTTCATGGATGTCCTGCGGCCGCTGCGGGCGCCGGGGGACTGGGCCAACAAGGCGCTGATCAAGGCCATCGCCTTCTCGCCGTTCGTCCGAGACGGCAAGGCTCGGCACAACGACTGGGAGAAACGGTTCGAGGCGATGCGCAACCGGTAGCCCCCCCTTGGCCCCTTTGGGCGGGCGCCCCGGGGGCCCTTGGGCGCGCCCCTGGCCAAAAAAAGATGTGACCGAAGTCACACAATTCGTGGCGCAGCCAAGTGCGCCCCGTTAGCCTTGGGCGCCGTGGCCGAAGCCTGGAACCCCGTCGATCTGTCCCCCTCGCCTCCGCGGATCGACCTGTTCGCCAAGTGCGACACGCAGCGCTTGACGGAATACCGGCTGGCTGACCAGCTGGGGATGAACCCCTACTACCGGGAGATGTCGAGCGAATCGGGCCCTGTCGTGGTCCACGACGGCAAGCCGCTCATCATGCTCGGCTCCAACAACTACCTCGGGCTGGTGGGCGACGAGCGGGTCAAGCGAGCCGCCATCGAGGCGGTCGAGCGGTACGGCTCGGGCTGCACCGGCAGCCGGCTGATGAACGGAACCCTGGCCATCCACCGCGAGCTCGAGGACACGCTGGCGGAGTGGATGCAGGTCGAGGACTGCATGGTCTTCAGCACCGGCTACGGCGTCAACCTGGGCCTGGTGTCGACCCTGGTGGAGGCCAACGACGCCGTGTTCCTAGACGCTTCCGCCCACGCCAGCCTGATCGACGGGGCCCAGCTGTCAGCAGGCACCTTCCGCAGCTTCCGCCACAACCTGCCCTCGAGCCTGCGCCACCGGCTGCGCACCTGGCAGGAGAAACGGCTGGTCGACGGCGGCACCCTGGTGGCGATCGACGGCGTCTACTCCATGGAGGGCGACCTGGCCCCGCTGGCCGAGATGGCCGCCGTGTGCCGGGAGTTCGGGGCCCGCTTCCTCGTCGACGAGGCCCACGCCATCGGCGTGCTCGGCCCCGACGGCCGGGGATCGGCGGCCGCGGCCGGCGTCCAGCCCGACTTGGTGATGAGCACCTTCTCCAAGGCGCTGGCCTCGTGCGGGGGGTTCGTGGGTGGCCCCAAGGGCGTCATCGACTACCTGAAGATCACCTGCCGGCCGATGCTGTTCACCGCTGCCGGCGTCCCCGCAGCAGTCGCCGCCGCCCTGGCCGCGGTCAACATCGCCCGCACCGACGGTGCCCGCCGGGCCCAGGTGCTGGAGCGGGCCCGCCAGCTGTGGCGGGGCCTGAAAGACCTCGGTTACCAGGTCGGCCCCGAGCCGGCCGCCGCGGTCATCCCGGTCCATATCGGCGAGGATTGGGATGCCGCCCGCACGTGGCGCAACCTGGTCGACCGGGGCGTGTACACCAACTGCGCCGTTCCTCCCGCCGTCGCCCCCGGCCGGGCCCTGCTGCGGACCTCGGTCATGGCGACCCACACGGCCGAACACATCGACCGGGCGCTCAGCGCCTTCGAGGACATTCGATCGACGTTGGACTGACCGGGGGGACGGGACACCTCGGGTCTCGGCTGCTGCCGCTGCTGTTGGCCGACCCGGCCATCTCGTCGGTACGCAGCGTCGCCCGGCGGCCGCTCGGCGCGGAGTTCGACTCTCCGAAGCTGATCCATACCCAGGCTGACCTGCGCTCCGATCTCGCCCGGTCCGCCCTGGAACGGGTCGACGTGCTGTTCCACCTCGGCTTCGGCCTGTGGCGGGCGCCCGGGATGGGGTTCTCGAACTGGGACGGCACCCGCAACGTCCTGGCTGCAGGACCGGGCCGGGTGGTGCTGGCATCGACGGCTGCGGTGTACGGAGCCCGGCCGAACAACCCGCTGCCTCTCACGGAAGACTACTGGCCCCGCCCCAACCCGGAGTGCCCGTACGCGGTACAGAAGCTCCGGGTGGAGCGGCTGTGCTCTGGCTCCTGTCCGACGCTGATCCTGCGGATCGGAGCGGTGCTCGGGCCGCACGCTGACCCTCGTGTGGCTTCGTCGGTGCGGGGGTACCGGCTCGGCGTGCCGGCTCCGATGGGAAAAAACGCGGCCCTTCAGTTCCTTGACGAGGACGATGCGGCTTTGGCCCTGCTGTTGGCCGGGAAGTCGTCGGCGGCGGGGAAGTCGTCGGCTGCCGGGAAGTCGTCGGCTGCCGGGAAGTCGCCGGCGGCGGGCGTCCTCAACATCGCGCCCTCGGACTGGCTCTCGCCTCGGGAGGTGGCCTCCGTGGCGGGGTCTCGGGTGGTGCCGATGCCGAGGCGGGTGTTTCTTGCCGCTTCGGAGGTGTCGTATCGCCTCGGGACCACCCCTTTTGGGCGGGACCGGGCCATCCTGATGGACGGGCCGCTCGCTTTGGACCCCGCTCGGGCGGACTCTGTGCTGGGGTGGAAGGCCACCAAGTCGTCCGCCTCCGTTCTGGCGGCGGCGCTGCGCTAGCTCCGGGCTCCGGGCTCCGGGCTCCGGGCTCCGGGCTCCGGGCTCCGGGCTCCGGGCCTCGGGCCTCCGGGCTCGGGCTCCGGGCCTCCGGGCTCGGGCTCCGGGCTAGGGCTTCGGGGTCGGGCTGGGGTCGGTTGATCGAACTTGACCGCGTTTCGTGATCCTGGCCGCGCTAGCTGCAGCTGTACAACCAAATTGATGCACAGGTTCACCGAACGCGGCCAAGTTCACCGAACGCGGCCAAGTTCACCGACCGCCGACAGCCTCAGTACGGCGGCGAGACACGCAGCGCTGATCAGCTCCTGGCCGGTTGCCGGCATCGGTATGGTCAGCGGTCAGCACCGCGAGGGAGTGACTCGTAAGCGGTCTAGGAGGACTGGATATGGCCGGGCCGGCCGAGTCCGGCCGCCTGCAGTCCTTGCAGCGTGGGACCGGTGTTCGCGCAGCAGCTGAGAAGCGAGCCATCCACGACGACGGCAGGGACGGTCCGGATGCCGAGCGCGTCGGCCCGCTTCGCGACCTCAGCGTCGGACATGTCCTGAATGACGATCTCGTGGCGGGAGTCGATCTGTTCTCGGAGCCGGTCGATGGTGCGCCGGCAGGTCGCGCACCCGGCGCTAAAAACTTCGACCCTCCGCCGCTCGATTCGGGTTGCTGCGTCGTCCATTGGTTCGGGTCCTCCACGGCTTCGCCTGAGCGGACGGTACACCTTCCACCCGACTGGAATGTCAAGGGTCCGTCATGAAAAATGGTGACGTGCTCATCGGCCAGTTGGCAGAACGCGTCGGCGTGACGACCAAAAGCATCCGGTTCTACGAGTCGATCAGCCTTCTGCCGGTGCCGGCCCGCTCCGGCTCGGGCTATCGGGTCTACGCCGACGTCGACGTGCAGCGATTGGCCTTCATCAAAACGGCGCAACGCCTCGGGCTCAGCCTTGATGAGATCAGGGAGATCATCGCGCTGCGCGACCGAGGCGAGCAGCCGTGCACCTACGTGGCGGAAGTCCTGCAGAGCCAGGTCGACGTCCTCGACCGCCGCATCCACGAGATGGGACAACTGCGCCACGAACTGCAAGAGCTGCAGGCTGCGGCGGCCGCCGGCGACAGAGGTGGACGCTTTTGTGGGGCCATCGAGCACGCCACCCACGAGCAGCGAGCGAAGACAGGACTGGTCAGTCGGCACTCGGGAGTCCGGGTGACGAGACCGTCGGACATGGCCAGGAAGGCCGAGGTGGTCCCGATCGCCGCGCCCGTGACCTAAGTGCCTGTGACCTAAGTGCCGCCGAGTTAGGTCACGTTCAGGTCACGGCGGGCCTTCTCAAACCCTCCGACCGGGCCCGCAAGCGCCCGACCAGCACTTACACGAGCACCCCCAACGGGATTCGAACCCGTGCTGCCGCCTTGAAAGGGCGGTGTCCTAGGCCGCTAGACGATGGGGGCTTCGTGGGGAAGTTACCAAGGCGCTCCCCGCTGGCGGTCCATTAAGCGGGCGGATCCCACATCGTCTCCTCCGGCGTGTCGTGCACCGACAGGCCGAGTGCCACCAGCTGGTCGCGAATGCCATCGGCCTCTGAAAACCGTCCGTCGTGGCGGGCCGCATCCCGCAGCCGCAGGAGCTGCTCGACGTAGGGCCCGATGACGTCCCGGAGCGGGCGGGTCCCCGTCCGGGCCAGCTCCCCGAGGCGCACGATCATCCGCCGCAGCGCTGCCCGGCCCCGCTCCTGCTCGTCGGACTGCAGGGTGTCGGCCCTCCACCCGGCGACGGCGTCGTCCAGCTCTAGCGCCGCTCGCACCGCCACGTCGACGTCGCCCGCGGCTAGTGCCTGGTCGAAAGCAGCCTCCAGGTCCCGCACGGCCTGCATTAGGGGAGTGGCCCGTGGGGCAGGGTCAGGAGGGCCGGCGCCTTCCGCGGCGGGGGGGCAGAGGGGGCCGGGGCCTTTTCCCTGTGGTTTGTCTGCCATCGACGACAGGTGCCCGATGGTGACAGTGGCACCGGAGGGCAGCGTCGTGGACGAGCCGTGGCGGCGCAATGTGACTTGTCCGAGCCCGACCACGGTTGCGGTCGACGCATCGAGGTCCAGCACCAGCCCCGTGTGCTCGTCCACGCCGAGCACGAAGGCCTCCTCCGGCAGGCGCGCCTCGAGGACCCGTAGCCGCCGCTCGCCGAGGTAGCAGAAGCGGGTGTCGTGGTTGCCGCCCTCGGCGTTGTCGTAGTGGGGGATCACCGCGACCGGCAGGCCGAAAGGCGCCAACAGGTCGAGGCCCGGAGTCCACGCCGGGTCGGCGCCCACCTTGTAGATCTCGTAGACGGGGACGGCCACCGCTCCGAGGGTGAGGGCGGCGGCGCTGGCGAAGGTGACGGCGCCGCCGTGGCGCAGCTTGTCCGCCAGCAGGGCTGGGATCTCGCTGCCGGCCCATTGGCGCAGGGCGTAGGTCGGGCTGCCCGGCCCCGCGAAGAGCCACGGGGCGCGGCGGAGGCAGGCCAGCGCCGTCTCCTGGGCCAGCGGGTCGACGCCCCCGCCCCGGCGGAAGCCGGCCACCCCCACGTGGCGGCCGACGCTGCGGCGGAAGTAGTCGACGGCGCGAGCCGAAATGTCGTCGGCGTTCTCCTGGAAGCCGTACGGCGTGTCGAGGAGGGCGCCGCCGGCCGGATCCTCCAGGGCGGCGTCGAGGCGGGCGAAGACCTCCCGGTGGGTCTTCACCATGGTGGGGCTGGTCTCGCCGGAGCCCATAATCACCAGCAGCCGGGGCAAGTTCATGTGGCGTCGAGGGCCAGGTCGTGGAGCAGGTCGGCCACTTCGGTGGGGTACTGAACGTGCACGTCGTGGTCGGCGCCGGGAAACGGCGACACCCGCAGGTGGCCCGCCAGCGCCGCTTGGGCGGCGGCCACCCCGTCGGCGTCGGCCATTGCCGAGGGGATCAGCAGGACCGGCATGCCCACAAGCGGCCAGCGTTGCGGTGGGTGGTGCTCCCAGAGGTGGCGCAGAATCGCCAGGTGGTGGTCGAGGGCCAACCAGGGTGTGATGGTCCCATCGGCGCGCACCTCCATGTTGGCCAGCGTTGCCTCGACCCCCGCGTCCGACCAGCCGGGATGCCACGCCCGCACCAGCCGGGCCAGCTCGTCGCGGGTCAGGCCGCTGAGTCGGGGTGGCGTCAAGGCGGCCCTGCATGCCGGCCAGGTCGGCCAACGCCGCGCCAGTTCCAGCGTTCCACCGTCGACGCAGCCGATGGCCGCAACCGAAGCCGGGTGGCGGACGGCCAGTTCCAGCACCACGTTGCCACCCCAGCTCTGGCCGGCCACGACCGGTCGCCGGACCCCCGCGGACCACCCGAGGCCGTCGAGGACGGCCACCAGGTCGGCGCAGATGGTGGCGAAGTCGTAGCCGCCGTCGGGCTTGTCCGATCGGCCGTGGCCGCGCTGGTCGACGGCCGCCACCGGGTGGCCATGGGCCGCCAAGCGGTCGGCGACGCCGTCCCACGTGCGGGCGTTGGAGGCCAGGCCGTGGACCAGCAGCACCGGCGCGTGGGGGCCGGTTCGGTTGGCGACTCTCACCGCCAACGTCACGCCGCCGGTGGCGGGGAGGCGCACCTCCTCCACCGCGCCGGGCTCCGCCGGGGCGGGCTGCGCGGTAGTTGGCTCGGCCACCGCTCGGGAGCGGATCGCCTCGGCAGGCTCAGGCACCGGTGTCAGCCGCGTGGGTCAGCCGCGGCGGTCGGGGCCGGCCCGCTCCAAGCTCACCCGGATCACGCAGCGGCGTTCGCGGCGCATCGCCTCCCGATAGTCGTCCCAGTCCGGGTGGTCGCCACGCAGCCGCCGGTAGTAGTCGACCAGTAGCTCCATGGCGTCGGGGAGGGACACGATCTCGGCGGTGCCGTCGACCTGGATCCACTCGCCGTACCAGGCGTCGGGGACCACGCACAGCGACGCTCTGGTGTCGCGGCGCAGGTTGCGGACCTTGTAGGCGGTTTCCCGGCTGGAGATCACCACCCGCCCGCCGTCGTCTACGGCGTGGGCCACCGGCGACATCTGGGGGCTGCCGTCCTGGCGGCGAGTCGCAAGGACGGAGCGGCTGTGCTGGCTGAGGAAGCTGCGGGCGGCGTCGAGGTCCATGGGCGCCGGTCTAATCGAACTGTGCTGCCATGGCGTCGATGACCTCGCCTTCCAGCGCCGTGAGGTAGCCGTAGATGTGGTGCAGCGGCGTGTCGGGGAAGTTCTCATCCTCGCTGACGTCGAGTTGGGTCCCGATCACCAGCCGCAGGTCGTTGAGCGAGCTCAGCCAGGCGGCGACCTGCCCTTCGTCCAGCTCGGCGGCGTCGACGGTGGCGGCCATGGTGTCGAGCGCCGCCTGGCGACTGGCCAGCAGGTCCTCGCCGACGAGGCGACGGTATTCCGCCTCCTTCGCCTGGTCGTCGGTATAGGCGGGTGGAAAAAGGCGGCGCAACGCGGGATTGTCCGCCTGGGCCAGCAGCGCCTTGAGCTGGTTGGGCAGGTCACGCAGGAAGTCGCGCTCCTCAGACGAGAGCCGGACCTCGTAACGACCCGTACGCAGCCGCTTCACCGTGCGTCGGAGCACCGAGACCGTCCTATTCGTCGTGCTGCATGGTGGCCCACAGCCCGTGCTCGTGGAGGCGGAACACGTCGAGCTCGGCCTTCTCCCGGGGCCCGCTTGAGACCACCGCCCTGCCCTTCTCGTGCACGTCGAGCATCAGTTTCTCCGCCTTGGCCTTGGGGTACCCGAAAAGCTTCTGGAACACGAAGGTGACGTAGGACATGAGATTGATGGGGTCGTTCCAGACAAGCACGATCCAGGGCCGGTCCTCCTTGGTGACCTCGCCAATGTCGGGCTCGTCGGTGCGGACCGGTGCTTCGAGCGGTGCGGTACTGGGCATGGCCGTCTGGTGCCTCCCTTCTTCAATCTCAGGCGGGTGCCAGCGCCGAACCGGACGCCGCCCGGCTAGAGGAGAATTCGGCGTCCCCGGCAGGGACGGGACTTGCGGCGAGGCCGGGGCGGCGGGTCAGGGCGAGGAAAAACTGCAGCGCGACCACCCACAGGGCGGCCGCCAGAGTGACGTGCACCTGCACCAGCCAGGCGGGGACGCCGCTCAGGTACTGGATGTACCCGACCGCGCCCTGGATGACGAGGACGACCAGCAGGACCTCACCTCGGCGGATCACGTCCCGCGGCGCGCCAGACTGCAGCATCCGCCAGAGCGTCACCACGGTCAGGCCGAGAAACAGGATCACGGCGCTGGAGTGGAGCTTGGCCACGTCATGCAGCGACAGGTCGAACCGGCGGGCCGTGGGGTCACCGCCGTGTGGCCCGGTCGAGGTGACGATGGTGCCAAGGAAGATCACGACCGACACCGATGCCAGCAACAGGCCACCAATGGCGCGCAGCTCCGAGGACACCACTGGCTGCGCCGCCGCTGCGGGACGGGCCCAGCCGCGCTCGTCGGCGGGGCCGTCTGCGAAGCCGGCCCGGTGGTAAAGGACCAGGCCGTCCAGCAGCAGGATGAAGGAGTACATGAAGTGGGCCATGACCAGTTGGGGTGCCAGCTTGTAGAGCACCACGATCCCGCCGAGCACGATCTCGCCCACCAGGCCCGCCATGAGGCCGCTGGAGAGCCACACCAAGTCCCGCCGGCGCGGCGCCCGGAACACCGAGAAGAGCACGGCGGCGATGATGGCCACCGTCAACGCCAGGGTGACCAGGCGGTTACCGAACTCGACGAACTCGTGGTAACGCCACGGTTTGACGTTGGGGTGGACGCGGCACGACGGCCAGTCCTTGCAGCCCAGTCCCGAGCCGGTCAGGCGGACGGCAGCTCCGCTCACGATGATGAAGACCAGCGCCCACACGGCGAACAGGCACACCTTGCGGAAGCGGGCAGGGGTGACCTGCGACCACTTCCACCGCGCGGTCGTCGAGCCGGGCGCCGGGAGAACCATCCCTCTGATCGTACGGCCGGCGGCGAGCGCCCGACCACCAGCCACCCACGGCCCGGCGGCATGGCCCGTTCACCAGCGAGCACCGCCCGGCGCCGGAGCCGCTTTGTCGGCGGTGCACCGGTCGCCATATTGTCGGTTGTGATGCCTGCAACCTCCCCCTGGCTGGAGAACACCGCATGGCCGTAAGCGCCGCCGGCGTTCAGGCCTTGGGGGGCCCTCGGCTCATCGACAAGGCCAAGGCCTACGTGGCGCTCACCAAGCCCCGCATCATCGAGCTGCTGCTGGTGACTACGGTGCCCACCATGGTGTGGGCCGCCCGGGGCCTTCCCAGCGGCTGGCTGGTCCTCGCCACCCTGGCCGGCGGGACCCTGGCCGCCGGGGGCGCCAACGCCATCAACATGTACGTCGACCGCGACATCGACGCCGTCATGCACCGCACGTCCCGCCGCCCGCTCGTGACCGGCACCATCTCACCGGCGTCGGCCCTGTGGTTCGCGCTCGGCCTGGAGGTGATGGCGTTCCTCGAGCTGGCGCTGTTGGTCAACCTGCTGTCCGCCGTCTTGGCGGTGTCGGCCACCTTGTTCTACGTCTTCGTCTACACGCTGTGGCTGAAGCGGACGTCGACCCAGAACATCGTGATTGGCGGGGCGGCAGGCGCGGTGCCGGTGCTGGTGGGGTGGACGGCGGTGCGGGGCTCGCTCAGCCTGGCGCCGGTGGTGCTCTTCCTGGTCATCTTCGTGTGGACTCCCCCGCACTTCTGGGCCCTGGCCATCCGCTACCGCGACGACTACTCGGCCGCCGACGTCCCCATGCTGCCGGCGGTGGTCTCCGTCAAGTCCACCGCCGTCCAGATCGTCGTCTACACCGCCGTCCTGTGGGTCGTGTCGCTTGTCTTCGGCGCGGTTGCCGGCATCGGGGCCATCTACTGGGGCGCCGCCATCGTGCTCGGGGCAGTGTTCCTCGTCGGTGCCCTCCAACTCTGGCGCCAGCCCACCGAGGCGAGGGCCATGCGGTTGTTCGGCTGGTCGATCACGTACCTAACGCTGCTGTTCGCCGCCCTGGCGGTTGACCAGCTGGTGCGCCATGTGTAGGCCGTACCGGCCAGGCTTTTTTGCCTCCGGTACTGGCCTGTATAGAGTCCCCTCGCCCGTACCCCTGACCCTCGGAGCGTCCTCCCGGCGATGACGGTCGTTCAAGAACGCCCACCGACTGTCCCTACCTCCACGCCGCCCACCCCTCCAGCGGCGCGGCCGGCGATGGCCGACGCCTGGTTCGACACCGGCGACCACAAGCGCCTGGGCCTCATGTTCATCTGGGCTGCTTTGGTGTTCCTCCTTGTGAGCGGGGGCGTCGCCCTCGCCGTCGGGGCCCAGCAGGTCTCGCCCAGCATCGGCCTGTCGGCGAGCCGGGTGGCCCGGCTCTACGGGTTGCACACCGAGAGCGGAGTGCTGCTCTTTCTGACCGCCATCTGGGTGGGGCTGGCGACCTATGTGGTGCCCCTCCAGGTGGGGGCGGGGCGCTTGGCGCTGCCCCGGTTGACCGCCACCGGGTTCTGGCTGTACCTCTTCGGCGGCATCGGCTTCCTGGTGAGCTACCTGCTGGGCCAGGTCAACGGCTTCGGCCTCACCGCCTCGACGCCGATCGCCCACATCGCCGGCGGTGCCAACAGCGCCACCATGTTGTGGATCGTGAGCCTCGGCATGATCGCCCTCGGGCTGCTCGTGGCCACCGTGTCGGTCATGGTTACGGTGCTCGGGTTGCGCACCGACGGCATGACCCTGCTCCGGGTGCCGGCGTTCAGCTGGGCGTCCCTGGTGGCGGGCGCCGTCACCATGGTGGCCACGCCGGTGTTCCTGGGCGGCCTGCTGCTGCTCGGGATCGACCAGCGCTTCGGCGGGACCTTCTTCACCAATGCGACCCGCGGCAGCCTCGACGTGTGGCAGCGCACACTGTGGCTGTACGGGCGGCCCGACGTGTTCCTGCTCACCATCGTGGCGGTGGGCGCCGGGAGCGACATCGTGGCCACCCACGCCCGGCGGTCGCTGCTCGGGCACAAGCCGGCCCTGATGCTGCTGGCGCTCATGGCAGTGCTGAGCTTCGGTTCCTGGGCGGGCAATCCCAACGTGGGGGCGGTCGTGGTGCCGACCTCCAACCTGATCACCACGGCCATCGCCATCCCGCTCGGGCTGACGATTCTGATGTGGCTGGGCACGATGGCCGCCGGCCGGCCGCGGTTCCACCCGAGCCTTTTGTTCGTGGCCGGCGCCATCCTGCTGTGGGTCATCGGGGCCGCCAACGCCCTCGGCGCCGGTCTCCACCATGTGGCTGGCCTCCGCGGAGACAGCGCGTGGATCGCGGGAAACGTTCACATCATGGTGATCGGCCCCCCGACGCTGCTGGCGGTGGGCGCCATCTACCACTGGGGGCCCAAGTTCTGGGGCTGCCGGCTCAGCCGCGCCGCCGGCGGGCTGGTATTCCTGACGCTGTTCGTTGGCCTGGTCGCCACCGGGCTGGCCTATTACTTCCTCGGGTACAACGGCACGTCGATCTTGGACATGGGTGGTAGCTCCTACCAGAAGGATCTCTACGGCTTGGCCGAGGTGGGCGGCGTGATACTTGCCCTCGGCGTGCTGGTGTTGTTGTTCGACATGATCAACACCGCCGTCCTCCGGCCTCGGCCCAACGCCGGCAACGACCCCTACCAGGGCCTGACCCTGGAGTGGGCGACCACCTCGCCGCCACCGCCGTGGGGCTTTGAGTCGGTCCCTGAAGTCCGCAGCGAGGCACCGCTGTACTACATCCGTGAGCTGGAGGAGACGTCGTGACGGCGCCGACGGCGCCACTGGCGCTGCCGTCGGGCGTGCCGCCGCGGCCTCGCAACCTGGTGAACCTGGGCGTCCTCCTGGTCTGCGTCGGTGGGCTGGCCCTGTTCGTGACGCTGGGGGCGGCCTACATCACTGTCGGCCACCTCGCCAAGGTTTGGCCCCCACACGGGGTGTACCTGGATGTGTACACCGGCAACATGTTGAGCATCACGGCCATCATGAGCCTGGCCACGGTGGAGTGGGCGGCGTGGGCCGTCAAGCGCGAAGATCCCGCCCAGGGCACTTGGGCGTTGCTGGTCACGCTGGGCTTTGGCGCCGGCTTCGTGCTGCTGCTGTGGCAGCTGGGGAGCCACCTGGGCTTCGGCCCGGGCAATGCCAAATACGGTGCTTTCGCAGTGCTGCTCTACGCCATGCTCGCGGCCGCGGGGGCGGTAGCGCTGGCTGGGGTCGGGGCCCTGCTCGGTGTCCTTCCCCGGGTGATCGGCCGCCAGGCCACCGCGACCAACCACGAGATGGTCCGGGCCGTGGCTTGGTACTGGGACTTCGCAGTGGTGGCGTGGCTCATCGTGTACTGCGTCATTTGGCTGTTCACGGGAATCCGATGATCAACTCCGCTGCCAAGTACGTCCTCGGGCTGGCCTTCACCACACTGCTGCTCGGCATCGGGGCGGCCGGCTTGGTCCACGACCCCGGCGCCTTCGCC
>JBOGGN010000030.1:0-5961 GCA_050744165.1 Acidimicrobiales bacterium | reverse complement strand
CTATTGCGCTACCGGGAAGTCGAGAAACTTCGCTCCACCTATGGCGATTCCTTGCTGGCCGAGGTAGGGGCCGACGGGCGCATTCACGCCACCTTCAACCAGACGGTGGCCCGGACCGGGCGGCTGTCATCCGACCAGCCGAACCTCCACAACATCCCGATCCGCAGCGAAGAGGGCAGGGAGTTTCGACGGGCGTTCATCCCCGCGGCCGGTCGCCGGTTCCTGGTGGCCGACTACAACCAGATCGAACTGCGGGTGATCGCCCACTAGGCGCTGGACCCGGGGCTGAGCGAGGCGTTTCGGGGTGGTATCGACATCCACAACGTCACCGCGTCGCGGGTGTTCGCGGTGGCCGGCGACCAGGTGACGCTGGCCCAGCGGTCCAAGGCAAAGATGGTCTCCTACGGGCTGGCCTACGGGATGGAGTCCTACGGACTGGCGCAGCGGCTGTCGATCCCGGTGGACGAAGCGGCCGAAATCCTGAGGGCCTACTTCGTCGCCTTTCCGAATGTGAAGGCGTACATGGACCGGGTCGTGGCCGAGGCCCGCAGCCGCGGGTACACCGAGACGCTCTTTGGGCGCCGCCGGCTGATCCCGGAATTGCAGTCCGGCAATTACCGGATTCGACAAGCAGGTGAACGCCAGGCCATGAACGCCGGAATTCAGGGCCTGGCGGCGGATATTTTCAAGGCGGCGCTGGTGCGCATCGACCGGCGGCTCGAGGCGGAGGGACTGGCCAGCCGGTTGGTGCTCCAGGTGCACGACGAGGTTATCTTGGAGGTGCCACCGGACGAGGAGGAGGTGGCGTCGGCCCTGGTCACCGACGGTATGACCGGCGCTGCGGAGCTTTCGGTCCCGTTGGAGGTGCACCTGTCGTGGGGCGACACCTGGGCAGACGCCAAGTCCTGAACGCACCGGGAGAGGTTCGGCCATCGATGCTCGGGCCGGCCGGGAGACCGGGTGGCGGTAGTACCATTTTCCCCCGGGCGAAACAGGTCGCCCCTTTTACTTGTGTCCCGCCAAGAGGTTCCCGACTCCATGTCCGATACGACCGCAACCATCCCCTCCGCCAGCCCGACGCCAAGCAACGGCATGGGCACCTTCGACGAGGCAGGCGTGTACACGCCCCGCCAGGTCACGACGAACGACCTCGGGGACCTTTCCTTCGAGGATGCCATCGCCAAGACCATCGTCGAGTTTGACGACGGCGACATCGTCGCCGGGACGGTGGTGAAGGTCGACAAGGACGAGGTGCTGCTCGACATCGGGTTCAAGTCCGAGGGGGTCATCCCCGCCCGGGAGCTGTCCATCCGCCACGACGTCGACCCCCATGAGGTCGTGACCATGGGCGAGCACATCGAGGCGCTGGTCCTGCAGAAGGAGGACAAGGAGGGGCGGCTGATCCTCTCCAAGAAGCGGGCCCAGTACGAGCGGGCGTGGGGGACCATCGAGAGCGTCAAGGCGCGCGACGGCGTCGTCCAAGGCCCGGTCATCGAGGTCGTCAAGGGCGGCCTGATCATCGACATCGGCCTACGCGGTTTCCTGCCGGCGTCGCTGGTGGAGCTGCGCCGGGTGCGGGACCTGCTGCCCTACGTGGGCCGGGTGCTCGACGCCAAGATCATCGAGCTCGATAAGCACCGCAACAACGTGGTGCTTTCCCGCCGGGCGTGGCTGGAGGAGACACAGAAGGAACAGCGCGACGAGTTCCTGGCCAACCTGAAGCCCGGCGAGGTTCGGCGGGGCGTGGTGTCCTCGGTCGTCAACTTCGGCGCATTCGTGGACCTCGGCGGTATGGACGGCCTGATCCATGTGTCCGAGCTGTCCTGGAAGCACGTTGACCACCCCTCCTCGGTGGTGGCGGTGGGCGACGAGGTCGAGGTGCGGGTGCTCGACGTCGATCTTGACCGGGAGCGCATCAGCCTGTCGCTGAAGGCGACCCAGCAGGATCCCTGGCAGGAGTTTGCCAACGCCCACCGGGTGGGCGAGCTGGTCTACGGCCGGGTCACCAAGCTGGTCCCCTTCGGCGCCTTCGTCCAGGTCGGGGAGGGTATCGAGGGACTGGTCCACATCTCCGAGATGGCCGTGCACCACGTCGAGCTGCCCGAGCAGGTCGTCACCCCGGGCGAGGAGCTGTGGGTCAAGATCATCGATATCGACCTCCAGCGCCGCCGCATCAGCCTGTCGATCAAGCAGGCCGCTGAGGGCGGCGAAGTGGCGGCCGAGTATCGGGAACACTTCGGCGAGCACGCCTACGACGACCAGGGCAACTACATCGGGGCCGCCTACGACACCGAGTTCGTGCCCGAGTCGGAGGCTCAAGCGGCCTGGGCGGAGTACCTCGAGCAGACCGGTGGCGGCCTCGCTCCCGAGCCTCGGGATCCGGGCAGCGAGGAGGCCGGGGCGTCCGGGGCGTCCGGGGAGTCCGGGGCGTCCGGGGAGGCCGGGGAGTCCGGGGAGGCCGGGGCGTCCGGGGAGGCCGGGGAGGCCGGGGCGTCCGGGGAGGCCGGGGAGCAGTAGCGGGCCACCAGCCCGGGGCGGGGCTCGTTCCGGGGCCGGCTCCGGCCGCCAGTCCGTTGGCCGGGTCTGGGAGGTCGGGCCTGGGAGGTCGGGCGCCCTGGCTAAGGGATGTGGCCGCCAGGCGGCCGGGACCCATTCGATGGGCGGAGGGAGGCGTCGGCTTCCCACGCCCCACGCTCCGCCAACCGAACGAGCCGCTGGATGGCATCGGCGGGGTAGCGCCACTGCCCTCCAGGGGTGCGCATGCAGGGCAGTCGCCCGCGGCGAGCCCACTCCGACACCGTCCGGGTAGATACCTGGAACAGGGCGGCCACATCCGACGTGCGCAGCAGGTCCTGGCGGTCCGCGGAGGTCTTGGCGGGCGGCCGGACGAGGGGCGTGGAGGGGTCGTCGATCGGCATCGGAAGACTCAGGGTGACAGCACGACCCCGTCTCGACAATGACCCGGTCGAGCTATTTTCATCTAGTCACTGTCCATTTCGCCCGGTCGGAGGCGTTTCGTTCCGGGTCGCTTGCTACCGTTTCTGGGTGATCGGTCCGCAGGACGTTGACGTCGGCGTGGGCTTCATGGCCACAGGCTTGACATCGGAACTCCGCCTGGCTGGGCCGGTTGTTCTTTCGCAGTGCCCGCAGGCGGCGCAGGTCCGGGAGGTATCGCAGGAGTTGCCCCATCCGGCGTGCCGTGGATGGACCGGTCGAAGCCGGCCTTACAGGGTGTCGCATTACTTGTTTGATGGGCCGGGGCCGTGGCCCGGACACCGTCCCGCGTGGTGGCATCGCCCCACCGCCCGTACCGGACACAGTCTTGGTGACTTTTGTGACACCTGGCGACCAAACAGTGCGGATTTCGGTCGAAAGTGGCACCAAGAGCCACAGATGTACACAGGACTGTGACCGTCCGCCGTCAGCCGGCCCGTCGTTGCGCTTCAGGAACACCTTCACCCGTAGCGGCTCGCGCCCAGAAGCCGAGGCGACAGTGCCGGCTACCGGTCCGGGGCCGTCGGCAAAGGCATGTCCGGCCGCAGATCACCTTGAACGCGGCGTCGGTGCGGTACGACACTTCGATTCACCCGATGGATGCTCCCCATTTTGCGACACCCTGCTTAGCAAGGTTGGAGCTAACGTAACACCGTTAAGTTATGGCTCCGTTGGGCTCGAAGCCCCCCTGGCCGTCGCGGCGGGGAGCGGGCCGGGAGGCCGTGTCGGCGACGGCCAGCCGTCTTGGATTGGCCCGGCGACCGCCGAACATCGGGTTGAACACCGAGGCAATCAACCAGCCTCGCAGCCACGCGAACAAATGTTGACGCTATTTGTGCACGAGCCCTACCGTTCCTGGGTGATCGTGGTCGGCCTGACCGGTGGGATCGGTTCGGGGAAATCAACGGTGGCCTCGCTGCTGGCCGCCCGGGGTGCCTGGGTCATCGACGCCGACGCGGTCGCGCGCCGCTTGGCGGAGCCAGGTGGGGCCAGCTACGCCGCTCTGGCGGCGCATTTCGGCCCCGAGGTCGTCAATCCCGACGGCACGCTAAATCGGAAGGCCATCGCGGCCCGGGTGTTCACCGACCCCGACGAGCTGGCGGTTCTCAACGCCATCACCCATCCCGCCATCGCGGCCGACATCGAGGCCCAGCTCGCCACCTTGGCGGGGACTGGCCCGGTAGGCGCGACTGCGGGCCGAGGGCCGGCGTCGGAGGGGCCGGCGGTGGTCGTCCTCGACCTCCCGCTGCTGGACCTGGCGGCCCGGATGCGTTACCGGCTGGCAGCGGTCGTTGTCGTCGACGTCCCCCTCGACGTGGCCCGGCGCCGGCTCATCGAGCAGCGTGGCATTGGCGAGGCTGATGCCGACGCCCGCATTGCAGCCCAAATCACGCGCGAGGTGCGCCGAGGGCTGGCCGACGTGGTGATCGACAACAGCGGTACCCCGGAGGCCCTGGAGGCGAGTGTCGACGATCTGTGGTCCTGGCTGCAGCGCCTCTGAACCCGGGCGCTGACAGGTCGATCGACGACGATGAGGATCCATCGCCGCCGCAGTCAAGGGGCGGCGCAATAGGCGTTACCCATGGAGGCAATACCAATCGGAGGTGTCGGCTACCTGACGATTCGGTCAAAGTCAGGTGTCGCAGACACCCGATCCATCATTTGAAGCCTGGATAGGTTTTGCTCACGCCGATTACCACGGGGCCGTCCCAAAGGCAATCGGCTGCCGGGACGCAGTGGCCATCACCACGGCGTAACTGTCAACGTTCGCACAGAGGGAGCCCGGCGGGAACGGAGTCCCACAAGGATGATTACCGACCGGTATCCGGACCGTGACGATCTCAGCTGCCGAGTCAATGGGGTCGTCACTGATAAGGAAGGTTGGTGATCCAGCAGGAGAAGTGCTCGGAGACCCGAGTCGTGTGAGTGCCGAAAGAGCTGCATGCGCCAAGGATGCCGCTCTCGGGTTGTCGGAGAGATCGCGAGCGCATGAACGGAAGAGCGAACTGGAAGCGGGGCTCGACACAACGCCTACGTCGAGCACGTGAGGGGTGGAACGCAGCGCCGAGAGACCACCGTCTCGAGCGTCGGGCCTCCACGGAGCGAGAACGAGTGCCGACATCCCCGTTGTGGGTAAGGAGAGAACGACAGGATCGGTCGGGACTGGCGGCAAGATAGGAATCGCCGGAGGCTGTGTTACGGGCGAAATCTCGGAGGACGCCTTAAAGCCCGATGTCACTCTCTCGATGTAGCCGAGAGGTTCGGGCGACCAATCGGAGCAGGAGATGCCGCTGCCCGAGGCTACTCCGAGGCTCGAACGGAACGGTTGTCCTTCAAGTTGAGACGGCGCCTTTGGCGTGGACAGCGAAGTGCGATGGGCCCCAGCGAGGAGCGTCGTTACTCCTATTACGGCAAAAAGCGCAATCAGAGCGGAGAGGGTCACCACCGAGTGTTGCCGCAAAAACGACCGGTTCGCTGTCAACCGCTGTCTCCGAAGTCGATCTGAGTGATGTGTACCGCGTACGCCTGAGGGAGTCAAGGCCCAGCTGCTTTGGATTCCCGGCGGGCGAGGGCGCCAATCGGCCACCGTGGTGCGCCGTGGCCGCCGGCGGATCGATGGCCCTCCGGTGGTACTCACATGCATGTCACACCCCCCAGGTACGATCGCACCATGCCTCCATTCCAGGTCGTCTCCGAGTTCCAAGCTGCCGGCGACCAGCCCACCGCCATCCGGCAGCTGTCGGCCGGGATCGACCGGGGCGACCGCTTCCAGACCCTCCTCGGGATCACCGGCAGCGGCAAGTCGGCGACCATGGCGTGGACGATCGAGGCGGTCCAGCGACCGACGCTGATCATCGCCCCCAACAAGTCGCTGGCGGCCCAGTTGGCCAACGAGATGCGGGAGTTCTTTCCCCACAATCGGGTCGAGTACTTCGTCTCCTACTACGACTACTACCAGCCTGAGGC
>JBOGGN010000029.1:0-1580 GCA_050744165.1 Acidimicrobiales bacterium | reverse complement strand
GTGGCTCGGTGCTCGACGTCGGCGTCGGTGGGGGCCGGGCCAGCCTGCCGCTGGCACCCCCGGCCCACCTGGTCGTCGGCGTGGACCAGAGTGAGGAGGTTCTGGCGACTTTTGACGAGGCTGCCTCGGCGGCCGGCATCGACCACCGCATGATCCTTGGGGGCTGGCCCGAGGTGGCCGCGGCGGTGGCGCCCGCCGACGTGGTGGTGTGCCACCATGTGCTCTACAACGTCGCCAACGTCGTGCCCTTCGTCGCCGCCCTGAGTGACCACGCCCGGCGGCGGGTGGTGGTGGAGATCACCATGCAGCATCCCACCGCCAACTTGACGCCGGCCTGGCTGGCCCTGCACGGACTGGTCCGGCCCACCCGGCCGACCGCCGACGACGCCATTGCCGTACTTCGCGAGATGGGTTTGGTCGTCGAGTCGGAGACGTTTCAGCGAGAAGCGGAGCCACGCGATCGCGCCCAGGTGGTGCGCTTCGCCCGGCGCCGGCTTTGCGTCGGCCCCGAGCGCGACGAAGAAATCGACGGCCTCCTCGGCCCCGAGCTCGAGTTCCCGAACCGGCAGGTGGTCACCCTGTGGTGGGATCGCTAGCCCGCCTGGGTGAGTCCATCAGTCGGCCCGGCTATTCCAGGGGGATATCGACGCCCCGCTCTTCGGGCGGGCGCGGCCCGAAGATGCGCCGCTCGGACTCCTCGATTCGCACGTCGTTGATGCTGGATTCTCGACGGCGCATCAATCCGTGCTCGTCAAATTCCCACAGTTCGTTGCCATAGCTGCGGTACCAAACGCCAGCGGGATCGTGAGATTCGTACTGGTACCGCACGGCGATGCGGTTGCCCTCGAACGCCCAGAGCGACTTGCGCAGCGAATAATCCAGCTCCCGCTCCCATTTCTGGGTCAAGAAGGCAACGATTTCCGTCCGTCCCCTCACGAAGCTGTCCCGGTTGCGCCACATTGAGTCCTCGGTGTAGGCGCCCGCCACTCGTTCGGGGTCTTTGGTGTTCCAGGCGTCTTCGGCCCCTTGGACTTTCATCAGGGCCGTTTCGTGGGTGAAGGGTGGAAGCGGTGGTCGGTCGGTCACCTCCTGGATGCTACCGACGAGCATGGCCGGATCACGGCGCCGCGCGGCGGGCCCCGGCCGCCCGTCGCCAAATCGCTACCGCTGACTAGGATGACGGCGTGCCGGCGCGACGGGTGACAGAAGTTGACCATCGGCAGGGCGATCCCCAACCCGGTCACCGCCAACCGCCGAGCGCCCCCGCTCGGCCGGAGCGCGGGCTCCTGGCGCTCCAACGCCAGATCGGCAACCGGGCCGTGTGCCTGCAACTCGACCGGTTGGCCCAGGGCGGCGACCGCGACGTCATCCGCCGCAAGGTGGGCTTCGAATTCGAGACCGGGCTCAAGACCGCCAGCTATCCCCCCAAGACGACGACCAAGGACCTGCAGGCGGCGATGGGCAGCTACCAGAAGCGGGACTATCTCCACCCCACCGAGGACGCTCCCTTGGTCGGCGGCGCCCAAACCCTGAAGGCAATGAAGAAGAAGGAACCGGTCGTCAACACGCGAGCCAATGCC
>JBOGGN010000028.1:0-1765 GCA_050744165.1 Acidimicrobiales bacterium | reverse complement strand
GATGGGGGCAACTGCTGCGATACCTGGCGTACAAAGCGGAAGAAGCTGGTCGCCAGTTGATCGCCGTCGACCCCCGTAACACCTCCCGCACCTGCCCCGTCTGCGGGCCTTGCGACAATGACAACCGGCCCAGCCAGGCGGAGTTCCGATGTCAAGCCTGCGGCCACCAAGCCCACGCCGACATCAACGCCGCCATCAACATCCTCCGGGCCGGGCAGGCCCAGCGCCAACAACGCGAAGCCCACCAACAACCCGCATGAACGCGCGGGATATTTGTGGGCGAGCCCTAATAGCGCAGCAGGTTGGGGGGGGCCATAGTCCCACTTCGGGGACCTCGACGAAATAGTTGGTCCAGCTGATAGCGTGGTCATCGAGGCGGTCCCAAATCAGGCCGGTCGTGGGCGGCTGGGCGAAGGGGCTCGGCAGGGTGTCACTGGACAGCCCGTCGGCGGTGGCTGCCTATAGAAACCGGCGGTTGGGAAAAGTGGGGGCCAGCGCTGAGGAGAAGAACCGGTCGCCGACGCCGAAGGCTCGCGCCAGCCCGTCGTACCACGGCAGGTCGCCCTCGTCGAAATACCCCATCGGCACGGTGCTGCCTGTGGTGGTGACGAAGCCGTCCATGGCGCCGTTGTTCCATTGGAGGTGCGAGGCGTTCCACGTCTGGCTCAGGTCGACGGACCAGTTGAACGGGATCGGGAGGTGGTGGACCGTGACGGGATTTCCGTATTGGTCGGGGTTGGAGTTCACCGGTTGCCCGAGAGGCCCGCGGCGAAAGCCGTCACCGCGCTCGAACATGCCGAGATAGTTGTCGTAGCTGTGGTTTTCCTTCATGAAGACCACCAGCGTCGACAACTGCGCCACGGTGTCGGTGCCCTCTGGAAGCCGGGGGAGGGGAGGGCGGGCGGTGGCCACGACGGCCAGTATTGCCGGTTGAGGACGGGAGGGGGGGTGGGCGAGGCCCTTTTCCAACCCAAAAATCAATAGGGTCGAAGGTGCCCTGGATGACCAGCACCAGCGGGATGCCGCCAGAGCCCAGCCGCCCAGCCGCCCAGCTCATTGCACGACCGGGCCTCACGAGAAGGGTGCATGGGATACGCCCGCCATCCACTGCAAGCTTCAGGGTCCCTCAGCTTACGGTCGGATCCCCCGCCACATCTTCGCTACTGGCTCTGCACCCAGGTTGCGACTTCAAAAGGGGAGCTGCTACTTGAAGTAACGGTTACTTGTGGTATCGTATATCTCGTGCCACGGACGACCGCCGCCGAGGGGAGGGGGGACGGGCGTCGGGAACGCTGGACGTCCCACCGGGCATTGCGCCACCGGGAGTTCGTCGACGCCGCGGTGCGGGTGATTGCTCGCGAGGGCCCGGAACTATCGATGGACGCGGTGGCGGCCGAGGCGGGTGTCACCAAGCCGGTCCTATACCGCTACTTCGAGGACAAGGCGGCGCTGCTTCGCTCGCTCGACGAGCGCGGCGCCGAGTTGCTCTTCACCCGGCTGCTGCCCGCCATCAGCACCGACGGCCCCGGCCTGGCCCGGGTGCGGGCCGCGGTGGGCGCCTATTTCGAGGTCATCGACGAGTTTCCCAACCTGTACTGGCTGATCGCCCGCCAGCCGCTGGCGGTCCGGGACGACGGGGTGCCGGTGGATGAGCACGACGAGTTCATCGCCGGAGCCCTGGCCGGAATCATGGTCGAGGTCCTGGCCGCCTTCGACTTGGACGTCGCCGCCGCTCAACCCTGGGCCCACGGGCTTACCGGCCTGG
>JBOGGN010000027.1:0-8050 GCA_050744165.1 Acidimicrobiales bacterium | reverse complement strand
ACGCGTGATCACGCGCTCAGGCGCCACCAGTTCACAACATTTTCCCGGCCTGGTGCGTCATGCAGGCGACCCAGTCGAGAAACGGGAGCCTGATGAAACCTTTCACGAAGATGCTCGTCGCCGCCGCCACGGTGGCCCTCACCGCCGGGGCAGCGGCGCTGCTGGCGGTCCCTGCCAGCGCCCAACCGGCCCAAGTCCTGATCGGACCGCAGCAGTATTTCGCCGGGCAGGTCAATGGCAACATCGGAACCTCGGTGCTCAGCGCACTGGGTTGCCCGGCGGCCACGCCGGTGCCCGTCAGCGGCACCGCCGCTCCGCAGCAGGGCCATCCCATGCCCGGCCAGACGGTCTCTGCCGAATTCTTTCCCGTGCCCCCGCCGGTGGCGGTCGGCAACACCTTCCTCGGCTACACCGGCCGAGCCAGCAAGGTCAAGGTCACGCTGGTCACCAACCTGGCCGAGCCGCCGCTCAGCTACCTGACCCAAATCGCCGTGCTGACTAAATACAACACGCCGGCGCCCATTCCGGTCACGCTGAGCCTGCCGTGCAACGCCACCTACCAGATGATGTTCACGCCGGTCAACGGCGGGATCCACAGCCGGACCTCGATCGTGAATCTGTCGCTCGAATCGCCACAGATCGTGACGATCCCCACGCCGGTGGCCACCGCGGCGCCGCTTATCGACCTGCACGGCAGCGGCTTCGTCCCGGCCACCACGTACACGATCGCGGAATGCTCGCAGACCAACTGGATCGTGCCCCAGAACCCCTGTGTCCAGACGAACAACGTGATGGTGACCACCGACACCGCAGGTTCGTTCACCCACGTCTTCGACCCGGTGCCGTGCACCGTGATCCTCCCGTCGACCTGCTACGTCGGTGCGCCCACCCCTCAAGGCATCGACACCATCACCCTGGCGGGCGCCGACAAGATCCTCGTCCCCGCAGTTCCCTAGCCCGCTGGCGTGGGGTGGCCCGAAAACCTGTCGTATAGCGCCAGGTATTCGGGCCACCCGCCCTCCACCCGCCATCCACCCCGGCCCGCCGTCATGGCCACCGGCAGGCTGGGTCTGGCACAGTGGCCCGATGGGTGAACAACCGACGTGGCTCGAACGCGACGCCGCCGTCGTCTGGCACGGTTTCACCCAGATGTCCACCTTGGCGTCCGCGGAGCCGATCATCGTGGAGCGGGCCGAGGGTCACTACCTCGTCGACACCGAAGGCCGGCGTTACCTCGACGCTATCTCCTCCCTGTGGGTGAACACGCTCGGCCACCGAGTCCCCGAGCTCGACGACGCCATCGTGTCCCAGCTCGGTCGGGTCGCCCACAGCACGCTGCTCGGCAACGGGAACACTGCGGTGATCGAGCTGGCAGAGGCGTTGGCCAGGGTCGTCCCGGTGCCCGATCCCCACTTCCTGTTCGCGTCCGATGGGGCGGATGCGGTCGAGCAGGCGGTGAAGATGGCCTTCCAGTTCTGGCACAACCAGGGAGAGTTGCGGCGCCATTTCCTCGCATTTGGCGGCGCCTATCACGGGGACACGGTCGGTTCCCTCTCGGTCGGCGCCGGCGGCTTTGGCACCGATCTGTTCGACCCGCTGCGCTTTCCCGTACTACGGGCACCGACCTACGACCAGGATCCCACCTTCAGCTCGGCGTGCCAGTTGGTAAAGACACATCGCCAGGAGTTGGCGGCGGTGATCGTCGAACCTCTCGTGCAGGGCGCGGCAGGCATGCAGATGGCGCCGGCCGAGTCGTTCCAGCGTCTTGGTGAGTCGTGTCGAGAGCACGGTATTCCGCTTATCGCAGACGAGGTTGCGACCGGTTTCGGCAGGACGGGAACGCTGTTCGCGTGCGAGCAATGTTCCCTGGCCCCTGACCTTCTGTGCCTGGGGAAAGGGCTTACCGGCGGTTACCTTCCGATGTCGGTGACCGTCGCCTCGGGCCGTATTTTCGATGCCTTCGCGGGGTCCCCGGAGCGGGCCTTCTTCCATGGTCATTCCTACGGCGGCAACGCCCTGGCGGCCGCCGTAGCGCGGCGGCACCTGGAGCTGCTCCAGGAGTGGCGGGTACTGGAAAATGTGGTCGCCCGCGGCGAGCAGCTGGCGGCGGAACTGGAGGCCGCCCTGGGGGCCCGGCCCGAGGTCGCGGCCATTCGCCGGCGGGGCCTGATGTGCGGCATCGAACTGCGCCCCGGCGACGAAGGCGCCACCCGGGCGCGGTTGGTGGCCAACGCCTGCGTACGCGCCGGCGTCCTGGTCCGGCCCCTTGGGCCGGTCGTCGTGCTCGTGCCACCGCTCACGGTGACGAGTGAGGAGGTGTCCTACCTCGTGGCGGTCGTGGCTGCCTCGCTGGCCGAGGTCGCATCGCGGTGACCGTGTGGCGGGGCTGGCTGGACGAACGGTTGGACGAGGTCCGGCGAAGCGACCGCTGGCGGTGCACCGAGGTCTTCGACCCCCGCGCCGGCGCGCTGGTGTCCTTCGCCTCGAACGACTACCTGGGGTTGACGTCGTGGCGGTCGGTGGTGGCCGCGGCGCGAGAGGCGCTCGAACAGTGGGGCGCGGGCTCGACCTCGTCCCGCCTCCTTTCCGGGACCCGCCCGGTGCATGCCGCGCTCGAGAGCTCCCTGGCGGCGTGGAAAGGCACCGAGGCCGCGCTCGTGTTGGCCACCGGGTACGCGGCCAACCTGGCCGTGCTCTCGGTCCTGCGGGGCTCCGGTGCCACGATCTTTTCCGACGAGCGCAACCACGCCTCAATCATCGACGGCTGCCGGCTCGCCCAAGCTCCGGTTGTGGTGTATCCCCACCTCGCCCTCGACACCCTCGCCGCATCCATGGCCGAGACCCGCGGTCCGCTCGTCGTGGTCAGCGAATCGGTCTTCTCCATGGACGGGGACGTCGCACCGGTGCGTGAGCTGGCGCAACTGTGCGCCCAGCGGGAAGCTTTGCTCATCCTCGACGAGGCCCACGCCGTCCTCGGCCCCAAGCTCGGCCCAGACGGCCCAGACGGTCTGGACCTCCTGCGGGTGGGCACCCTGTCCAAGGCCCTGGGATCCCTCGGAGGATTCGTCGCCGGGTCACGGCGGTGGATCGACTGGCTGGTCAACGCGGCTCGGCCGTTCATCTTCACCACCGCACCGACTCCCGCCGACTGTGCGGCCGCGGCCGCCGCCATCGACGTGGTCCGATCTCCGCAAGGCGCTGCCCTGGTAGCGCGTCTCCGTCGCCATGTCGAGCGCGTCAAACCCCGCCACCCCTCGCCCATCATCCCTGTCCTGCTCGGCTCGGAGCGCCACGCCCTCGAGGTCGCCGCCGCCCTGCGCCGCCAGGGCCTGCTCGTCCCTGCCATACGACCACCGACCGTGGCGCCGGGCACGGCACGGCTGCGGCTGTCGCTCTCGGCCGCTCACTCCGACGAAGACATCGAGCGCCTGGTTGGCGCCCTGGCTTCGCTGGACCTGCCGGTGCCTACCGGCCCATGAGCCAGCCCATGAGCCAGCCGGTGAGCCCGCCCATGAGCCGGCCGGCGAGGCTGGTTGTGGTGGCCGGCACGGGTACCGGAATCGGAAAGACCTGGGTCGGGTGCCGGCTGGCGGAGCGGTCCCGCGACATGGGCCGGCGGGTGGCGGCCCGCAAACCGGCACAGTCCTTCGACGCCGGGGAGGTGACCGACGCCGAGTGGCTGGCGGCGGCAACGGGCGAAAAACCGGAGACCGTGTGCCCCTCCCACCGGTGGTACGAGTGCCCATACGCGCCCCCGATGGCCGCCGCGGCACTGCATCGGCCCCCCTTCACAATCGCCGATCTGTGCGCCGAGTTCTCCTGGCCGGCCCCCTTGGACCTCGTTCTGGTCGAGACCGTTGGAGGACTCCGCTCGCCGCTTGCGAGTGACGGTGACGCCGTCGACCTCATCGAATCTCTGCGACCGGACTCGGTCGTTCTTGTGGCTGACGCCGGCCTCGGAACCCTGAACGCAGTCCGCCTCAGCCTCGATGCCCTCGCGGGACGCCCGGCCGTCGTCATGCTGAACCACTTCGACGACCGAGTCGAACTGCATCGGGCCAACCGGAGCTGGCTGATGGAACGGAACGAGGCCCCGGTGGTGGCCAGCATCGAGGAACTGGGCCAGCTGGTCGACCCCTGAGAACCGCGGCCGCAGACGCCCGCGATGAGTCTTGAGCGCCACCTCGGTGCAGGATCTCCAAGCGCGCCGGTCGCCCTCACTTCGGCGATCCAGACTGGAAGGAACTTCAGATCAGAGCAGGCCGACTTGCCGGAGGGCCTTCCCAAGGAGCCGATTCTCGTTCCCCGGCGCCATGACCACCTTGGCATTGAGCACGACGGCGGCCCCGAGCGCCTCTCGGGAAAGCAGGTTGAGACCGCGCCCAAACCCGTCGAGCTGATTGGCCATCACTGGCGCGACGACCTTCCAATTCAGAATCCCGACGCGATCGGGAAGTTCGAGAATGGCACGAAACGCCCGTTCACGCCGGGCCGCCGGCAACGACAATAACGGCCGCGAGAGCGTCCCGCCAGCACCTCGAACCACGGCCTGACACAGCCGAAGATACCAGTATCCGGTGGTGAAGACCTCCTCAGCAGGCCACGCCAGCTCGTCACGAAGCAGCTCGGAGAGCGTGTGGTCATCGCCCAGGAGCGTCAAGGATCGGGGTCCTCTACTGATTTGCCAGCTCAGGATCGCCGAAGCCGTCGCGGGCAGAGTCCCAGTCGGCCTCTCTCAGCAATTCCTTGCGTAGCTGATCGATCCCGCCCGGAACAAGCAGAACGGCATCACCGAGGTCGAGCCATCCAATGGTACCGCCCTCGTCCAAACCCCAGCGGTGTCGGGCCTGGGCTGGAAACGCCATCTGACCTCGTTCGCTCACCTTTACTTCACCCGCATCCATGTCGGCACCTCACAATGCACAGTTCAGGAACGCATTGTACCAATCCGGCGATCATGGGTCGTGATGGGCGGCGCACGTTGCTAGTCGACCGAAGGGACGGGCTGGTTGGGCTGGGTGTGCTCGAAGACGTAGTAGACCGCGACCGCGCCATAGATCGCCAACGCCAACGGAGCGCTGAAGAACGACAGCCCGATGGCCAGGAGATAGAACGCGTTGCCGATGCCGAATCGCAGCCGCACGTTCCGCTGGACTTCGGGCGGCAGGCGGTCGCGGGTATGGCCCTTGCGCATGGACCACTCGAAAATGCCGGCGAAGCACAGGCTCATGGCCTCGAGAACGATTCCGTACAGCGCCGCCGCCAGATGGGCATCGGCGCCGCGCTCACGCAGGTATCCGGCCAGCGTCATGGTGGCAAAGGGGATCAGGACCACGAAGGCCAGCAGTGCCAGGTTCAAGAACAGCAACGTCCGGTCGACGCGTACCAGGCCGGCGAACACCGAGTGGTGGTTCACCCAGATGATGCCGATGGTCAGAAAGCTCACCAGGTATGCGGCGCCGGCCGGCCAGTGCAGGTAGAGCTGGTGGGCGAGCGACCCCAACTTCGGGTCGGGGTGCAGGTCGGGGAGGTTGAACGCCAGGAAGGTGATGGCGACCGCGAGGACACCGTCGCTGAAGGCTTCCAGCCTTCTCGTCTCCGACGCTCGGGACTCTCTCTGCTCTGGCAGCGGCTCACTGGTCATGCGCCAGTGTTCTCCATCCGTCCGCGTTCGGACGTCGTCGACGATGCCCCGTTCTCGCTCGACGCGTTGTTGGAATGGTCCGGGCGGTCCGGAGAGGCCAGGGCGCGGGGCGGTCGTGGCGTTGAACCGGCGCTGGCCAACCGATGGCCAGGCCTTTGTGGCATGGCCCGCTCGAGGCCGGTGTGTTGGTCCCTTTCGAAGTGCGCTCTATCGACGCCATCCGTCTGGCGACGGCTCAACAGCTGGGTTCAGATCTCGGCCAAGTCGTCACCTACGAAAGGGATGCTGGACGCGACCACGAGACTCCGGCTGAAGACCGCTCGCCCGACTTAAGGCTCAGCATTTCAAGGGATCGATGACGCAGCATCAACTTCGTCGTAAAGAGAGTCGAGTTCGATGTCGCCGTAGGGCGTGATGACAACGCTTCCCGGACCGAACGTGACCCACTGCCACCCCGCCTGGCTGCGGGTGCCGACGTCGATCCGCCGGTAGTAGGGGTCGACGAGGAGGTACTGGTTCACGCTGGGCAGGCTGGCGTAGGCGACCGCCTTTTCGCGGCGGTCAACGTCGGCGGTGCTCGGAGAGCGGACCTCGACTATTAGGGCAGCGTCGGTTTCGTAATGGACGTCGGCTGCTTTCCCGCACACGATGAGGAGGTCGGGGTAGTAGGCCGCGGAGACGGTCCGGACCATTCGGTTGCCGGTGAAGCGTCGACAGCCCGCCCTTCGAGCCCCGGGGCCGAGGATATCCCGCAGGGTCTCGACCATGGTGTCGTGGCGCTCAGTGCCCCCCGCCATCGAATAGGTGAACCCGCCGACCCACTCATGGCGGGTTCCGCCCGCCTGCTCGCCGGCAAGGAACTCCTCGAAGCTGAGGGTCGAGACTGCCTCGGTCATAATCGCCATGGTAGGGCGCTCGTGTCGACAGCGGACGAGGTCAGGCCGCCGGCGACGAGGACTCGCTGGACGGGGTGTGTTCGAAGACGTAGTACACCGCGACCGCGAGGACACCGTCGCTGAAAGCTTCCAGCCTTCCGGTCTCCGACGCTCGGGACTCTCTCTGCTGGGGCAGCGGCTCACTGGTCATGCGCCAGTGTTCTCCATCCGGTGGCGGTCGGGCGTCGACCGCGTGGTCGCCGTAGCATGCCGCTCTGGGATTTGGAGCGTGCAGAATCAACCAGCGGTCGACGTGCAGGTCGGAGGAGAGACGGTGCGACTCTCCAACCCCGATCGCGTGTATTTCTCAGCGCGGGGCGAAACGAAGGCGGACCTCGCCAACTACTACCTGAGCGTCGGGGAGGGCATCGTGCGTGCCCTGCGAGATCGGCCGTGCATGTTGCACCGCTTCCCGACCGGGACCGATGGGGAGAAGGTCCACCAGAAGCGCCTTCCTCACGGCGCCCCTCCCTTCGTTGAGACCGTTCGGGTCGCTTTCCCGTCCGGACGACACGCCGATGAACTGTGCGTCACCAACCTTGCTTCGGTGATCTGGGCGGTGCAGATGTCCACCGTGGAGTTCCATCCGTGGAACTCCCGACGGGGCGACGTCGAGCACCCCGACGAGTGGCGCATCGACCTCGACCCCATGCCTGAATGCCCCTTCGACGCGGTACGACGCGTCGCTCACGTGGCACACGAGGTTCTCGACGAGCTGGGCGCCGTCGGCTGGCCGAAAACGTCGGGGGGGTCGGGATTGCACATCTACGTCCGCGTTCACCCCCGCTGGAGTTTCGACGAGGTGCGGCGCGCCGCCTTGGCGTTTGCAGAGGAGGTGGAGCGGCGAGCCCCGTCGGACGCGACCACTGTCTGGTGGCGGAAGGATCGGGACCCGACCAAGGTCTTCGTGGACTACAACCAAAATGCCCGCGATCACACCATCGCCAGCGCCTACTCCATACGAGGCAACCCCGAGGCGACGGTCTCGACCCCGATTGCCTGGGACGAAATCGACGATGTCACGCCAAGAGATTTCACGATCGCCACCGTCCCCCAACGCTTCGCCAAGCTCGGCGACCTCCATCGCGGTATCGACGATGCCCCGTTCTCGCTCGACGCGTTGTTGGAATGGTCCGGGCGGTCCTAACCCATGCCGGTATCGGCGAGCGAGCCGACGGGCCGTTAGTTAGTTAGACAGCCGCCGCGGTTGGCGGGCACCGACGGGCGATGCCCGCCGGCGCCCACAGTTTAGGGCGTGCTTGAGAACGAGTCCCTGCCGATGCCCTTACCCTTGTGAGCAGCCGAGGAGCCTCAGCAGCACGTTGAGGATTGGGCGCAGGAACGGGAATTCCCTCGCCAGCGTGTTCAGCAACGAACACAGGAGCGTCGGTGGTCTGGCCACCGTCGTGGTGGTCGTGCGAGGCACCGTCGTGGTCGTCGTGGGCGCAACCGTCGTGGTCGTCGTCGGCGC
>JBOGGN010000026.1:0-2125 GCA_050744165.1 Acidimicrobiales bacterium | reverse complement strand
GGGGCTGGGAGCACTTGGCGGGGGACCGGGGCGGCTGGGCGACTCGGTCGACCGGGCCGGGGCGGGCCGGTCGCCTCTGTTGGTGGTTGACGGCGGACGGTCACAGTCCCGTGTACATCTGTGGCTTTTGGTGCCACTTTCGACCGAAATCCGCACTGTTTGGTCGCCAGGTGTCACAAAAGTCACCAAGACTGTGTCCGCAGCGGGCGGTGGGTGATGCCACCACGCGGGACGGTGTCCGGGCCCAGCCCGCGGCCCAGCAACAAGTAATGCGACAGCCTCGATAGCGCCCCGCACTTGCGCTAACGACGATAAGTTATCGCCACGCTTGCAAAGCTGGTCGCGAGCTCATCGCACGTCGACCCCCGCCACATTTTCCGCACCTGCCCGCCTGCGGACACTGCGCGACGGAACCGGCCCGCCCAGGCGGAGTTCCGATGTCAAGCCGGCGGCCACCACGCCCACGCCGACATCAACGTCCTCCGTGCCGGGCAGGCCCAGCGCCAACAACGCCAAGCCCACCAGCAATCTAAATGAAGGCGCAGGACACTGGTGGGGAGCCGTAAGCGTCTCTTCGACCGCGGGGTCTCGGGCCGGGGATGCGTGACTCTGGCCAGCCACGATGCTTGACTCTTACTGAAATGGCAACCCGCCACGTCGTCGTCGACGGTTCCAATCTGGCTACTGAGGGCCGGTCGATGCCCAGCCTGGCCCAGCTCGACACCGCGGTGCGCGAGTTCCTGCAGGAAAACCCCGACGACATGGTGACGGTGGTGGTCGACGCTTCTTTCGGCCACCGGATCGACCCGAGCGAGTTCAAGGTCTTCGAGGAGGCCGAGGCGGCGGGGGAGTTGGTCTCGCCGCCGGCGGGCGCCATCGGGCGAGGCGACGCCTTCCTGCTGCGCATCGCCGACAAGACCGGGGCCACCGTGTTGTCCAACGACTCGTTCCAGGAGTTCCACGGCGACTACGAGTGGCTGTTCGAGCGGGGCCGACTGATCGGCGGCAAACCGGTGCCAGGAGTCGGCTGGATCTTCACACCACGGACGCCTGTGCGCGGCCCCCGGTCCCGGGAAGCGGTGAAGGAGGCCAAGCGCAAAAGCAAGACCGAGGCCGAGTCCGCCGTTCCGGGACTCGACCTCGCAGCCTCGCGGACGCGGGGCAAAGGGAAGAAGACCGTCGAGCGGGCCATCGCCGTCGCCACCGAGGAGGCGGTGACTCCCAAAGAGAAATCTCGCCGCCGCCGCAAGGGCGGGGACCCACCGGCCGATCCGGTCAACGACCCCCTGACCTTCATCACCTTCATCGCCGCTCACCCCTTGGGCGCTGAGGTCATTGCCACCGTGGAGTCCTTCGCCTCCCATGGGGCGTTCGTGGAATGCGCCGGCGCCCGCTGTTATGTGCCGCTGTCGGCGATGGGCGAGCCGCCGCCGAAGAGCGCCCGGGAGATTTTCGGCAAGGGCCAAGATGTCCGGCTGATCGTCCAGGCACTGGACCCGCACCGCCGCGGGGTGGAGTTGGCGCTGCCCGGCTATGCCAAGATCGCCGGGGCGCCTACCGACGAGACGGTGGAGGCCGAGATCGGCTCCGGGGAGACCGATGGCGGGGCGCCGGCGGAGGGGGCTGGGGCTCGGGCCGGGGCTCCGGCGGAGGGGGCAGCACCCGCTCGACGCGCCCGCAAGCGGGCGCCGAGTGCTGCGAGGGCCTCGCTGGAGCCGAGCCCGGCCGGTGGGGAAGGGGCTGGTGGGGAAGCGGCCGGACCTCCGGCGACGCCGCTCGCGGCGCCCGCACGGAGGCGTCGAGGGGCGCCCGCCGTGGCTGTTCCCGAACCTGCGGCGTCAGAAGTGGTCGGTGCGCCGGCGGCCGGCTCGACTCCCGCTAGGCGGCGCAAGGCCAAGGCGCCCAGCGCGGTTGTGCCGGAGGAGTCAGAGGCGACCGGCCCGGTGCCTTCGGGGCCTGCGGAGGCGGCCGGCCCGGCGGCTCGGGGGCGCCGCCAGAAGGCCGCGCCCCGAAGCGCCCTGGAAGCCTCTCCGACTTGGCCTTTGGCAACGGGACCGGAGACGGCAACGCAGCGTCCTGCCGGTGCCCAGAAAGCCCTGCTGGGACGCCGTTCGGGGGGCGGCCC
>JBOGGN010000025.1:0-16749 GCA_050744165.1 Acidimicrobiales bacterium | reverse complement strand
ACGCCAGAATGGCGGGCGGCCTCCGACAGGCACCTCGACCGAACCCGGTCGGGAGCCGGCTATCGGGAACTGCGCAGCCGCCCGCCTATCCTCGGCCACGCCGCACGGTTGGGGCACCGGCGACCGTCGCCGCGTGGCTGCGTGAGGTGGCGCCTCGAACCCAGCAAGGGCGTCGCCCAACCGGTTTGCCACGCGGCGGGCGCTCGGTGTTCTACGACCGCCGGCCGCGATCGGAGCCAGCACCCGCGCCAGCGGATCGGGCAGCGCGCCGGTGGCAAACAAGGTGACCGCCAAGGCAACCACGTCGGCCGCCCTGGCCTCCTCCGGAGGAGGCCGCCCGCCCGTCGCGTCGCCCCGACCGAAGCTGCAAAGGACCGCGTCGCACGATGGCGGGACCAGGATGTGCTCCGCCGAGAGTGCGCCGTGGGTCACGCCGCACTCGTGGAGATCGGCCAGGGTGGTGGCGATCGATAGAGCGACCCGGGCGGCGTCTGCCGGCGACGGCGCCAGGTCCGAAAGCGGTCTGCCCGGTACGAGCACTTGCCGCAGGGTGCGGCCGTCGAAGGACCGTAGCTGGACCACACCGGGGTGACTGGCTGCGGCCAATACCCGCGCCTCGCGACGGAGTTGGTCGGCTTCCTCGGCGTTGCCGGCCTGCTTGGTGAACTCTCTGGCCTCCGGGTCCGCCGAGGTGTTCACGGGGGCGGCAAGACTGTCAAGCGATGCGCCTCGTGATCGCCACCTGCGAGGTGGACTACCAGGGCCGCCTCAGCGCCCACCTGCCGATTGCCCGGCGCCTGCTCATGGTGAAGGCCGATGGCTCGATCTCCATCCACGCCGACGACCGGGCGTACAAGCCGCTCAACTGGATGAGCCCGCCCTGCCAGCTGCGTGAGGAAGAGGGCCGCTGGGTGGTGACCAACGGCAAGGCGGAAACGCTCACGATCACCATCTCCGCGTGCCACTCCGACCAGTCCTTCGAACTGGGTGTGGATCCTGGCCTGGAGAAGGACGGGGTCGAGGCACACCTGCAGGTGTTGCTGGCCGCCCACCCCGAAGTGCTGGCCGAAGGCTTGCGGCTGGTGACCCGCGAATACCCGACGGATATCGGCCCGGTGGACTTGTTGTGCCGCGACGCCGAAGGCAGGGCGGTGGCGGTGGAGATCAAGCGCCGGGGCGAGATCGACGGGGTTGAGCAGCTGGCCCGCTATCTCCAACGCTTGGATCTCGACGGGCGGTTGCGGCCGGTGCGCGGGATCCTGGCCGCTCAGCAGGTGAAGCCTCAGGCCCGGGTGCTGGCCACCGCTCGCGGCATCGACTGGGTCGAGGTCGACTACGACCGGTTGCGTTCTGGCGGTAGTGACGACTTGACGCTGTTCTGAGGTCACCGGGCGGCCAGGCCGAGAGTTCCCGGGGCTACCCGCAGCGGCCGGGTGGTGCGATCGGCCGGCCGGACTCGGCTGAGCAACGACGAGACGCTGGCAACGAGGGGTGCGACCAGTGCCACGGCTCGATCGAGGGGGACGACCCGTGCGTCGGTGGCGAAGGAGGCCAACTCGACCACCGGCACCGGCAAGCCACACAGGTGGCGCCGCAGAGGCGCCCCCGGTGACAGATGGCGATGGTCGGCCCGATTGACGACGGGGAGGATGCGGGCCGGGTCGACGCCGTGGTCGAGCAGGTCGTTGACCATGCCCGACAGGCGCCGCCAACCAGCCGGCCCAAAGGCTCCGACCGCCACCACCACGTCCGCGGTGGCGGCACAGCGGCGGGCCATGTGGTTGCGCTCCTCGACATCCATCGATCCGGAATCCGATTCGCCCTCGAACTCGCCCGTGATGTCGGCGACCACTAGCCGGCACGCCGAGCGGACACCGTCGAGGACTTCGTCGAACGCCGGAGGGCTGACCGCGGTCCAATGGCATGGCCGGGCCAAGCCGGGCACGAGGCGGTAACCGGACATCGGCACCGAATGGCAAGCCACGTCCGGCGCCGCGAGAGGCCGGGCGTGTGCGAGGGTGGCCAGGTCCAGCAACCCGACGGCCGGTTCCGGCAGACCGTGTAGGTACGCCTGATCGGCGTGGAGGGCGAAATCAGCGAGGATCACCGACCATCCCGGCTGGTTGCCCCCGCGGTTGGCGGTGATCGCGGCACCGGTCCCGCCCCCAGCTGACACGTCGGCGCCCGCAAGACCGACAGGGCCGGCAAGGCCGGCGAGGCCCGCGGCAAGCGTCGAGGTGCCCGTCCCGCCGGGGCCGCAGACTGTCACCAACCGGCCGCCTTCCTCGGGGCGGTGGCGCCCGTCGGCTATTGGCGCCCACGAACCACGAGGGATGAATCGAAGAGCGGCGATCGTCTCCTCGAGGCCGCTGATGGCGGTCCCGTCGAGAGTCACCACGGGCACTCCGAGCCGGGTGGCGGTGGCACCGAGGTAGGCGTCGACCTTGCCGGTCACCACGGCGGAGTACCGCCGACCGGCCACCAGCGTGCTCCAGGCCGCATCGGAGGACGGGCACTCGACTACTTCGGCGCCCTCGAGCAGGGTCGCGATCTGGGAAGAAGCGGCTCTGGCCAGGTCATTTACGACGAGGACAACAGGTCGGAGGTTGGCGGGGGGCAGCAACGGCATGGCGACTCCTCGGGCGGTCAGCGGATGCTTCTGCTCCCTCCCTATGCCACCGGTACCGGCCCTTAGGAATTTCGGGCGTGAAAGCTATCGAACAGCACTCGTTAGACTGCAATGTGCTATAGTGCTACCTCATGAACGAGCCGATTCATTGGATGGGGACGCGGGAGGCGTGCGAACAGCTCGGCGTGACCCTACGGACTCTCTATCGGTTCATCGATGAAGGTCAGCTTCCGGCGTACAAGATGGGCCGGGTCATCCGGCTGCAAGCACCGGACATCGATGCCTTCATCGATCGGATGCGCATCGCGCCCGGCAGCCTGGAGCATCTGTACCCCGAGCCCAAGGCAGCCAGCGAGCCCAAGTCAGCCAGCGACGTCAAGACGTCCGAACAGATCTGACCCTGGAGCGCGAGCGCCTCAGACGGGGTGCCGGCCGAAGGGCAGTAGAGCGCAGGCGATGGCCGAGAGGCGCACGGATGCGGTCGAGGGCGGGAGCCGGAGTTGGGCCACGTCTTTTCCCACCGCCGCCAAGACACCGGCCAGCTCGCTCCCGTCGCCGAGCTGAAGTCTGACGGCGGGGTGGTGGGTGGCCAGATCGGCCAGCGCGGTTCCTAGGTCGGGCCCCTCAGGTGGCGTGCGGTCGTCGACAACCGCCCGGGACGAATCCACGCGTGTGACGGCGGCGGTCACGAGCAGCACGATGGCCTCGGGTTCTTCGAGGATGCAGGTGCTGCTACCGACCCGGCGGAGAAGGCCCCGGTGGGTCCACGGGCCGCAGCGCACGGTGACCGGTTCCTCGATCTCGGCCAGAGACAGCAGGATCCCGGCCAGCGTGGCCGACTCGGCGGCCAGCTGCGCTAGCCAGCGGCGGTGGCTGCGGGCCCTGGCGGACTCCGCGGCCAGCTGGTCGCCGGGGCGGTCGAGCGCCTCCCACAGTGGGTCCTCGTCACGGGCCACGCCCGACGGTACCGGATGCCGTCGCTCTGCTGGCCGGTATGGGCCATGTAGCCTGAGCCCCGGATGACGAGCTATGGGGATGGCGAGGCGACCGAGTCCGGCTGCCTGTTCTGCCGCATCATCCGGGGCGAGGTGCCGTCGACCGGGGTTCTGGCGACTGAGCACACCTATGCGTTCCGGGACATCAACCCCGCGATGCCGGTTCACGTCCTGGTGGTGCCCAAGCGCCACATTGACAACGCCGGGGCGGTGGCGGCCGGGGATGGTGCTGTTCTGGCGGACGTGGTGATGGCGGCGCGGCAGGTGGCCGAGGCGGAAGGGATCGCCGAGCGGGGGTACCGGTTGGTCTTCAACGTGGGCGAGGACGCCCAGAACAGCGTCGGCCATCTCCACCTGCACGTTCTCGGCGGCCGGCCCATGGGGTGGCCCCCTGGCTGACCACTGCGGGTTTCGATCCGCCGAAGTCGCACGGCAGTCCCGCGACTGCGCCAGCAGTTCCGTCGTCTGCGCCAGCAGGTCCCCCGTCTGCGCCAGCAGGCCGGGTACCCTGGAGCGCTGAAGGTTCCGTGTCGACACCCTGCACTGTCATCGTTCCCACCCACCTCATGGCGCACCTGGTGGGGCAGTTCAATCAGAACATTCGGCTGGTCGAAGACGCCTTTCCGGGCGCGCGGATCATCGCCCGGGGCAACGAGTTCATCATCGACGGCGACGAGGCGGCGCTGGCGGAGCGCACCGTCGAGGAGCTGCGGCTCCTGCTGGAGCGGGGCCATGACGTCGACGCCCAGGTCGTGCATCGCACGATCGACATGATCCGCGCAGACGAGCGGCCCTCGGAGGTGCTCACCGCCGAGGTGCTGCGATCCGCGCGGGGGCGATCGGTGCGCCCGAAGACGAGCGGTCAGAAGCGCTACGCCGACGCCATCGCGGCCAACGTCATCACCTTCGGCATCGGCCCCGCGGGCACTGGCAAGAGCTACCTGGCGGTGGCGCTGGCGGTCCAGGCGCTGCAGGCCAAGGAGGTCGAGCGCATCATCCTGACCCGGCCGGCGGTCGAGGCGGGGGAGCGGCTGGGGTTTCTTCCCGGCGACCTGATGGCCAAGATCGACCCCTACCTCCGGCCGCTGTACGACGCTTTGTACGACATGCTGGGTACCGAGGGCGGCCGGCGACTCTTGGACGAGGGCACGGTGGAGGTGGCGCCGCTGGCCTATATGCGCGGCCGCACCCTCAATCACAGCTTCATCATCCTGGACGAGGCGCAGAACACCACGCCGGAGCAGATGAAGATGTTTCTCACCCGGATTGGATTCGGGTCAAGGGTCGTCATCACCGGCGACGACACCCAGGTCGACATACAGGGCGGTCGGTCGGGGCTGGTGGGGCTGGAGAAGGTCCTGCAGGGGATCGACGGCCTGGCCTGGGTGCACCTCGGGCGGCGCGACGTGGTGCGCCACCGCATCGTGCAAGACATCGTCAGCGCCTACGAGATGGCAAGCTCGGGGGCGTCGGGCGGGGCCTCGGTGGGTTCGAGTGGCTCGGGGAGTTCGAGTGGCTCGGGGAGTTCGGGGGGTTCGGGCGGTTCGGGCGGCGGGGCCCGCAACTAGCGACGCCCGTTCGGGGCGAAGGGAACGACGCAACCCATGGCAATCGAAATCTTCCTGGCCGACGAGCAGACCGAGTACCCGGTTGACAGCCTGCGCTGGATCCGCTTGGCCGAGGCCGTCATCTTGGACGAGGCGGTGCCCGGCGACGCCGAGCTGTCGATGCTGTTCGTCGACGAGGACTCCATGACCATCCTCAACAAGCGGTACCGCAACAAGGACGGTCCGACCGACGTCCTCGCTTTCCCCATCGATGAGGAACCCGTGGAGGGCGGGCGTTCTCCGGACTCGGGGGGGACCGGCCCGGGGGACGCCTCCGAGCCGTCCGACCTGCCCACGATGCTCGGCGATGTCGTCATCTGCCCGGCAGTGGCCCACCGCAACGCCCCCGAGCACGGCGGCAGGTTTGAGGACGAGGTGGCGTTGTTGATCGTGCATGGGGTCCTGCACCTGCTCGGCATGGACCACGAGGACGACGAGGAAGCCGAGGCCATGGAGGAGCGGGAGCGGGTGCTGCTCGACAAGTTCCATCGGCCACCGCGGGAGGGGGGCGAGGCCCCGACCGGAGCCGGGGCGGCCTTGACCGGCGACGGCCGAGCGTCCTCAGTCGGCCCGACCGAAGCGCCCTCGGGCGCCCCTACCGAATCGACCCCGACCGGCACTAGCGAAGCGACCGCAACCCCGCCAGGCGACGTTGGCGTGGCCGAGGCGCCAACTCACCCGCCACCGTCCCCGCCGCCCTCGCAGTCGCCGCCGCATCCGCTGTGATCGCCGCCACCGCCGAGAGATGGACCACGGGCGACCTGTGGATCCTGGTCGCGGTCGCTCTGTTGATCGTCATGTCGGCGGTGCTGGCCCTGGCCGAAACAGGGATGACCCGGATGAACAGGGTCAAGGCCATGGCCATGGTCGAGGAGAACAAACGGGGCGCCGCCTCGCTGCTGAAGCTGGTCGAGCACCCCGAACGCACCCTCAACCCGGTGCTGTTCCTGCTGCTGTTGTGCAACACAGTCGCCGCCACCCTGGTCGGGGTCGTGGCATCGCGCCTGTTCGGCGGCATTGGCGTGGCCATCGCCACCGCCTTCGAAGTCGTGGTGATCTTCGTCTTCGCCGAGGCCATGCCGAAGACCTGGGCGGTGCAGCACTCCGAGCAGGCAGCGCTGCTGGCTGCGCCGGTCGTGTCGTTCCTGGTCAAGATCCCGCCCATCCGCTGGATCTCGGGAGCGTTGATCGCCCTGGCCAACCTGATCCTGCCGGGCAAAGGCATCCGCCAGGGGCCCTACGTGTCCGAGCAGGAGCTGCTGGCCATGGCCGATGCCGCCGCCTCCCAGGACGTCATCGAGCGCGAGGAGCGCCGGCTGATCCACTCCATCATCGATTTCGGCGACACCGTGGTGCGCGAGGTCATGGTGCCCCGGCCGGACATGGTGGTCGTGGAGTCAACGGCCAAGATCGCCGACGTCATCGAGATCGCCATCGCGGCCGGATTCAGCCGCGTCCCGGTCTACGGGATGGGCATCGACGACATCCTCGGCGTGGTGTTCAGCAAGGATTTGATGAAGGCCGAGCGGGAGGGCCACGGAGACGATCCGGTATCGACGATCATGCGCCAGGCCACGTTCGTTCCCGAGACCAAGCGAGTCTCGGAAATGATGCGGGAAATGCAGGCCAGCAAGCTGCACCAGGCGGTCGTGGTCGACGAGTACGGCGGCACGGCCGGGCTGGTGACCCTGGAGGATCTGCTGGAAGAACTGGTCGGCGAGATCGAGGACGAGTTCGATGTCGGCGAGGTCCCTGTCGAGCGAATCGGCGACAACGACGTCCGGGTCAATGCTCGCATGGGGCTCGACGACCTCAAGGAACTGCTCGGAATCGAGCTGCCCGAAGGTGACTGGGACACCGTCGGCGGCGTCGTGTACGGCCTGCTGGGCCACGTGCCCACCGAGGGCGAATCGGTCGACGGCACCACCCACCGCCTGACCGCCGAAAAGGTGCAGGGCCGGCGCATCGGCCGAGTCCGCATCACCGGCCTGCTGCCTAACGACCCGGCGGCGGACAGTTCGGGGGGCGAGCGGGCCGAGCGCAACGCCGCTCGGCCGTGAAATCAGGCTTCGCCACCCTTCTGGGCCGGCCCAACGTCGGGAAGTCGACGTTGCTGAACCAGATACTCGGCACCAAGGTGTCGATCGTGTCCGACAAGCCGCAGACGACCCGCCACCAGATCCGGGGGATTCTCAATGGCGACGGTGTGCAGGTGGTGTTCGTGGACACGCCGGGAATCCACAAACCGAGCACGGTCCTCGGTCAGCGGCTAAACGACACCGCCGCCGCCGCGGTTGCCGATGTCGATGTCGTGGTGCTCGTGATCGACGCCACGGCCCCGCTGGGAAAAGGGGACCGCTGGGTCGCGGCACGGGTCCCACGCTCCGCACTGTGCGTGGTCAACAAGGTCGACATCGCCTCGCCGGCGACCATTGCGGTCCAGTTGGCGGCCGCCGGTGCGTTGGGACTGAGCGAGTATTTCCCAGTGTCCGCCCGCACAGGCGACGGCGTCGACGAACTGGTGGCCGCCATCGTCGCCCGCATGCCCGATGGCCCCCAGCTGTACCCCGGCGACGTGGTCAGCGACGTTCCCGAGGCAATGTGGGTGGCGGAACTGGTACGGGAGCAATTGCTCGCCGTGGCCCGCGACGAGCTGCCTCATTCGATTGCCTGCCGGGTGAGCGAATGGGACTGGCCTCACATCACCGTCGAGATTTTCGTGGAGCGCGAGTCGCAAAAGGGAATCGTGATCGGCCGGGGCGGCGAGGTCCTGAAAGAGGTCGGCACCCGGGCCCGGGAACAACTCCCCGCCGGCGTCTACCTGGAGTTGGTGGTCAAGGTCGACAAGGACTGGCAACGCCGTCCTGCGGCGTTGCAAAGACTCGGATATTGACCCGTGCGAGAGGACGACGAGCGCTCCCGCGGGAACCTCGACCTGGGCCGCATCCTGGCCCTCTCCGACGGCGTCTTTGCCATCGCCATGACCCTGGTGGCCTTCCAGATCAAGGTCCCAACACTCGGAAAGCCGACCGAGAACGGCCTGGTATCCGCGCTGACCAAGAATGGAAGCAGCTATTTCTCGTTCCTGATCACCTTCATGGTGATCGGCCTGTTCTGGATGGCGCACCACCGGATCTTTCGCAACATCGAGCAGGCCACCGAGTCGCTGATGCTGCTGAACCTCGTGTTGCTCATGGCGGTGGCGGCGCTTCCGTTCCCGTCGAGCCTGTTGGGCCAATACGGCGGGGAACGGGTGTCGGTCATCTTGTATGCCTGCTCGATGATCGTCGTCGGCTTGTTGTTGACGGCGCTCACCTATATGGCCGCCAAGCGGCGGCTGTTCTCGCGGAGCGCGTCTGAAGCAGAGCTGAAGTTGGGACTGTGGCGCAGCATGTCGATGGTGGGGGTGTTCGTCCTGTCCATTCCCGTCGCCGTCGCCTCGCCGACCGTGGCGCCCTTTGTCTGGATCGCCACCTTCCCGCTGCGCATGGTCAACCCCAACCGCCACCGCCGGTCGGGGTCGGCTCGCCGGTCTCGTCCGGGCGCTACGTCCCCGGCTTCAAAACCATAAGGGCGACCGCGATAACGAACACGACGTCGCACAGGGCGGCGGCATGCACCACCGGCCGGCACAGCGCCGCCAGCGCCGCCCGCCGACCGGCCGCCTCCTCGCCGTCGGGAGCCTCGTCGAGGGCCACCACTACCGAACGGATGCGGTGCTCGGCGGGCCACACGACCCAAATGGCGGCGACCATGGCCACCGCCCAGCAGGCGACGGCCGCCCCGACCCAGGCCTGGCCGAGCGCCGCTGCCCCATGCTCGAGCCACAACGCAATGGCGCCCGCGAAGGGCACGAACCACAGACTGCGCCCGATGCGGTTGCGGGGTGCAAAGAACTGGCGGACGTCGTGCACCTCTTTCGGCGAGTGCAGGTGGGAGCCAGCCGAGCCGTACAGGCCGCTCAGACCGAGCATCCCGAAACCGGCCACCGCGGAGGCGATGTGCACGCTGAGCACTGCCCCGTAGACCACGTCGTAGCCGCTGCCGTGGTTGCTCAGCGCCATGGCGCGATTCCCAGGCGGCGGTGGCGGTGGCGGGGCCGCATTCAGCGGGCACCGTGGCGTACGGCGCGCCCGGTGAGCCACCAGGCATCCAGAGTGTCGCGGGCTCCGCCCTCGGCGATCCCGAGGTAGGGCTTGGCCGTGTATGTCCAGGCCAACGCCGGGCCGTGGTCGCTGGTGAAGTCGAGAGCCTGCCCGGTCATCCCCCCGGGAGCAGTCCAGTCACGGAGAATGGCGTCCTGCTCCGTGTTGCCCAGCGTGGACAGGTAGGTGCTGGCGGCGCCCGCCGAGGCCATCCGGCAGTAGACGACGTTGAGGACCCCCACAGTGCAGATGACCGCTGCGGTCGCGCCCGGTGGCGCCTCACTTGGGGTGGCAGCGGCGCAGCCGGGGCCCGAGGCGGCCGCGAACCACCCGGTCACGGCGGGGCTCCCCGTGGGGATGGCTGTCGTCGGAGCCGTCCTAGACGGTTTGGTTCCGTGCTGCTGGCGCACGACCACGATGACCAGCACTACGACGGCCGCGACTACCAGCGCCGCCACCACGGCCAGCCATCGGCGGTTCGTCCGGCCTTCGAACTCATCATCGGCCCACGGCGGCTCCGAGGCGCCGGGCCAACCGGCGAGTCCCGTGAGGCCGGTGAGGCCGGTGAAGTCGGTGAGGTCCGCGAGTTCGGTGAGGTCCTCGGTCTCGGTGAGGTCCTCGGGCTTGGTGAGGTCCTCGGTCTTGGTGAGGTCCTCGGTCTCGGTGAGGTCCTCGGGCACCGGGGTTTCCTGCGGTGTCGGAAGCATGCCCGTCGAGGCCGCCGCCCGGCGAAGTGCTTCCCGCCACGCCCGGCCGTTGGCGTAGCGACCAAGTGGGTTGGCGGTCATGGCGGTGCGCACGGCTCGGGCCAGCGGCGTCGGCACGTCGGGGCGGACCACGTCCAAGTCGGGTGCGTCGTTGGCGTGGGCCGCGGCCTCCGAGAGGTCGGCGTCGGAAAAGGGCAGCCTTCCGGCCAACAGCTGGTACAGGATCACCCCTGCCGCATACACGTCAGTCCGGGCGTCGACGTTGGCCGAACGCTTGGGATCGGCCTGTTCCGGGGGGGCGTAGTCCGCCGACTCTGGCGGAGCCAGGCCGAAGTCGGCTACCAGCATCCTCTCTCGTCCGTCCCGGAGCACGGTCTTGAACAGGATGTTGCTGGGCTTCAGATCCCGGTGTACGACGCCGCAATCGTGGACCGCGACGAGGCATTCGGCCAACTCCTCGGCCACGTGCAGTGCTTCGCCCACCTCGAAGTTCAGGCCCTCGCTGAGCCGGGCTTCGATCCGCTCGGCCAGTGTCCCCCGGTCGGCATACTCCATGACGAAGTAGGGCCGGTCGTCCTCGAGCTGTTCGATGGCGCGGACAGCCACGATCCGGTCGTTATCGCAGCGTCGCGTGAGCTCGGCTGCCTCGACGAACCGCCGCCTGACCTCGGCGTCCTGGATCCAGTCGTCGGCCAGCATTTTGATGGCGACGATGGCATCGGTGTCGCCGTCGCGGGCCAGGTAGACGCTGGCGAAACGCCCAGCGCCGAGTGGCCGCAGCACCTCATAGCGTCAGATCCACTGTGGCAGCACCGGCCCGTTGTAGCGCACCGGAAGCCGGCGACGAGGGTTGGCGTCGGTCCGGTAGCCGGCTGACGGCCAGCGGGACCCGCCCCGCCTTCGGTAGCCCTCATCCCGAGCGGTCGTCGTAGGCCAGCAGCTGGCGGCAGGCAGCCGCGCACGCGGCCACGCTGAGCACGCACAAAACGCCGCCGGCCACCACGGAGGCCTCGACACCGAAGGCGGCGGCGGCAGTGCCGGCTTCTGCATTACCGAGCAGCGGCCCGGCCGAGTAGCTGACGAACTCGAGCGAGGCCAGGCGGCCGCGGAGCGAATCGGGGACGGAGCGGTTCCAGAGGGTCGTCCGGAACAAGCCACTCACCATGTCGGCCGCCCCCGCCAGAACCAGACCGGCAACCGCCAGCCATAGCCAGTGACCCAGGCCAAAGACCACGATGGCGGCGCCCCATACGACCGCCGCGGCCGCGATCGCTCTGCCATGGCGGTGGATCCGAGCAGTCCACCCGCTCGTGAGGGCGACCACGAAGGCGCCGGCCGAAGGGGCGGCGTAAAGGAGTCCGACGACGCCGGCGCCGCCGTAGCGGCTGGCGATTGCAGGGAACAGCGCCGAGGGCATACCGAAGAACATGGCCAGCAGGTCGATGGCGTAGGTCCCGAGCAGGTCGGGGCGGCTGCGGGCGTAGGCGAATCCCTCGACCACCCGTCGCACGCTGGGCGGCGCCGAGTCCCGCGGCGGAGGTACGGCCCGCATCGCGGCCAGAGCGGCGACCGACAGGGCGAAGGTGAGCACGTCGGCCAGGTACGCGGCCGGCAACCCGGCAAAAGCGATGAGGATCCCGGCGAGAGCCGGGCCGGCCACCTGGCCGATGGTGCCCTCGAGCGACTCGATCGAGGCCGCCGCGGCCAGTTCGGTGGGATCCACCAAGCGGGGCATGAGGGCGTCGAAGGACGGCCGCTGGAGGGCGTCGAAGCCGGCCATGAGGGCCACCGCCACGAAAATCGGCCACACCCGGGGATGAGGCAGTGAGGCATTGCCGGCCAACGCGATCGACCCCGCGGCCAGCGCCACCTCGCCGCCGAAGACCAGCTTCCGCCGGTCGATGGCGTCGGCCAGGGCCCCGCCAAGGAACACCATGCTGAGTAGGCAGGCCAGCTCGACCAGGCCAACGGCGCCCACGGCGAGGGACGACCTTGTGAGGCGGTACACCTGGAAGGGCACCGCGACGTAGGTGATCATGCTCCCGAAGAACGAGATGGCCCGGCTGAACGCCAGCAGGCGGAAGTCCCGGTGGCGCCGGAGGGGCCCCAGATCCAGCGCCAGTGCCCGCCAACCACTGCGCCCGTCGGGCCGCCCGGCGCCGTTCGGAGGCCCCGGGAGGGGTGCCAGCTGGGGGTCGGGCGGTTCCATCCGGGCGAGGGTAGAGGAGGTGAATCGAACGGGGCCGGGTGTTTCCCGCCGGTGTCAGCGGGTCACGGGCGACCCGGTGGCGACGGTGTCCTGGGCCCGAAGGTGGGCCAGGAAATCCTCGACCTCCCGGCGGTGGCGGGTTCGGCGCATTGGCGGCAGGGCCCGGACGAGCCGCCAGCGGTAGCTGGCGCTGGCTAGGCGGGGGTCGAGGATGGCGACGACGCCCCGGTCGGTGGGAGAACGGATCAGGCGGCCGGCGCCCTGGGCCAGCAAAGTGGCCGCCCGAGGCAGGTCGATCACCGCGAAGGCCGCCCGGCCGAGCCGCTCCCGGCGGGCTTGGAGCAACGGTTCGTCCGGCCGGGGAAATGGGATGCGATCGATTGCCACCAGAGAGAGCGCCGGCCCGGGGATGTCGACGCCCTGCCAGAAGCCCATGGTGGCGAACAGGCAGGAGTGCTCGTCGGTCTTGAACGCGGCCAGGAGCGCCGGCTTGGGGAGGTCGGACTGAGTCAAAACGGGCCATGGCAGCACGGCCCGCAGCGCTTTGGCGGCGGAGTCCATGGCCCGCCAGCTGGTAAACAGCGCCATCGTCCGCCCGCCGGCAGCCCGGATGAGGGCTTCCAGTTCCTCGTGCATGGCCGCTTCGAAGCGGTCGCTCCGGGGATCGGGGAGGTGCAAGGCGCAGTAGAGGAGTCCCTGCTCGGGGTAGTTGAACGGGCTGGCGACATCCATTTCGTCGACCGACCCCTCGGGGATGCCGATGCGCCCGGCCAGCCCGGGGGGAATGGTGGCGCTGGTCAGGATGGCCGTCGGGGCGTCCTCTGGGCTCCAAAGCAGCCGGTCCAGGAGGGGGGCAATGTCGAGGGGGGCCACTTTGACGACCGGGTAGGACGGCGGGCCTTCCACCCACGCCACCCGGCTCTCCGACAGCGCCAGCAGCGAATCGAGGTCGTCGACCAGCGCGCCTGCGGCTTGCACGACTCGGGTCCGCCGGGGTGATAGGTCGGACTGGTCGGGCGAGCGGGCGGCGGCACTGAGCTGCGCCACCCGCTCCCGAAGCCCGGTCAAGAGAGACACCAGCTCCTCGGGTAGCGGCGGGAGGAGGCGCCGGCCTCGAAGGTCGTCGAGGACAGTGTTCAGCCGGGCGGCGCCCGCCTCGACGGCGTCGAGCACGGCGCTGTCGTCGACCAGCGCCCGGGCCGCTCGGACCAGGGCGAAAAAGCGGCCGGGCGCCAGTTCGAACCCGAGGCTCGAGGACGCAATGTCCTCCAGCTCATGAGCCTCGTCGAAGATCACGACGTCGTGCGGAGGGAGGACCGCACCCCCGGAGGCCAGGTGGGTGGCGTACAAGTGGATGTTGACCACCACGACGTCGGCCACCGCCGCCTGGGCCCGGGCCGCCTCGGCGAAACACACGTCGCCACAGGGGCAGCGCTGGCCTCCGGGGCACTCGGTGGAGCTCACGCTGACCATCGACCACGCCCGGGGAGTGGGCTCGAATGGCAACTCGGCCCGGTCGCCCGTCTCGGCGGTCGTCGACCATTCGAGCATGCGTCGCACCTGGCGGCCAAAGGACCCGAGGGTGGGGCCGTCGAGCAGCCCGCCGGTGCCCGCCCCCGTCGCCCGGGCCCCGTTGCGCCCCATGGTGGCGTCGAGCGGGCCTGCCAAGGGGTCGGTGGCCGCCAACTCCAGCTGCTCGCCGCCCCCCGCCACTTCGAGCGCCCGCTGGCGGCACAGGTAGTTGGACCGGCCCTTCAAGACGGCGTACTGGAAAGGAATCCCGAGCCGCTCCTCCAGGAACGGCAGGTCCTTCTTGGCCAGCTGGTCCTGCAAGGCCTTGGTCGCGGTGGCCACCACCACCCTCGATCCGGAGAGGAGGGCAGGGACGAGGTAGGCGAGGCTTTTTCCTGTCCCTGTCTGGGCTCCGACGATCAGATGGCGCCGGGACTCGATGGCGCGGGCCACGGCCACCGCCATCTGGCGCTGGCCCGGCCGGCTGTCGCCACCGCCTGGCAGGCCGCCGACGACCCGGTCGAGGGCCGCCGCCACCCGCTCAGACGTCACTGGCTGACTGTACTGGTCGACTTGGCGGAGCCGTGGGACCGGCAAGCGATACCGTGAGTAGATGGACCTGGAAGGGCTCGATCCCCACCGGATACCGGTCCATATCGCCTGCGTCATGGACGGCAATGGGCGCTGGGCGACCAAGCGTGGACTGCCCCGCACAGAGGGTCACCGGGCTGGCGAGGACGCCCTGTTCGACAGCATCTGCGGCGCTCTCGACCTTGGCGTCAAGTGGTACACGGTGTATGCCTTTTCGACCGAGAACTGGCGCCGGCCCCGCGAAGAGGTCAGGTTCCTGCTGGGAACGGTGGTCGACGACGTGCTCGTCCGCCGGCGTGACGAGCTGCACCAGAAGGGGGTGCGCATCCGCGTCATCGGCCGCCGTGACTGGCGGGTGCCCCGGGGGGTGCTGCGCCGGATGGACGAGACCGTCGAGCTGACCCGCAACAACCGGAAGCTGACGGTGAACGTGGCGTTCAACTACGGCGGCCGAGCCGAGATCGTCGACGCCGTCCGGGCGCTCATCCGAGACGGTGTGCCCGCGTCCAAGGTCAACGCCAAGGCCATCCAGGCCCGGCTGTACGTCCCCGAGATGCCCGACCCCGACCTGGTGATCCGCACGTCGGGCGAGTACCGGCTGTCCAACTTCCTCATATGGCAGGTGGCTTACAGCGAGTTGGTATTCACCAACGTGCTGTGGCCCGACTTCCGCCGAGAGCACCTGTTCGAGGCGGTGCGGGAGTTCCAGAGCCGGGACCGGCGCTACGGCGGCGTCGGCGGGGACGGGGCCAGTGACGTTGACGGCATCGGGGGCGATGGCGACGACACCGACGCTCGGCTGTAACCGCTGGCAGCGGTCGCACCGGCGGCCATGCCGGGGTTGCCCGGTCCTCCCAAGCGTGACCCCTTGAGCCTGTACCGCGACCAGGGCGTGGCCCTGCGCCACTACCGCCTTGGCGAGGCCGACCGCATCGTGGTGTTCATGACGGCCGGCCACGGAAAGGTCCGGGCGGTGGCCAAGGGGATCCGCAAGACCAAGAGCCGGTTCGGCGCCCGGCTGGAGCCGCCTGCCAACGTGTCTGTCCTGTTCTACGAGGGCCGGGAACTGGACATCGTCTCCCAAGCCGAGACCCTCGACCACTGGCGGCCCATCCGCGACGACCTGGCCCGCATGACCGATGCCATGTCGATGTTGGAGGCGGTCGACCAGACGGCCCAGGAACGCCAGCCCGACGCCCGGCTGTACCAGATGCTGGTGGCCGCCCTGCGAACCCTGGCCGACCGGGAGCGGCGCTCGCCGCTGTTGGTGGCCGCCTTCTATTGGAAACTCCTGGCCATGGAGGGCTACGGACCGGTGCTGGACCGTTGCGCCTCGTGCGAGGCCCCGGCCGCGCCAGCCACCGGGGGCGCCCCTGGGGCCGCGGGCGGGGTGCCGCTGGTGGCATTTGATCTGTCCCATGGTGGCGCCCTGTGTCGCGACTGTCGCCAGGGGCTCCCGGTGAGCCCCGAGGCGCTGCAGTTGCTGACCCGCATTCTCGGCGGTGGCCTTGCTAGGGCCTTGCAGGAACCTGACAGCGCCCTGACATCGGAGGTGGCGGCGCTGGCCACCCGGTCCATGGAGCAGCACCTCGAGCGCCGGCTGCGGGCGATCCACGCCCTCGAACGGGCGTAAGCCCACGGGGGCCGGGGGCGGGACTCGGGCCGAGGGAGGAGAGACGCGGGCAAAAGGGTCTGACGATTCTGGTTAGCTCGGTGCCCGGTTGAGTACTTAGAGGGTCCCCGTCCGGGCACCAGCTTAACCTCAGTTAACTTCCTGCCCGGTGAAGACCCAGTCCGGTACCGTAGCGGGCATGGACCTAACCAATTCTTGGGACAAGTCTTCGGCGGGGAAGTCGAGGCGAGTCCCGACCTGGGCCGCCAAGCTCGTCGACGCGCTCGCCCGCGACCGGCCGCCAGTGCTTACCCACGAACTCCTCGCGGATTATCTGGAAGAGGTGGGCTCACCCCGAAGCCCGGAGGCGACCGAACGGGAGCTACGGCGCCTCGGATGGTTGTGTCCGCTTCCCATCAAGGGTGCTTGGGCCTTCGTGGCACCTGGCGAGGAGGCGCTCAGCGACCCCTACATCGAGCTCCGAGGTTGGAGACAACGCGATCCCCGCGCTCGCTTCCTGCTCGCCGGCGAGGCGGCCGCTTGGCACCTCGGTTATCTGCCCCGTTTCTTCAACGGCGTTCCCGCCGTCTGGATCCCAGCCGATCGGCGGCTGCCTCACGGACTGCGCGCCCGGCTTGCGGTCGTCCGCGTCGATTGGCCCGTTCATTTGTACGCCGAGCTTGCGCCGACGGAGTCTTTTCTCGAGGCGAAGGGGTTGGACCAGTCTGACGACCTGCAGTGC
>JBOGGN010000024.1:0-29073 GCA_050744165.1 Acidimicrobiales bacterium | reverse complement strand
CACCACCGCCGCGGCCACCGCCAGCACGACGCCGATCACGAGCTCGGCCCAGCCGGCCGAACTGGGCTGGAAACTGCGGTGCCGGCCGTGGACCAGGACCGCCAGATGAAGGATCGAGGCGATCCCCAAGGTGGCGGCCACGAGGAGCATGAACCCGGCCGTCCGCTGCCAAAAGCGCTTGTCGTCCACCTTCGCCATTGTGAACCTCGGGACGGCAGGCGGCATCGGCCGAGCGGGGTTGGTTGGCTACCCCGGCGGTCGTATCCGCATGGGGTGCGCTTACTGCAGTGGTAGTAACACCAAGACCACCTCCACCCGATGACCTCCTGGCTGGTCCGGCATACGGTGACACGGTGATGCGACCGGCGTCGTGGCTGTCCGGCGTGACCGGAGTCGGCGAGCTGCGGCGCAACGACCTCCTCGTGGCGCTCGGCGTGGCGGCGGTCGAGGTCGGCGCCGTGGTGGCCGCCGCCGTGCACCACGCTCAGGACCACCTCGTCAACCCCTTGTCGGTGGTGTTGCTTCTGTTGGCTGCGGCGGCACTGATGTTTCGCCGGGTCCGGCCGGTGGCCGTGCTGGCGGTGGTGTTCTGCGCCACCCTTGTCTTCGGGCTGGCAAACCACGGCGTTGATCCGCTGTTCTTCGCCTTGATCGTGGCGTTCGGGACAGCGGTGGTCAGCGGCCACCGGGCAGCGGGGGTGGCGTCGCTCGTGGCTGGCTATGCGAGCTTCCTGTGGCTCGGGGCGCTCCTCGGCCTGAGCAAGGAGCCCCACTTGGCGGCAGTGCTCGGTCTGGCGGCGTGGCTGCTGGTGTTGTACGCCGGGGCCGAGGGACTCCGGATCCGAAGGCAACGGGCGCAGGAGCGGGCCCAAGTTCGGGAAGCCGACACCCGGCGGATGGTGAGCGAGGAGCGCCTGCGCATCGCTCGTGAGGTGCACGACATCCTGGCCCACAACATCTCTCTCATCAACGTGCAGGCCGCCACCGCCCTCCATCGCGCGGAGCGCAACGAGGAACGGGCGTACGAGGCGTTGGGCACGATCAAGCGGGTGAGTCAGGAGACACTGGTGGAGCTGCGTTCCCTGCTGGGAGCCATGCGGGAGGTCGATGAGCACGCCCCCCGGGCTCCGGTGCCGACGCTGGCCCGCCTCGACGACCTGGTGTCCTCGGCCGCAGCTGCGGGGGTGGTGGCCCGGGTGTCGGTCCAAGGCTCGTCTCGGCACTTGCCAGCCGCGGTCGACCTCGCGGCATACCGGATCGTGCAGGAGGCACTCACCAACGTGGCCCGCCATGCCGGGACCGGGGAGGCGGAGGTGGTTGTCGAGTACGGGGCGGGCGACCTTGTGGTGCAGGTGGACGACCACGGGCGGTCCCGTGGATCGGTCGTGGCAGGCACCGGGCTCACGGGGATGAGCGAGCGAGCCTCGGCGCTTGGAGGGCGGCTGACCGCGGCACCACGGGCGGAGGGGGGGATGCGGGTTCGGGCTTGGTTGCCTACCGGTCCCGACGTGGGCGGGGACCCCGGCGCGGGCACGGGAGGCACCAGCGGCGAGGGCCCCGAGGGCGGCACCAGCAGCGACGGCGGCTCCAGCGGCGCCAAGTCGGCGGTCCTGGATGCAGGCGGTGCGGCCCCAGACCCGGCGTTGGCATCGCGCCCCGGCCGTCAATCCGCTCCTGGGGCCGACGCGTGATCCGGGTCCTTTTGGCCGACGATCAGGCACTGGTCCGGGCGGGCTTTGCGGCGCTGCTGGGCGACGAGGACGACATCGAAGTGGTCGGCCAGGCGGCTGACGGGGCCGAGGCAGTGGCGGTAACCAGGCGGCTTCGGCCCGACGTGGTGCTTATGGACATCCGTATGCCGGGTACCGACGGCCTGGAGGCGACGCGGGCAATCGTCCAAGACGACCGCCTTGGCGGGGTGCACATCGTCATCCTCACAACCTTCGAACTCGACGAGTACATCTTCGAAGCGATCCGGGCCGGGGCGTCGGGCTTCCTTGTCAAGGACACCGAGCCGTCAGAGCTGCTGCGGGCCGTCCGGGTGGTCGCCCAAGGCGATGCCCTCCTGTCGCCGAGCGTGACCCGCCAGCTGATCGGGCATTTCGCCACCAAGGCCCAGCCTCCCCCCAAGCCATCGCTGGACCCGCTCACCGAACGGGAACGGGAGATCACCGCCTTGGTGGCCGCCGGGCTCTCCAACGACGACATCGCCCGCCGCCTCTACCTCAGCCCGGCGACGGTGAAGACCCACGTCAACCGGGCCATGTCCAAGCTCGGGGCCCGTGACCGGGCGCAGCTGGTGATTTTCGCCTATGAGTCGGGGCTCACGCGGCCCGGATGGGCCAGTTGATGCTCCCTCGGCAGGTCACGCGGAAGACGACCGCCGACAGGGCCTACGGTGCCTGACGCGTCGCTTGGGCGCCGAGAAGGAGGCGTGTATGGCAGCAGTGCCCGGATTGAAGGATCCCCGCCGGCAGGAGCCGGCGTTCGTTCTCGACGAGCGGCAGATGCTCGAGGGGTGGCTCGACTTCCACCGGGTGACGCTCGAGCTCAAGTGCGAAGGGCTGAGCGACGAGCAGCGCAAGTCCCGGCCCGTAGCCACCTCGAAGCTGTCGCTCCACGGCCTGGTGCGACACATGGCCGAGGTGGAACGGGGCTGGTTTCGATGCGTACTGCTGAAGGACGCCAGTGCCCCGGCGGTCTTCTCGGAGGAGCTCGACGGCGACCTGGAACCGCTCGACGGCGCTGACTGGGACGCCGACTTGGCCGTCTGGCAGGACGAGTGCCAGGCCAGCCGGGAGCTCTCGGCACCGCTGGCGTTGGACGATGTGGGGGAGGAGGACGGCGAGCCGTGCTCTCTGCGGTGGATCTACACCCACATGATCGAGGAGTACGCCCGCAACAACGGGCACGCCGATCTGATCCGCGAGTTGGTGGGCGGGAGCGTCGGCTGGTAGCGCGCCCGAAGCTCTCGTGGGCGACTGGGACGGTCCGCGAGGCGCGGGTTGTGCGGCCCGGCAGGCCTTAGACCTTGCGGATGAATCTCTTCAGATAGGCAGCGATGCTGGCCGTCGTTTCTGCGTGGTGGGAAACCCGCACGTGCTCAACGATCTTTTCCAGCAGCGCTTCCTCGGAGTCAGCTATTCCCTGCCACCGGCAGGACGAGGAAGCGTCCCTTCATCTGTACACGTAGGGCATTCGACCTCCTCGCAGCTCAGCTCGACGGCGCCGTCATCATCGACCCACACGACCTCGCAGTCGAGATTGCAGCGATGCTCGCCGTGGCTGCCGCCAAGGCGGCGTGCGAGGTCGGCCGCGATGGCGAAGACGTTATGGGCAAGAACCCTGGCCCATGAGTACCTGGTCTTACCATCTGCGCATTGTTTGACAGGAGAGACGTCGTCGACGTGGGCGGACAACCGGTTGCCGGCGACGGTGATGTGGACGGCATCCACGGGTGACAACTCCCGGTAGGACGCCGTGCCCCGGTGAAGGACCCGACCGAAGACGCTGTCGGAGTGGAACCGTTGGCTTTGCTCTATGGCTCGACGCAAGGTGGAAAAGGACGCCGCATTCAAGGCGTGCACCGGTGCGTGACCTTCGTCCTCCGAGCCCTCCGGGCCCTCCGGATCGAGCAGACCGCCGATAGCAGCACTGCCCGCAGGGTCGAGGTCATGAGTGGACGCCAGCCCAAAGGAGGACTCCGGATCCTGCACGTCGCGGACCACTGGTGACTCCCTGACGATGACTTGCACGCCTCCTGTACGTAGCGGGACCCGGCCTTGGGTGTCGCCACGCCCGGCTGGAAGGCCGCCGTCAGCCAACCGACCCGGGCACCTGCTACGCGGAAACCGCGTGGCAGCCTCCCCGGGGGCTGCCTCGTGCCCTGGTGGCGGCCTCGTGAGCTTGCGGTCGGCGGTCCCGGCGGATCACCGAGGGAGCCGCACCGCCCGCCAGCAACGCGCGCTCATGGGGAGGTCGAGGACCGCTCGACCCTGAAGAGCTCGATGGCCTCGGATGACCCCGGCGACGTGGGAGGCAATCGAGTGGCGATCCGTGTCGTCGGCAGTGATAACCCGGCTGTAGGTGCCGGCCAGACCCACCAGTTGTTCGGGCGTCCGCGGCAGGGACCATTGGATGACCCGGGTCTCGGGGATACCGAAGAGCGTGCCCTCCGGGATATCCAGTCGGTGCCGCCGCCCTTGTCGCTCGGAATCCGACCGGACGTCGCGAGCCAGCAGCTCACGGACCCAGTCCACGTCCCGGTCGGGGCCACCCCAGACGACTCCGAGGACTCCCCCATTCCGCAGGACCCGGGCGATCTCGAGCAGTGCCGGCGCAGCCTCCAGCCAGTGCCAGGACGACGATGCGACAACCGCGTCGAAGCCGGCGGTGCGCAGCGGCAGCCTCTCGCCCCGTCCATTGACCACCGAGACCCGAGGGGACCGGGCCACAAGCTGCCTCGCCATGCGCAGGTCGAATTCGACCGCCACCGTCGTGGCAACCCGAGCCGCCACGACCCGGGAAAACCCGCCAGTGCCTGCGCCGATGTCGGCGACGCGCTGAACGCCGGCCGGCAGCAGCCAGTCGGCGACCTCTGCTGGAGGGCTTGGGCGGAAGCGGTCGTAATCCGCCGCCACCGACCCGAAAGAGGTCGCTCGTACAGCCCGACTGACCTCGTGGGGGGAGCTTGTGGGGCTCACTTCGGTGGCGTGGCCGGCGGGTCTGGCTTCCATCGGCGGCGACCCTACCCAGGGCGACCAGAAACTGTCCGGTCGCGAGCTTTCAAACCGCCATGCCGCGGGTATATACCTCTGCGTATGGCGCGCGTAAACATTTCTATGCCCGATGACCTCCACACCGCCGCCCGAAGGGCCGGCCTGAACGTCTCGAAGCTGGCCCAGCAAGCCATCGCAGGCGAATTGGCTCGCATCGAGCAGCGCGCCAACGGCGACTCGTCAGCGAAGGCGCGGGAGTTGGAGCGAATGTCCAGCTCAAGCCGCTGACATGGGATAGCCCTCTCCCCTTCTGCCTCTACCTCTTCTTCCGTCTCGAACCCCGGGTACAGTGCCGAGCGTGTCGGGTTGTCATCGCGTGGTGAGGTGAGACCGATGCTTTGCGTAAAGGACTCTGCGGTGCAGCCGATTGTGGCGCCCCGCAACCGGTTGATCGCTACCGGAAGAACCGCAATACCGGAAATGTAGAACCCGAATTATTCACCGCGGTCCGCGCAAGTCGTCTGCCCATTGGTAACCAGGCCGGCAACGGGCCGACCCGCTTGAGTGTGAGCCAGTACCAGAGCCGAGCGCGAGGGCCGCCCCCCGACGGTTGTCAGCGGGCGGTTGTCAGCGGGCGGTTGTCAGCGGGCAACCGGGCCGGCGGTTCGACCGGGCCGGCGGTTCGAACGGGCGGCGTGAGCCGCCGCTCCTTGCTATCCCAGCGCCTCGGAAACGGACATCCACCAGCGGGGTCGGCGCCGACCCGGTGAGCACCTCAGGCGCTACGTGGGCCGGAGTGAACGACGCCTGGCCGGCCGTCAGGCGAGTGGCATCGGTGAGCCGTGCGATACCGAAGTCAGCCAACTGGGGTTCGCCGTCGTCGTCCAGCAGCACGTTCGCCGGCTTCACGTCACCGTGCAGCACCGCCGCTTGGTGGGCGATCTGGAGCGCCCCGGCCAGTTTCACGCCCAGATCTACTGCTTCCCGCCACGGGAGCCGGCCACTTCGTTGGAGCATCTCCTGCAAACGACCCGCCAGCCAGAAAGGGCATGGTCATGTATGGCCGCCCCGACATCGTGAGCCCCTGGTCGTACACGACCAGAATGTTCTTGCGCCCCCCGACGCGGCCGACGGCCTGGCACTCCCTGTGGAAGGTGGCCAGCGTGGCGTCGTCCACCGAAACGTCGTGGAAGACCTTCACCGCCACCAACCGGTCGAAGGCGATCTGGCGCGCCCGGTACACGGTCGCGAAGCCCTCCCGAGCCCACCTCGTCGGCACCGGTCAGCCCGGTTATCCCCAGCTCGACGTTGGCCTCGCCCGCCACCTGGTACCGCTCACGCCCCCAGCGCGGTAATCGCGTCCATGACCCCATCATGCCCCCGGAACCAAGTGGGGCGCCGACAAACAACAGCCCCTGGATGGCCTAGGGCGACTGGGACGTCAGCCGATCGAAGGTGGTACGGATTTCAGTGGCCACCCACGCGGACTCTTCGATCATCTGTAGCCAGTCGAAGACAAGCAGCGTCCAGCCCATCTCGCGAAGGCGCTGCCGCCGGAGCTCGTCCCTCCGCTTCTGCTTCGGACTGTAGTGCCACGTGTACCCATCGACCTCGACGCCGAACTTTATGTGCCTCCATGCGATGTCCACGCGGTAGCGGCCTGGTCCGTCCACCACCGCCTCAACCTCGGGCACTTGAATCCCCAGGTTCTTCGTCAGGCGCCGGGCGCGAGCTTCGAGAGCGCTCGGCGCAGGGGCGTCCAGGAAGCCTTGGTTTTCGAGTTCCTGGCGGAGCCGGCCGACGCCCGTTCGACCCGGTTTCGAGAGACGCTGGATTTCTGCTTTCAGCTCCGTGACGGTGACGCTGCGCTGGCCCAAGGCGGTGTCGACCGCTTCGGTGAGCTGCTTGTCGGTACCCGTGGCGGCGAGGTCGACCAGCGTCCGAACCCGTGTGGTGACCTCGATGCCCTTACGAGTGGTCCATGCCGCCTCGTCGAGGTCGCCGGCGCGGTGAATGATGAAATCGACCTTGTGTCTCGTCGCACGCCTGCGCCGGTCGATAGTGACTTCGATCGGCGTCGCCCGTACTCGCAGCAAGCCCCAGAGCCAGGCGGCTGTGGCGTGCGAAACCACGCCCCCGGACGCCACGCACGCCGCCCGGAGACGTTGAAAATCAGTCTGCGGCGCCGAGGTCGCTCGGAAAACTCCGGTGTACGGCGAATCCCATTCGCCACGGGCCAAGTTTCTCCGAGCGGTGCGGTAACTCGCCCCCAGCTTGCACGATTCCTTGAGCCCGATCACCCCGTGGTGCCCGTTCATCCACTGAGCGAGCTTTTCATCTACCTCGTCGCGATGGTTCATGCCTCTACCAATGCCGCGACGTCGCGCCCCCTGGAACAGACCTGGTGACCGCGGGCAAAGACTGGGGTGCATCTGTGACACCTTGTGCCACTTTCGACGGAAATCCGCAGCCGGCGGTGCCAAGAGCCAAAGATTTACCCAAGACTGATTCCGACGCCCCAAACCCACTTGGGAAAAATGCCTCCCTCCGATCCGCCTCCGGTTCGTGGAAGGAGACCGGTCGGGTGGTCGAGAGGTTGCCGCCGGATGCCGACCGGTTAGAGCAAGAGGTACCCGTCGGGCCGGTTAGAGCTAGAGCAGGCCCTGTCCGATCAGTGACTCGGCGATCTGCAGGGCGTTGAGCGCCGCCCCCTTGCGGAGGTTGTCGCCACACACGAACAACGCCAGGCCGCGGCCGTCCGCAACGCCGGGATCGGTCCGGATGCGGCCGACCAAGCAGTCGTCGTGGCCGGCACTGTCAAGCGGGGTGGGCATGTCCACGACCGCCACCCCCGGCGCTTGGGCCAGCAGTTGGCGGGCCCGTGCCGGTGACAGGGCCGAAGAGAACTCGGCGTTCACCGCTACGGAGTGCCCGGTGTACACCGGCACCCGGACGCAGGTGCATGACACGCCCAACCCCGGGATCCCAAGGATCTTGCGGCTCTCGTCGCGGAACTTGTGCTCCTCGTTGGTCTCGTCGTCGACCAGGGAGCCGGCGAGGGACAGCACGTTGAACGCGATGGGGCCCGGGAACACCGATATTGGCGGGCATCCCACCGCGGCGCCGTCGAAGGTGAGGGCCGAGGATTTTTCCCCCACGTCACGCACTTGGGACTCGAGTTCGGCCACGCCGGCCAGCCCGGCACCCGATACCGCTTGGTAGGTAGACGCCACCAACCGGACCAGCCCTGCCTCCCGGTGCAGCGGTGCCAACGGCGGCATGCAGACCATGGTGGTGCAGTTGGGATTGGCCACGATGCCCTTCGAGATGGACGCCAGGGCCGAGGCGTTGACTTCGGGAACGACCAAGGGCACGTCGGGATCCATCCGCCACGCCGAGGAGTTGTCGACCACCACCGCACCGGCGGCAGCGATCACCGGCGACCACTGTCGCGACGCGGTGGCCCCCATCGAGAGGAGGGCAATATTGACGCCGTGATGGTCGGCGGTGGCCACATCCTCGACCTCGATGCCGTCGAGCACTCGCCCGGCCGACCGGGATGACGCGAAATAGCGAAGCTTCTCGTAGGGGAAGCTCCGCGACCGGAGGATTCCCCGCATGACGCCGCCAACCTGGCCGGTGGCGCCGTAGACGCCGACGGTGAGGCCCGTCACAGCCATCAGTCGGCCTCCAGCTTGAAGGCGTCGTGGAGGGCGACGACGGCCTGCTCGACCAGCGCCCGGCGGACCACGCAGGTGATGCGGATCGCGGAGGTGGAGATCATTTCGATGTTGATGCCCTCGTTGGCCAGGGTCTCGAACATGGTGGCCGACACACCAGGATGGGTCTTCATGCCCGCCCCGATCAGCGAGACGGTGGCAATCTCGCGGTCGCCGAGGACGCCGGTGGCGCCGATCTCCGGCTGCAGGGATGTGCACACCTCGACCGCCGCCTCCAAGTCCCGGTGAGGGACGGTGAAGGAGATGTCGGTCGTGCCGTGCTGCGAAATGTTCTGCTCGATCATGTCGATGTTGACCATTCGGTCCGCCAATGATCGGAACAGGCGGGCCGCCACACCGGGCCGGTCGGGTACGCCGGTCACTGTCAGCTTGGCCTCGGATGCGTCCGAGGTGACCGCCGAGATGATGGCCTGCTCCATGTTTGGGTCCTCCTCCTCGATCCAGGTGCCCGGTTCCCAGGTGAAGCTGGACCGGACGTGGAGCCGTACCCCGTGGTTGCGGGCGAACTCCACCGAACGCATCTCCGGCTTGGGGCAGCCGGCAGCGCACATTTCAAGCATCTCCTCGAAGGAGACGCGGTGCAGGCGGCGGGCGCTCTCGACCACTCGGGGATCGGCGGTAAAGACGCCCGACACGTCGGTGTACAGCTCGCACGCCTCGGCGCCGAGTGCCATCGCCAAGGCGACGGCGGTGGTGTCGCTACCGCCCCGGCCCAGGAAGGTCACGTTGTGCTCGACCTCCGAGACGCCCTGGGCGCCCCCAATTACCGGTACTCGGCCGGCCTCGATGGCCGCTTTGACTCGGTCGGCACGGATCTCGACCACCTTGGCCCGGGTGTGCTCGCTGTCGGTGATGAGGCCCGCCTGGCTGCCGGTGAAGGAGTCGGCGGGCACACCGAGGTCGTGTAGGGCCATGCACAGGAGGGCCATGGCCTTGCGCTCGCCGGCGGTGATCAGCATGTCCATCTCACGCCCGGGCCTGGTGGCGGAGACTTCGGTGGCGAGTCGGAGGAGCTCGTCGGTTTCCTTGCCCATGGCGCTGACAACGACCACCACCCGTACCCCCCGGCGGCGGGTCCTGGCGATGTAGTCCGCCACCGCTCGAATGCGATCGGCGTCGGCGACCGACGTCCCCCCGAACTTCTGCACGATCAGCGGGCTGGCGGCCACGCCTGGCGAGGGTACCAGCGGGGTCGCGGCTCTCCGGCCGGATAAGGGGGGCGTCGCCCGGCTACCGCCTTGCCGGCGCGCTCCCCGAGGCCCCACCCGGGCCGGTACCTTCCCCTGCCTTTCTCCTGGTGACGGCCACCGAGTAGCTTTGCGCCTCGTGCCCAGCGAGAAACGGGAGCGTCAGCGGCAGGGTCGGATGGCCCGCCAGGAAGAGCTTCGTGTGGCCCAGCAGCAGGCCAAACGGAAGCGCAACTTCTTCCTCGGCATCGGCGCCGTAGTCGTGTTGTTCGGCATTTTCTACCTGTTCACCCGAAGCTCCGGGAGCAACAAGAAGCTCTCGGTCTCGACCAACAGTTCGACGACGACCAAGTCCGGCGCCACGACGACGTCGTCGGGCGCCAGCACCACGACTACCCCAAGTGTGCCCCCGGTCAGCGTCCCCTTGCTGTCGGCCCCCGCCGGGGTCGGCTGCCCCGCGCTTGACGGCAGTTCGCCTCACTACACCAAGTTCACTGCCGCCCCGCCGACGTGCATCGACGCCAGCAAGACCTACACCGCCACCATGGTCACCGACGCCGGCACCATCACGATCATGCTGGACGCCAAGGACGCACCGAAGACTGTTAACAACTTCGTGTTCCTCGCGGGCTACCACTTCTTCGACGGCACCGCCTTCCACCGGGTGATCCAGGGTTTCGTCGACCAAGGCGGCGACCCCGAAGGGACGGGGTCGGGCGGCCCGGGCTACACGTTCGGCGACGAGCTACCGAAGTCGGCGAGCCAATACGTCGCCGGTAGCGTGGCCATGGCCAACAGTGGCGCCAACACCAACGGCAGCCAGTTCTTCATCGTCGTCGGCAGCGGCGGGTCCCAGCTGCAGCCCAACTACTCGCTGTTCGGCCAGGTGTCGGCGGGTATGGACGTGGTTACCACCATCAACAACGATGGGTCCTCGTCGGGGACGCCCACAAAGGTCCACAAGATCACTTCTGTTTCCATCACGGCGTCGTGATCTCACTCCCGAGGAAGAAGAACACCATGCCCACCGAATGCCCTGCGGCCGACGGATCCAGCCCCAAGCGCCAGAAGTTCGACGGCCAACCTCCTCTGTGCATCGACCCCGCGAAGCGGTACTCGGCCGAGATGGTGACCAACAAGGGCACCCTGCAACTCGCGTTGGACCCGCTGGCGGCGCCCAAGGCCGTGAACAGCTTCGTGTTCCTGGCTCGCTACCACTACTTCGACGGGGTCGGTTTCCACCGCATCATCCCGGGCTTCGTGATCCAAGGAGGTGACCCCGAGGGAACCGGGCGGGGCGGGCCGGGTTACCGCTTCGAGGACGAGCTGCCTCGACCCGGCCGCTACGAACTCGGGTCGCTGGCAATGGCCAACTCCGGGCCCAACACCAACGGCAGCCAGTTCTTCATCATCTCGGGACCCTCCGGGGTCCGTCTACCCCCGAACTACTCGTTGTTCGGGAAGGTGGTGAAGGGGCTCGACGTGGTGGCAACCATCGACGCCCTCGGCACTGGCGGCGGGACCCCGAAGCAGAAGATCTACATGGAGTCGGTGACCATCACCGAAAACGAGTGACCTCGGGAACCATGCCAGCCGACCGGACGACTCCCAAGGAGTGAACTTCAGTGCGTAGGTGGCTCACGTCGTGGCGGGCCGTGGCAATCCTGGCGGCCGTCGCCGTCGTCGCGGTGGTCGCCGCCGTGCTGGTGAGCCACTCGCCGTCGAGCGCCTCCACCTCCTCGGGGATCCCGGCGTCGGAAAGCCCCCCGGGACTCAAGGGGATCATTCAGAGCCCGTTGCTGGCCAAGCCGGATTTCACCCTCACCGACACCGCGGGCCAGCCGTTCAGCCTGCGGTCCGGCACGGCTGGCTACGTGACGTTGCTCTACTTCGGCTACACCCACTGCCCGGACGTCTGCCCGACCCAAATGGCGGACATGGCGATCGGGCTGTCCAAGGTGTCGGCGTCGGTGCGGTCGCACGTCAAGGTCGTCTTCGTGACGACCGATCCCCAACGCGACACGCCATCGGTCATCCGTGACTGGCTGAACGCCTTCAACCGGAGCTTCGTCGGGCTGACCGGCACCACCCAGCAGATCGACGCCGCCGAAGCGGCCATCGGGATGCCGCCGACGTCGGTGGAGCCCATCGCCGGCAGCAAGGGCGACTACGCGGTCGACCATCTCGCCTACGTGCTGGCGTTCACGACCGACAACCAGGCGCACGTGTTGTATCCCTCCGGCATCACCGCCAGTGTGTGGACCCACGACCTTCCGCGTCTGGTGAAGGAGTGGACCTAGTCCCCGGTCAGCCCAGCCGGTCCCCTCGCCCGGAGAGTCGATCATGAGCAACGTCGGCCTGGTCGCCGCCTTCGGCGGTGGCGTGGTGTCTTTTCTGAGCCCTTGCGTGCTGCCGATGGTGCCCGCCTATCTGTCGATGGTGACCGGCTTGGACGTCGCCGAGCTCCGCGAGGGCGACCGCGGCCATGCCGCGCGCATCGTCCGGGACACGGGTCTGTTCGTCGCCGGCTTCGGCTCGGTGTTCGTCGCCCTCGGCCTCGGGGCCAGCGCCTTCGGCGGCGCCTTGACCCGCAACCAGGTGCTGCTGACTCGGCTGTCAGGCCTCGTGGTGCTGGCGATGGCCGGTTTCCTGGTGGGCTCGCTGGTGCTGAAAGCGCCGTGGCTGTATCGGGAGATGCGATTCCACCCGAGTCCGTCGCGCCTCGGGCCGCTGGCGGCACCCATTACGGGAGTCGCGTTCGGGTTCGGTTGGACTCCATGTATCGGTCCCGTGCTGGCCTCCGTGCTGGCCGTAGCCGGAGAAACAGGGCAGGCCAGCCGGGCGGCGGCCCTGCTGGCGGCCTACTCCGTCGGCCTCGGGTTGCCCTTCCTCGTCACCGGCCTGGCCCTCGGGCAGGTGGGCGGCGCCTTGGCATGGGTCAAGCGGCACACGACCCAGGTCACACTGGTGTCGGCATGCCTGCTCGGGTTCTTTGGGGTTCTCCTGCTCCTCAACCGGCTGACGTGGGTCACCACCGAGCTCCAGGCCCTGTTCCAGGACATTGGGTTGGGGCGGCTGGTCAAGCTCGGGTAACCCAGCTCAAGTCAAGGCGAAGTAGTGCTGGATGGCCGCCTGCAACGCTTGGGCGGTCATTCCTCCCTGATCGACGTGCAGCAGCTGGCCTTGGCGGCTGTAGAACGCGGTGGCAGGCATTCCCAGGGCCCCGAGGGCGTCGTGGTAGTTGCTCAGCCCGGGGCCTACGTCACGGGCTAAGGCGAAGCCACTGCCGGCCAGGTTGAAGCGCTGCGCCATGGCCAGACCGTTCCCGGTTTCCAGGGAGTTCACCCCGATAAAGGCCACTCGGGGTCCCAGCGACCGGGCGACGGTGGCGAACGCCGGGAGCTCCTCGATGCAGTTGTCGCACCAGGAGGCGAACAGGGTGACGACCACGGGTTGTCCCCGGTAGGCGGCCAGCCGCACTCGGCCTGGCCCGCTGAGCTGTGGCAGGTCGAAGTTGTCTCGCAGGGTTGTGGAGGCGCCCTGGCCACGCGAGGCAACGATCACCACTCCGACCGCGACCAGCAACACGGCCACGCCGACGAGCAAGATCGTGCGTCGCAGCTTCTTTCCGGCGCCGGGTCCCCTACCGCCTGCCGCGGGCGTTGCCTCGTCGCCCGCCGCTGTGCCCTCACCGCCACCCTCCGTGGCCCCTTCGCTCACGCCCCTGCCCCCCGGGGTCGGCCCAGTGGCGGAGTCCGATGGTTCACTCAAGCCTTGATCCCCTTCACCAGGCGGGGGAGGTCATGAATCCACGTCGTGACTCCGTAGCCCTCCGGGTACTCAGCGTGTGCCTCATTGTCGGTCGTGAAGGCCAGCACGATGGTCGAGTGCTCATCGGTGTATTGGCCGTTTCCCTCTGCGACCACGATGGCCGGCGGGAGCCCGACGCTCGCCTCGGCGGCGTCGATCTGCGGGACGGTTCCCCAGAGTCCAATGAACGAGGAGTTGTAGTCGTCCAGCCAGTGACGGAGGACAGCGGTGCTGTCCCGGTTGGGATCGGTGGTCACGAAGACCACTTTGACATGGGATCGCACCGAGGGGGACACCTTCTTCAGACTGAGCGCCAGATGGGCCATGGTGGTGGGGCAGTCGTCGGGGCAGTTGGTGTAGCCGAAGTACAGCAACAAAACGTCCCCGGCGGTTCCGGTCTTGATGTTGAACGGTTGGTTCTCGGTGTCGGTCAGGGTGAAATCGGGCTTGGCGACGGGAGGCTGGCGAATGACGCCTTTGAGGCCCATCGGGTTGGCCAAGCCGTTGGCCGCACCGTTGCCCCCACAGGCAGATCCCAGGAGCCCAAGCACGGCGGCCAGCACCACCAGGGCCGACCGCTGGCGCCGACTACGGCGCGTGGTCTGCATGCGTTTGCTCATCGATGCTCTTTGTCGTCGCCCGGACCCATGAAGTTCCGGACCCGTTTGCGGGCCCGCTCAGCGAACGACGATGACCACCCTCCCGCTGCGATGCAGTGTGCAGGTGCCGGAGAAGGTTCCCGCCTGGTTGACGGATTGCCGGAGTTCGCCAAATGCGGCGACGAAGAACGGCCCGACCTCATCGGCGTGGTCGTCGCGATTGACCAGATCGATAATGTCCCCTTTGTTGATGACGAGCCGCTCGGGAAACACGCTGACGTTGGCGCCGGCGGCCAAGGCCCGGGCCGTGCCCAGGGGGACGGTGAACCGGTACGTCACCGGCGTGTGGGCTTCCGGCAGCACGCCGAACACGACGAACGCGACGGCGGCGATCAGCGCGCCCAGCGAGATCAGGAGGGAGCGCACCGGCCGCCGCGGCGCGGGCGGATCAGGGGACGGCGAGGGTTCTCCCTGCACGCCGGTCCCGCCTGCTCCGTGCTCGCCGGCGTCGATCTCGTGCTCTACCGGAATCGAGGTCACCGCGGGTGACGCTACCTCGGGGCCCATCCCTTATCGTCGTCGCGCGGAACCGGACGTCGGGCCGTGACGACCATGTACATGCCGCAACTTCGAAGGAGGCGGCACATGCTGACCCATCGATTGGGAAAAACTACGTTGGCGGTGGCCGCCATGTCGGTCGTGGCGGCGGCAGTCCTCGTGGCGTGCGGCAGTTCGACGACGGCGCTGACCAGCGCCCCCAACATCAAAGTGACGGCGGCCAGAACCCCGCTGCCCGCCAGCCCTGACGTGGGCGCCGTGTACCTCACGATCGCCAACGAGAGTTCCCAGCCCGACACGCTCCTCTCGGCGATGAGCGACGTCTCCCCACAGACGATGCTGCACCGCGATGTCACCAACGGCGCGACCGACGAAATGGTCCCCACCGGCCCGATCACCATCGGTGCCGGCAAGACGCTGGTTCTGCAGCCCGGCAGCTACCACCTGATGCTGATGAACCTCAATCGCCACTTGGCGGTCGGCAACACCATCCATGTCACCCTGGATTTCACCCGGGCGGGCGCCGTGAGCGTTACCGTGCCCGTGGTGTCCATCGCCGCCGGGGCGTCTAACGACACCTCGATGTCCGGCGCGAGCATGCCGTAGGCCAGCGGACCGCCACACTTGGTCATCCGAGTTCGATACGCAGGTGGCGCCGCCCTGGCGGTGGCCCTACTTCTGGCGAGTGCCCTTTGGTGGTCACGGCCCGCGGCAGCCGCCCCGCGCCCATCACAGCCCGTTCTGACGACCCTGGTGCCGCTCCAGGTGGTCGGCTCCGCGCCCGATCCGGACGCTCGGGTGGGGTCCATGCCTGGGAGCGTCTCGGTGCTGTTCAACCAGGCGGTGCGCAACGCGACGCTGCACGTCCTCGGGCCCCACGGCAACCGCGTCGATCTCGACGGGACCATCGTGTCGGGCCAGGGAGGCCGTTCGGTAGCCGTGACGACCCAGGACGGCGGCACGGGCGGCTACCTCGTGGCCTGGTCAGCGGTCCCCGCGGGAAGCGGCGCCGCGGTGTCGGGAGCCTTGGCATTTGCAGTCGGCCGGGTTCCCGCGTGGAGCACCAGCGGCGTCGCCCAGTACCTCTCGGCGGGTGGTGCCGGGCCCGGCTTGGCTGCCACTGTCAACGCCGTCGAGGGTGTGGAACTGGCTGGCCTCCTCGTACTTGTCGGGCTGGTGGTGGCGCTGGCACGGCGGTGGCTGCGGCCCGGTCGCGGCCCCTACACCGCCGTTTCTTCGCTTCTGGCCATTGTCGGTTTGGCAGCCGTGACGGGCTTGGTCCTGCGCGGCCCCTTCGCGGCTGGCCTGCCCATTGGCGATGCCATTAGCCGGTCCATGGCGCGAGCGACCTTGCACAGCGCGTTGGGCATCGGCGGGCTGCTGGCCCTGGCCGGTGTGGTGCTGATCGGCGCGGTCGGAGCGCCGCTGGCGCTGCGACCGGCCGGGGGTGCTCCCGGAACGGCCGGCTGGGCTCTCGGGGCGGCCCGTCGGCGGTCGGGGCAGTGGACCGACCGAGTGGCATTGGCCGGCGCCGCGGCCATGGTGGCAGCGGCCGTAGCGGTCGGTCACAGCGTCAGCGAGGGCGCGGCCGTGGCCTGGACGGCCCTCGTCGTGTTCCACGTGCTGTCTGCAGTGGCGCTCGCCGGGCTGCTGGTCGTCCGGGTTGCTTCGTCGCGCCGGCACCAGGTGGGGAAAGGGTTCGCTTTCGACCCCAAGCTGCTCCGAGCGACAGTGATCGCCGTCGCCGCCACCGGGTTAGTGCTGGCGGCCCACGACCTCGGCGCCATATCGGCCATCACGGGCACGGCCTACGGGCGAATCCTTATCGCCAAGGCGACGGCAACCCTGGCCCTGCTTTTGTGTGTGTACTCGGTGGCCAGGCCCTCTGTTTCTCCGGCCCGCCGTCGCCTCCCGGCTCGGCGGACTTCGGCCCGGAAGCCGGAGTCGGCCGGAAAGCCGGCATCCGTCAGAAGGCCGGCGGCGCCTCGATCATCCGGCCAGAGGCCCACCGGTCCCGAACCGACGGCCGCCCAATCGGAGCCCACGGCCGCCCAATCGGAGCCCACGGCCGCCCCGGCGAGCCCGCCGGAGGGCGGCGCCATCGACACCTTGGCCCTCTCCGCGGTGTTGTTCCTAGCGGTGGCCTTCATCACAGCGCTGCTCGTGTTCCAGACCCCGGGGCGGATCGCGGCGCCGCGAACGGTGACGGGAACCCTGGCCACCAGCCAGATGTATCTGGAATACCAGTTGACCCCGGCGCACGTCGGCGCCAACAACGTCCACCTGTATGTCCTAAACGGGGCGGGCTCGCCGATGTCTGTGCCCGGTGCCACCGCCACTCTGGCGTGGTCTGCGGAAGCTGGCTCCCCCCTACCGATCGCGCTGTCCAACGCCGGCCCGGGGCACTACCTCGAGTACAACTTCGAGGTCCCCCTCGCCGGGACCTGGACTCTCAGGGTCAACGTCGACTCGCCCGACACCGGGAAGCCGGTCCCCTTCACGGCGACGGTGCGCGTTCGGCCTTGACACCGCCACCGGCCACATTGTGGCTGCCAGGAGAATGAGGAGCGGCCCAGTGTTTGGATCCGTGCCGTGCCCGGTGAACAAGCCGCCGAAGTCCTGAGCTACCCAGAAGGCGACCGCCGCCACCACCGCCAGGACCAGGCCGGCCTGCACCAACCAGCGCCGCGGCATGACGACCGCGACCGCCACGAAGGCGCACAGCACCGCAAGGAGGACCGAAACCTCAGTGCCGTGGTGCGACAACGCCCCCGCCAGCCCATTGTCGATCAACTTCTCCCATCCGGGCTCGCCCCCGGCCGAACTCGACACCGCGGTCTTGAGCCCCTGAGGGGAACGGTTGTCCGACAGCAACAGGAAGCGGACGAAGCTGGCCCATAGAACCAGCCAGATGACCTTGGGCGCGGTGCGGCCGAGCGCGCTCCCGGTGGCGACGCTGGCTGACGCTCTCTTGCGCGGCCACAAGTACAGCGCTACCAGGGCGTACAACAGGACCGCCCCCGGATATCCCATCACCGGCGTCATGCCGCTGAAGACACCGCCCGCGCCTTCGCCGAACCACCAGACCAAGAGCGACCACCCGACCGAAGCGGCCAGCGCCGCCTTGATTGTGGGCCGCCACAAGAGCCCGAGGGCGAGCAAGAGTTGGGCGGCGACGAAGCCGGAATTCCAGATGGCCGGGTGGCGCAGAATGAGGTGCGCCATCGACATCATCGGCTGTTTCAGGACGTTGGGGTTTCCGGGCGCAGCTCCCTCAATGACTTGTTTAGCGAACCGGGTGCCAAACATGTACGGCTGCGCTTGCAGCCCCGCGTCGAGCAACCAGAGCAGGGCCAGGACGATTTGTAGCTGTCGACGGCGCCGGGGCACTCCGGTCACCGACCGGTCCCAAATCCAATCCGTGAACGCCGGGGCGGGGTCCCTTGAGGGCTCGGAGTGGGCCATCTCTCCGAAGTTGTTCCCGTCGTGGCTGCAGTTATTCTTCAGGTACGACGTCACGGGCATCGTTTCCGGTTTGGCGGACCGGGGCTAGGGGTAGATCGGAACCAAACCCATCAACGCCTCGGGCGGCGGCCCGACAACTAAGAGGTACGGCCGTGGCTGCCGAACTAACAGCCAACGTGCACGTGTTCACAAACCTCTGCACCCTCCGCCCGAGGCCCGACTTCTCGCCGATGGCCGGCGGGCCGTGGAGTCAGCGGCCCGCCCCGGCAACTGTCAGCACGGCTCGGGTCAGTGCCGGAGCGCTTCCAGTGGTGCCGGGCGTCCGTCCACGTAGATGCGGACCTCACCCGCTCCGGCGGCCTGCCAGGTGCCGTCGGGATGGCGTAGCAACGCCGTCTGCTCGTCGACCGCGGCGATGCGCAGGCCGCCCGTGGCCAGGCTGAAGGTCCGGTGGGCCTTCTCGTGCGACCAGGTGTCGGCGTGGGGAAGCACCGCCACCTGCTCCACCAAGCCCAGCCCGACGGTCAAAGCGCCGCCGCGGGGATCGATCATGGGATCGCACAGCACCATTGCGCCCGCGGACGACCCGGCGATCACGGCGCCGCCGTGCCACGCTGCCTCCAGCGCCTGCCACACCTTGGAGTCCTTGAGCACCGAGCGCAGGTGCAACGGCGAGCCGCCGCCGAGGTAGACGAAGCGGGCGTCGCGGACGGCGTCGGCGTTGACGGGGTCCTCGGCGTCGCCGCGACCCAGCACCATGAGGCCCCGGACCCGTCCGCCGAGCCGTTCGAAGTGCGCCACTGCGGTGGCGACCGCCCGGTCCGGGTGCTCGTAGGCGGCTCCGGTCGGCAGCACCAGCACCTCCTCGCCACCGCTGGCAGCCAGCAGGTCGGCGTCGAAGCTACAGCCGTCGTGCCATTCGGCCCCGCCCACAAGGGCCAGCAATCCTGGGTGGCCGGTCGCACTCATGACCGTCAGGATTACACGCGACCGCGAGGGGGGCGCCACTCTCGGGCATCGCCGCTCACGGAGGACACTTCGGCGGCCAGCACGCTCATGGCCGGGTCGGGCTCGCCGATTGGGGGGCGCCACGCCACCGCCGCCACGCAGGAGGCGAACAGGGGGGCGAGCGGCCCGGCTGCGGGCAGGCGAAAACGGGTGCAGTCCGACACCGACAGCCCCGCCGCCCGCAAGGTGGCCACGGTGGGCCGGTCGAGGTGGCATCCAGCAGCCAGGCGGGACCACAGCGGGGTGGCGGCGCGTTGGAAGGAGCCGGCAGGGCCGACGGAAGCGACGTGCTCGAGGAAGAGCAGACGGCCACCGGGTACCAGCCAGGTGGCGATGCGCTCGGCCGCCGCAGCCGGATCGGCGACGCGGCACAGTCCGAAGCTCACCACCACCGTGTCGAAGCCTTCCTTGGGCAGCACCGCCGCCTCCAACGCCACCGGCCGCCACTCGAAGGGCACCCCGAGGGTGACCGCCCGCCGGCGCAGGCGCTCGCCAAGGGCCCGGTCGGGTTCCAGCGCCAGGAGGGAGCTCACCTGACCGGCCCGGTAGAAGGCCAGGTTGCGCCCGGTGCCGGCGCCGATCTCCAGCACCCGGCCCCGGGCCGAGCCAACCAGGCGCCGCCGGCGGTCTGCCAACCCCTTGGCCTCGCCGGCCGCCCGCAGCCAGTCGTACCAGGCGGGGACCCACCACCGGGATGTCATGGCCGCCACAACGTAATGCCGGTCGTGGCACGAGAGGTTACCCGCCGGTAATATAGGGGATCGTGAAACGGCTGGGCGTGGTGGGGTCGGGACTCATGGGGGCTGGCATCGCAGAGACGGCCGCCCGGGCGGGCTTCGAGGTGGTCCTTCGTTCCCGGCGCCAGGAAAGCGCCGATGCCATGGTGGCGGCACTCTCCGCCTCGCTGGCGCGGCGGGTGGAAGCGGGAAAAATGCCTCCCGACGAGCGCCAAGCGGTCCTCGGAAGGGTGATCGCCACGACCGAGCTCAGGGAGCTGGCCGACTGCGACCTCGTCGTGGAATCGGTGGTCGAGGAGCTGGAGACCAAGCGCCGCCTGTTCGGGCTGCTCGACGAGATCTGCGCGAAGGAAGTCATCCTGGCCACCAACACCTCCACCCTGCCGGTGGTGGAGCTGGCGATGGCGACTGGGCGGCCGGACCGGGTGTGCGGCGTCCATTTTTTCAACCCGGCACCCAAGATGGCCGTGGTGGAGATCGTTCGGCCCCTCACGGCCAGCGACGAGACCATCGCCGCCTGCCGGGCCTTCGTGGAGGCGTGCGGCAAGCAGCCGGTCGAGGTGAAGGATCGGGCGGGGTTCATCGTGAACGCCTTGTTGTTTCCCTACCTGAACAACGCGGCCCGGATGTTCGACGCCGGGGTTGCCAGCCGCGACGACATCGACGTCGCCATGAAGGGGGGCTGCGGGTTCCCGATGGGCCCGCTGGCGCTTCTCGACTTGGTCGGGTTGGACACCAGCGTCGCCATCCTCGAGGTCTTGCACCGGGAACTGGGCGATCCCAACTACGTCCCGGTCGCCTGCCTGCGGCGTATGGTGGCCGCGGGGTGGTTGGGACGAAAAAGCGGACGGGGCTTCTACCAGTACGGGGATTGACGGCTGCGTCCGGCCGAGCGATGCCTTCGCCCCGCAGGGCGGCCGGGTCACGTCCTACGATCCCACCCTTATGAACGACGCCGAGCTGGTCGACCTGGCTCTTTCGGGTGACCCCGACGCCTTCGCCGCCGTTTACGACACCTACGCCGACTCGATCCACGATTTCTGCGCGTCCCTGCTGCGTGACTGGGACGAGGCGGCCGACGCCACCGAGGACAGCTTTGTCGCCGCCTTCGAGGCGCTCGAAGAGCTCGCGGATCCGGGTGACCTGCGCAGCTGGCTGTATGCCATCGCCCACCGCGTCGTCACCGCCCGGGTGCCGGCCGGCGCGCTCCCGCCGAGCGAGGACGACGAGGACCTGATCTGGGGGCCCGATGAGGCCGGCGCCCGGCTGACCATGGCGGAGCTGACCACCTTTGTGTGGCAGGTCACCGCCGGCCTCGACCTCGAGGAGCGCGTCCTCGTCGACCTCGACATCCGCCAAGGCTTGCGGGGCCGGGACCTGGCCCGGGCCTCGGGCGTGGCGCCCGGGCAGGTCGACCGCATCGCCGACCGGGTCGAGGCGGGCTGGGAACGTTCGATTGGCGCCCTGATCGTCGCCCGCACCGGGCGGCGGCTCTGCCCCGACGTGGCCGACCTTGTCGAGCGGTGGGATGGGCGCCTGACCCCGGAGTTCCGACAGGACGTCACCGCTCATGTCGAGGAATGCGACGAGTGCGACTCCCTTCGCCGGAGCCAGCCGGACCCGCTGGCGCTGTTGGAGGCCATCCCTCTCACGTCGGCGCCCGAGGAGTTACGGGACCCGATCCTCGACGCCGGCGACGGCGAGGCCGCCGTCCGACGGGGTGAGGTGGCGGTCACCCCGCCCGTGGCAACCGCCGGGTGGTCGTTCGATCGGGACGGATTCCCGATGCTGGAGGCCGCGGCGACACGAGGCAGGCAGGCGGCCGCGGCGGGGACCAGGGCTGCTGCCGGAAGGGCCGGGCTGGAAGAAACGGCCCAGTGGTCGATGCCGGCGAGCGGGCCGCAGCTTCGGACTGCGACCACCTGGGCGGCCGGGCAACAGGCTCAGACTGGGACCACCTGGCCACCAGGAGAGGGCAGCGGGTACGACGGGGCGGGCGGGACGGCTGACACCACGGCCTCGTCCGGGGCCGCGCCGCCACCACGCGGGCCGGGCCGTCCCCCCGGCGCTGCCGCATATGCCCCCGCTAGCCAACCCGTCCCCCCACCCCCGGAAGGGGACCGCCGTGGGGCCATCGTCGGCGCTCTGGCGGGCGTCATCGTGCTCATCCTGGCGGGGATATTCGTGGCCAAGCAACGCGGCGGGTCATCCACCGACACAACCGGCACCACCACCCTGCCCTCCTTGGCGACGGTCAACAACTCCGAACCGACCTCGACGATCGCCCCACTGAGCGTGCCCGCGGGAGCGGGCACCACCACGACCACGGTGATCACGTCGGGCCAACTGGTGGTCACGACGAGCGGTGGATCGACGGGTGGGCCCACTGGTGGGCCCCAATCGATCGATTTCGGCGTCAGCTCCACCAGCCAGTCGTTCAAGGTGACCAACAGCGGCCAGGCAGACGTCACCTTCACGGCGGCCGCCACTGGGGCTGGACTGACCGTGCAGCCCAGCACCGGCACCCTGATCCCCGGGGCCAGCCAGATCCTTACGGTGACCCTCAACCGGTCGGCCGCACCGCAGGGCTTTTACTCCGGCTCGATCAGCCTGTCGAGCCCCAATCCGACGAGAACAAAGACGGTGACGACCACCGTCGCGGTCACTGCCAGCATCGACTCCGGCCCCACGATCTCCGGCAACCGAGCCAATCCCATGACGATCTACGTGTCCAACTGCGCCAAGCTGCCCAAGGGCGGCCAGACCGCGGCCCAGGTCACGGCGACCGTCGCCGGGCCCGTGCCGATGACCGAGGTGGTGCTGCACTGGTTGCCCGCAAGTGGTGGGTCGGGCGGCACCAGCATCATGAGCGGGGTCGGATCCAGCTACGCCGGCGAACTCGGGCCGTTCCCGACGGCGGGCAACGTCGGCTGGTACATCACTGCCATCGATACGGCGTCGGCGACCGCTACCTCGCAGAGCCAGGCGCTGTCGGTCAGCGCCTGCTGAAGCGCACTGCTGAAGCGCACTGCTGAAGCCAAGGTACTGTCCGTCCGTAGCCGACTCAGTACCTGGAAGCGGGAACGGCAAACGCCACCGCGACGGTGCGGTGGCGCTCGCTCTGTTGGCCCTTGTCGGGCGTCAGATCATGGAACCCCGAACGGCCAGCGCCACGGCGTGCGTCCGGTTCCGAGCGCCCATCCGATGCACGATCATGTGCACCTCTTTCTTGATGGTGCTCTCGGCGTAGACCAGCGTGCGGGCGATCTCGGCCGTCGTCCAACCCTCGGCCAGGTAGCCGAGAACCTGCAGGTCGCGCACGGTCAAGGCAGACCGACGCGACCGGTGACCCGACCGGACGGCATCGCCGTCGCGCTCGGACTCGCCCCGCTCGGGGCTGAAAAGCTCTGGGCCGCCGATGACGGTTCCCTCGAGGGGCGTGGACGGCACCGGCCACAGCCCGGTGCGGTAAACCTGCCCTAAGCGATGCCCTGGCACCGCCTCAAAGGGCTCGGGATACTCAAGGGGCGATACCGCAGTGATGGTGTTTCTCCTCTCGGACGGGACGCCTTGATCAGAGTCGTCCGACGCGTTACCACCAGGATGAGCCGGTTGCGGGGCGCCGTCTAGGGGCAGGGCTCCCCTGTCCCCGGCTCGGCCGAGAGCGGCTCCCGGTTAGCGGCCCCGCTCGATGTCTGCCAGGTCGTCGGCGGTAAGCAGGCCGTTGTCGAGCAGGTACTGCCCTAGGTCGTCCTTGGCGTGGCTGCCGGAGAAGAACGTGCCACTGGCGGCCATCCGCTGGCGTACCCGCTCCACGTGCTTGCGCACTGAGGTGGCCGTCCAGCCGCCGCCGAGCAGGTCGGCGGCCTCCTGGTAGCTCTGCGGGTGGGCGCCCCGGCGGGGCCAGGCCCGAAGTAGCGGTGCAAACACCGCCGCCAGCGCCCGCCGATCGCTGTCGGTCAGGTGCAACTCCTCGGCCGCCATCGTGCCGGAGGCGCCGAGTTCGCTCGGGCGGCGCATCGCCAGGCCATCGATCGGCACCCGAATGTCGAGGCGATGGGTGAAGATGGCGCCCGGAACGAGGACCCCGAGAGGCGACACGGCGATCGCATGACGCTGGCCTGGCCGCAGGGTAATCATGGCCGACCCGTAGCCGGGGTCGAGGAGCAGGTTGCGCTTGGAGCTGAGGTTGACGAGCCACCACACGCCGCCGTGGAACTCGATGGTGAGCGACCGAGCCGAGATCCCCATGTCTTGGGGGTCGAGCCCAATGACCGCCAGGTTGGGCGGGCCGTCCGAAGGGCGCGAGGCATCGCCGGCGGCCGGGCGGCGCATCAGGTCTGCCCGCCCGAACACCAGCGGGCGATCATCGGTGGCGATCAGCCGATCGTCCCCGATGCAGACCAGCACCTCCGGCGCGCCGGGCGTCACCGGCGCGGAATCCGTCGTAGCCAGAGCCTGTTTGCGAACCAAGACAGCCCAACTTTAGAACCGACGCGCACGGTGCGGCGACGACACCTGGCGGCGCCCGCGAGCAACGATTGATCATTCCGCGGGGATCGGCCCGCATTCCGCGCGAAACTGGCACCCAACATGGAGGCCGAGGTCCTTGGGGCTGGCGCGTCGACCGAGGCGGTTTCGACTCCGGACACCTTCCGGGTCGGGCCGTTCGACGATCCAGACCGATACGAAATTGGCGAACCGGTCGAGGCTGGGGCCGAGGGGATCTTGTATCGCGGCCGCGTCGTCACGCCGACCAGCCGATTGTCGCTGTCGGTCGCCGTAAAGGCGTTGCAACCGGCGTACTCCTCCCGCATCGACCAATGGGCCGCTCGCTGGCGGGATCAGGTCGAACTGCTGCGATCGCTCCAAATCCCAGGACTGGTCGGCGTCCGTGAAGGCTTCGTCGGCCCATTGCCTCATCTCGAGGGCGCTCCCGTTGCCGGCCGCAACCTGTACCTGGTCATGAACTGGGTCGAGGGCGAGGCGCTTGACCACTGGGCGCTCCACCACCGGGGCATCGACGTACGCAACGCCCTGAAGCTCCTGCTGCCGGTTGCCGTCGCCGTCGACACCATGCATGGGGGCCAACTGACCGGGTCGGTGCCCGTTGTCCACCGGGACATCAAGCCCGCCAACATCCTCATCGGCCAGAACGGCTCGGTGCTGGTCGATTTCGGCCTGACCAAGGGTCTCTCGATCGGTCATCCCGTTGGTCGGGCCGGCACACCCGGCTACATCGCGCCTGAAGTGGTCGCGGGCGGCGGGTACACGCCCGCTGCCGACCGCTACGCCTTCGGCGCCACGGTCTTCTTTCTTCTCACCGGCCGCCACCCGCCGACATCGCCCAAACCGCAAGAACTGCGCCAGCTGCTGGAGAAATCGCCGCTCGGTGGCGCCAGCCAAGGCACGACCATCCCTCCGGAACTGGTCGACCGAGTCGTCACGATGCTCGACCCGGACCCATTGCGGCGCCCGGGGGCGTTGGCCAACTGGATCGCCCAACTCCGCCAGAGCAGCCTCGACGACGAAGTCCTCACGGTGCGCCTGGCGCCCCCGGCCCCGGCCCGGCCCGCCGGGGCCCGCCGCCCCGGCCACACGGCATCTGACAACTCTGCGTCGGCGGCGACCGGAGGTCCCTCGGGCGGTTCTTCGACGGCGGCCGGACCGCCGGGTGGGTTGGGGACTGGAGACGGGCTGGCCCGCGGTGCTCAGGTCGAGTCGGCGCCAACGGACGGCAGGATCAGCCTTACCGGCCCCGGCGACACCCAGGGGCTTGGCCGGCGAGCCCGTTCCGAGCCTTCCACCACCTTTCCTGGTGCTCTGGGGCCAGCCGGCATCGCCGGTGGCGTCGGGGCGAGCGCTCCCTGGCTCGGCGAAGGCCGGGCAACGATGCCCTCCAACGAGGCAGCGTCGGCATCGAGCCCAGGCGGGAGCACCGGGCTGGTGCTCTCGGGGCAATGGACGGGGAACAGCCTGCAAGAGTCCTTGTCCCCTGCCAATGCGAACCCCTCCGGCATCCATCAGCCTCCGGCCGGGTCGGCGGGCGTCGAACTGGCTGCGGTTCCTGGGCACCGTCGTGGCGGAGCCCACGCGGCCACGCGACGCCAGCCACAGCACGCCCGCCACCAGCGGGCCGTCGCCAGCAAGTTGGCCCTGGTCTTGGTTTTGGCGGTTGTTCTCCCCGCCGTGGCCGCCGACACCGGCGCCTTCGCCCACCCGGCCAAGCGCCCTCCAGCCGCCTTAGGTCCCGTCGCGCCAGCCGGTGTGCGACCCAGCCCGGGTTCGAAACAGTCCGTGGTGACCGACCCGAGCGGATTCCCGGCGATCACGGTGCGTCCCGATGTTCCTGCGGGCCTGTCGACGACGGTCCCCTCGGTGACCACCACCACCACGTGCTTCGAGAGCTTCACCCAAGCGTGCGGGGAGCTCAAGTGGGTCCCGCCGGTCCTCAATCAGTCGCTTTCATTCCAGGTCACCTTTACCCCGCAGAACCCGACGCCGGGCCAGACAGTGACTTTTACGGTGGCCGTGACGGACCCCGATGACAGCCCGATCGAGCTGGTCGGGGCCTTTTACGGCGACGAGGGTGCCTCGACCGTTGGCTCCAGCACGGCCAATGGTCCATCCGGCTGCAAGACGCCGTACGGCATCTGGACGCCACCGGCGCCGTCGTTGTCCGGGCACATCGAGCAGCAGATGACCCACGCGTATGCCGGTCCGGGCGTGTACCCGGTCCACTTCGTCGCCGCCAGCGGGCACACGCCGCAGGTGTGCGGGATGCCCGATCCCTATGCCAGCACCGGGCAGAGCAGCACGCTGACCGTCAACGTCTCGACCCCGCCGCCGCCACCGACGACGACGAGCACGACCAGCACCACCCTCCCGCCGCCACCACCGCCCACAACAACCACCACCACCACCGTCGTCACGCCGACCACTTGAGAATCGTCGCCGGCTGACCCGGCTGTCGCCGGCTGAACCGGCTGAACCGGCTGAACCGGCGAAGGTGCCCGGACTATCCTGAGGGGCAGGCGGTGGTAGGCGGCAAAGCTGTCGTGGTGCCCGGAATGGGGCTGGCTGACCCGGTTGCGGCGCTGGTGGTCTTCCCCCCGGGACCCTTCTGCGCCCGGCTTCCCCCGGCAGCCACCGTCGTGGTCGTCGCCTTGGGCGCCGCCTCGATGGCGGTGACGGTGGGCGCCGTCGTCGAGGACGTCACGGGGCCGACGACGGCGACCGGGCTCGGCGTGCGGCACGACGCGGTACTCACCCCACCGCCCGCAGGGGCGAGGGTGGTGCTGGCCGAGGCGTCTGAGGGCGTCGCGGTCGAAGGCGGCGGCGTCGAGCCGCTCGTACCGGTGGCGACACCGGGAGTCAGCCCGGTACCGCCAAGGACGGGACCGGTGCCGGTAGGAGACGCAGCGCCACTTTCGGGGTTCGAACTGACGGCGCCGGTGCTTCCCGACCCAGCCCCGGCAGTCCCCGACGCCGCCCCGCCGGTACCCGATCCGCCCCGCCCGCCTGACGGGCCCGAGGGGTTGGCCGCCGTGCCGGTCGCGGCGGCCACGCCGACCCGCAATGCCTGCCCAGGGTTGCGGGACCGGTTGGCCGACTGGCCGCCGACCAGCACCACGATGGCGGCCACGGCCGCAACCACCGCCACTTGAGACCAGCGCTGGATGTTGCTCCCGCGCTGGAGCGAAGGCTGGCGAACCCTTGCCCTGGCGGTGGCCGCGGCCGTGGCCGGTACCAGCTCTGCCATTCCAGGCACGGCCGCAACCGGCGACGTGCGGTGGCCCGCCACGGCGGTGGCCGCCGTCACCCTCGGCTGCGATCGGCTCGGACGCCCAGGCAGAGCCGGTGCGGGCTCACCCAGCTCCTCAAGATCCCCGAAGTCATCGATCCCCAGGTAGGCCGCGCCGCCGAGCCAGGCCACGGTGGGATCGAACTCCGCTTGCCGGGCGCCGGCGGCGTCCACGGCGTCGTCAGCCAACTGCCCCCAATGTGCCAAGACCTCGGCGATGGTGTCGTCCTCGGGCCAGTCCATAGGAGAGATGGCGGCCGCGCCCTCGGCCAGTAACGCCTCGTCGACCAGGTGGCCCCAAATGGCGACGACCCGGCGGACCTCGGCGTCGTCCGGCCAGCGGAGCGTCATGCCCGCTCCTCGATCCGCCGCTTGAGCGCAGCTTGTGCCTGCACCGCCAGGCCACGGCAGGTGCTCGGGTTGAGGCCCAGGATCTCGGCCACCTCGGCCAGACCCAAATCGCAGTAGTAACGCAGGATCAACAAGGCCCGCTGCGAGGGGTGGAGTTGGAGCATTGCCAGGCGCACCGCCACCCGGTCCAGGGTCCCGTTTTCACCCGAATCCACCTCGGTCAGCAGGGGCTGGAACCGCTCGACGGTCCGGCGATGCCGGCAGTGATCGAGGAACAACCTGGTCCCCACCCGGACGCACCAGGCGTCGGGGCTCTCGATGGCCTCGAAGCTCAGCCAGAGGCGTGACAGAGTTTCCTGCGCCAGGTCCCGCGCCTCGTCGATGTTGCCGCACATCCGGACCAAGATCCGCACCAGGGCACCGTTGGGCGGTCCCAGGTGCCGGTACACGTCCTCGTAGCTCGGCTGGCCGCAGGCGATGCCGGGCTCGGAAATGGTCGTCGACCGGTCGCTCACTGCGCGCACACCACCTTGACGCCTGACGAGGCGGAAATGTTGGAAGAGATTGTCGCCAACACCGGCACGCCCCCCAAGCGTCGATCTCTGCGACGCGAACCATAGGTGCCGCCCGCTTCTCCGGGGGTGGAAAATGGACCGGTGCCTTCGCCACCCCGCCCGATCCCCTGGCTGATGCGGACCTACTCAGGCCACTCCACCGCCGCCGCGTCCAACGCGCTGTACCGGACCAACCTGGCCAAGGGCCAGACCGGCCTGTCGATCGCCTTCGACCTGCCCACCCAGACCGGCTATGACCCCGACGCCCCGAAGGCGGCGGGCGAGGTGGGCAAAGTCGGCGTCCCCGTGGCCCACCTCGGCCACATGGCGCAGCTCCTCGAAGGAATCCCGCTCGACCGAATGAACACCTCGATGACGATCAACGCCACTGCGGCCTGGCTGCTGGGCTTGTATGTGGCCAATGCCAGCGACACGGGCGTCGCTCCCGAGGCGCTGGCCGGGACAACCCAGAACGACATCGTCAAGGAGTACATGTCGCGGGGCACCTACAACTTCCCGCCCGCGGCCAGCCGCCGCCTGAC
>JBOGGN010000023.1:0-10716 GCA_050744165.1 Acidimicrobiales bacterium | reverse complement strand
GCGGCCAGCGGCAGCAGCCAGGCCACCAGGGTGCCGATCTGGTTGTTGAACAACCGGAAGATGCCTGCGGTGCCCCCGAAGCCAGCCCCGCCGCCGCCGCCCCCGGGACCTCCGCCGCCGCCCGGCCCGGGCCCGCCGCCGGTGTTGCCGAAGATCCGGGTCAGGCCGTTGTACCCGAAGATCAAGCTGAGGATGGAGTTGTCGGTGGTGCTGCCGATGTACGGGCGGGACGCGGTAGGCCACAGCAGGACCGCCACCACCCACCAGCCGGCCGACACCAGGAGAACCGCGCCCGCGGCCAGCAGTTGCAGCAGCCGGCGCCCCAGCTTGGGTGGGCCGGCCACCAGGTACACCAGCACCATGGCCGGCAGCACCAAGAACGCCTGCAGCATCTTGGTGTCTAACGCCAACCCGAGCAGACCCGCCGAGAGCAGGAGCCACCGGGTGCGCCCCGTCTCCAGGGCCGACCACAGCGCCCAGGCCGCAGCCAGGCACAACAAGGTGAGAAAGGCGTCAGGGTTGTTGTACCGGAACATCACCGCCGCCACCGGGGTCACCGCGAAGGCCAGGGCGCTCAGGTGGGCGGACAGTGAGCCAGCCCACTTGCGCACCAGCCGGTGCAGGATCAGCACCGAGGCGACCCCCGAGGCCGCCTCGGGCAAGAGCATGCTCCAAGAGCTGAACCCGAATATGCGGGCCGACAAATCCATCACCCACAACGCGGCGGGCGGCTTGTCGACGGTGATAAACGAGCCTGGATCCAGCGAGCCGAAAAAGAACGCCTTCCAGCTCTTGGCCCCGCTTCGAACCGCGGCCGCATAATAGGAATTGGCAAGGCCGCTGCGGTCAAGGCCCCACACGTACAAGAATGCCGCCAGGGCCCCGATTCCAAGGACGATCAGCGCGTCACGCGATGGCATTTTCCCCAGGTGCTTTTTCGAAACCGACGGCTGCGTCGGCGGCCGGTCGAAGGCGGGGAGCGGGGGGACCTCTCGGTCCAAGGTCGCAGTCATGGTCCCAAGTGTCGGGACCACGCCTGGGCCGGGTCTGGGGTCTACCTGGGAGTTCCCTCAGACTCCGGGGGCAGCCGGAGGCTGTAGCCGACGCCTCGCACGGTGTGAATAAGGGGCGGGCCGTCGCCGTCGTCGACCTTGTGGCGCAGGTAGCTGATGTAGGTCTCGAGGACGCTGGCGTTGCCGGCGAAGGTGTAATCCCACACGTGCTCCAGGATCTGGTCCCGGGTGAGGACCCGCCGGGCGTTGGCCAGCAGGTAATGCAGCAGCTTGAACTCCGTCGGCGTCAGCTCGACCAGGCGCCCGCCCCGCCACACGTCGCGGGTGTCCTCGTCCAGCTCCAGGTCGGCGTAGGCGAGGCGTGACTCGCTCGGTCCGCCGCCGCCAGCCCGGCGCAACACCGCCTTCACCCGCTCGATCAGCTCTTCGATGCTGAAGGGTTTGGTCACATAGTCGTCGCTGCCGAGGCGCAGGCCCTGGACCTTGTCGGCGGTGGCGTCGCGGGCAGTCAGGAAGATAATGGGAACCCGGGTGCCGGCGCCCTCGCTCTGGCGCAGCCGCCGGGCTACCTCGAAGCCGTCAAGGTCGGGCAGCATGACGTCGAGCACGATCAAATCGGGCTTGCGGCGCTCGGCGGCATCGAGGGCGGCCCGGCCCGAGCCGACCCGCTCCACCTCGAAGCCGTTGTAGCCGAGGCCCATGGCGACCAGCTCGGTGATGTGCTCCTCGTCGTCGACGACCAGCACCCGGCTCTGGCGAGATTGGGTCATCGCCTCAAAACCTACTGGTAGACCGTGACGGGCAGATCCCGACTGGTAGACCCCGCGATGGTAGACATGGCGTCGATGGTCGGTCCCGAGCCTTGGAGAACGATCAGCGGCGGCTTAAAGCACGGTGGGAAAATGCCTCGGTGATCTTGACTCGGGTTCCCGGCGGGCTCCTGGTGGTGCGCCAGACCGACCACGGCACCCAGACGGGGCGCTTCGCAGAGGCGTGGGGTAACGAGGCGGTGGCCCCTCCGGAGGGCGCCAGTGATGCCGTCCTAGCGGCGCACCACCATGACGATGGCTGGGCCGTGTGGGAGCGGCGGCCGACGATCGACCCGGCGACGAGCCAGCCGGTGCAGTTTCTGGCCCTGACGCCCTTTGAGCATGTGCCGCTTTACCGGGCAGGTATCGCGCGGGCGGCGCAGCACAGCCCCTCGGTGGGTCTCTTGGTGAGCATGCACGGGGCGGGGCTGTACAACGGGCGCTACGGCACCATGGCCGGGTTGGATGCACGCCATTTGAGCGAATCGGAGCTGGCGCTGGTCAGGGAGTTCCTGGCTGACATGGAGGCGTTGCAAGACCGGCTGGCGACGGCTGGCGGGCACGGCTCGTTCGGTCCCGAGCGGCACGCGTGCGACGACCCCGAGGTCCGCCGGCGGTATTTCCTGCTCCAGGTGTGGGACCGGCTTTCATTGCAATATGCTTGGCGGCTGGCCGGGGATGGGTCGATCGCGCCGCTCCCGGGTTCCGCTGGAGGATCTGGCGTTTTGGAATGCCGGAACGACGGCAGATTCGCACTGGTGCTTGACCCGTACCCGTTTTGCGAGGATCGGATGACGTTTCCCGTGACCGGCGTCGTCGTGGCTGACCGTTCGTATTTGTCGCCCGAGGATTTCCTGGCCACGGTGGCGGCGACGACTCCCGTCGTCGTGGAGTGCCGGGCCCGGGCGGCCTGAGCGGCTCCGGTGATCAAGTACATCGGGTCCAAGCGGGTGCTCGTCGGGGTGCTGGGCGACCTCCTCGCTCGCTCGGGCGCACAGACGGCGCTCGACCTGTTCACCGGGACAACCCGTGTCGCTCAGGAGTTCAAACGGCGAGGAGCGTCGGTGATCGCGGTCGACACGGCTCGGTACTCCGAGGTCTTTGCCCGTTGCTACGTCGAGACCGACGGCGCCTCTCTTGACAAGGACGACCTCTTGGAGGCGCTCCGGTATTTGGCGCAGCTGCCAGGCGAGGCCGGCTATTTCACCGAGACCTTTTGCGTGCGTTCGAGGTATTTCCAGCCGTTCAACGGCGAGCGGGTCGATGCCATTCGCAATGCCCTCGACCGGGACTTTGGTGGGAGCCCCCTGTGGCCCGTCCTCCTGACCAGCCTGATCGACGCCGCCGACCGGGTCGACTCCACCACCGGGGTCCAGATGGCGTACGTCAAGCACTGGGCGCCCCGGTCGTTCCGGCCCCTTGAACTGCGGGCGCCGGCGCTGCTCCCCGGGGGCGGTCGGGCCGTGCGCGGCGATGCCCGCGCCGTGGTCGGAGAGCTGCCGCCGGTCGACCTGGCGTATCTCGACCCGCCCTACAACCAGCACCGCTATTTCACCAATTACCACATCTGGGAGACGCTGGTCGCGTGGGACTCGCCGCCGCATTACGGGATCGCGTGCAAACGTCTCGACAGCCGGGACGAGGAGACCAAGAGTATGTTCAACCGGAAGGTGGACATGCCCGGCGCCCTTCGCCAGGTCGTCGCGGACGTCAAGGCATCGGCGCTCGTGCTGTCGTATAACAATGAGTCCTGGGTCTCGCTCCCGGATCTGGTCGACATGTGTTCGGTCCACGGGCATGTCGCGGTGCTGGCGTTCGACTCGAAGCGCTACGTCGGCGCCCAGATCGGCATCTACAACCCGAGCGGCAAGAAGGTGGGCCGGGTCTCGCATCTGCGCAATGTCGAGTATGTCGTTGTCGCGGGACCGCGTCGGCTGGTCGAGCGTATGACCGGCAGCTAGGCCGGTGCCCCAGGCGGGAATCGAACCCGCTGGTGACCGCGTTAGAGGCGGTTGCCCATCCATTGGGCGTCTGGGGCCGGAGGGCCGAGGGCCTGCGGGTGGCCGGCGGCGCCTGCCGCCCACCCATTGTGCCGAGGCGCCGTTTATGCCGGCGGCTCGGCCTCGACGCGGTCGCGCAGTTGCTCATTGGCGATCGCAGCTCGCGCCGCTCGGTACTCCTCCGCCGTGAGGCTGCGTCCGAGTTGATCGAGGGTGCGCAGCACGAATCGCTGGGTCGCCACCCGACCGTTCAAGGCGTCGAGGGCCAGGCCTTGTCGCCAGACTTTTCGCTGCAACCAGCGTGTGGCCGTCGGCAGGTCTCCTTCGAGTTGGGCCCGCAGCGCATCGCGCTCGGCCAGTACCTCGAGCAGGTCGGTAACCGGGGTTGTCGTCATGTTCTCACCTCCTTTCGCCGTGAGAGGGCGAGTGGGAGGTGCGACAACAGCCGGTGCGCTGACGGCTCGAAGGCCGCCGCCGTCGTCTCTCCGCCGAGGTCGGGTTCGTGGAAAGTAACGACGCGCAGCCCAACGGCGCGGGCCTCCGCTGCCGTCGTGGTGAGGTAAGCCTCGTCGGCCACGGTGAGCAAAACGACCGTGTTGGACTCGGCATGCCAGCGCGCGGTCAGGGCCGGAAAGGCGAAAGCGAACTCGACAGCCGCATGCAGCGCTTGGCAAGCCTGGGTACCGGGCGGGAGGTCAGCCCGGGTCACGATGTATAGGCGTTGCCCGCCCTACCAGTGATGCATGCTTTGGAGGGTAGCGGGATGGGGGCCGGCCGCAAGCGACTTTCGCGATCGGCGGGCTCCCTCCCTCCCGGACTCGAGGCGGCGCTCGTCGCGCACCCAGCCGGATGGCGATAGGTTGCCCGTGTCGCCCCAGATCGCTCGGGAGGGTCGCGGCCATGCAGTTGCGCAACGAGTTCCGTGCCGGCCTGCCCGCCGAGACGGCGTGGCAGATCCTGACCGGCGTCGAGCGCATCGCCGCCTGCCTGCCCGGTGCCCAGCTGTTCGAGATTGAAGGCGAGGACCAAGGACCAGAGGTCGAGCCGGTCGACATCCTGCCGATCATCGCCCGGTCGCTCATCAAGCGGGTACTTCCGGTCGTCGGCGCAATCGGCCTCGTCGTAGTTGTCCGCAAGTGGCGTCACCGCGACCGCTGACCGATCCCGACCTGGACCGGGTCACCCAGCTGCTCGGGCGCCGGCCTCGGGGCACCTACGAGGTGGTTGTCCGGGATGGGTCGGGCTCGCCGGTGGTGATACGCAACGCGCCCCTCTTCGCCGACGGCACACCGATGCCGACCCGGTACTGGCTGGTGGGGGCGGCCGAACGGCTGACCGTGGACCGGCTGGAAGCTGCGGGCGGGGTAAACCGAGCCGAGACTGCGGTGGACCCGGCCGAGTTGGTGGCGGCGCACGCACGGTATGCCGCCGAGCGGGATGAGGCTGTGCCCGCCGGCTGGTACGGGCCCCGGCCGGCCGGCGGCGTCGGAGGAACCCGTCGGGGCGTGAAGTGCCTGCACGCCCATTACGCCTGGTTTCTGGCCGGGGGCGATGACCCGGTCGGGCGCTGGGTGCAGGCGCAGATCCAACCCGGCCCCGACAACGCCGCCGGCCCCGACAACCCTGCCGGCGACGGTCGATGACAGCCCCCGTCGCCGCTATCGACTGCGGGACCAACTCGACCCGCCTCCTCATCGCAGGTCCCGGCGGCGAAACCCTCGACCGAAGGATGCAGATCACCCGGTTGGGCCAGGCGGTCGACAAGACCGGTCGGCTGGCACCCGACGCCGTCGAGCGGACCGTCGACGTTCTCCGGGACTACCGCCGTGCTATGGATGCCTCGGGCGTTTCCCGGCTCCGCATCACCGCCACCTCGGCGGCAAGGGACGCTGCCAACCGGGTTCTCTTTTTCGACCAGGCCGAGGCCGTCGTCGGCGCCCGTCCCGAACTGCTTTCTGGTGAGGCCGAGGCCCGATTGTCCTTCGCCGGGGCCACCGCGTCGCTCGACCCGGCTACCGGACCGTTCCTTGTGGTCGACATCGGGGGCGGCTCCACCGAGTTCGCCGTCGGCCCCGCCACCCCCACCCCAGCCACCCCCACCCCCACCCCGGTACCGACCGATCCGGGCGCCGCCACGCTCGAACCCGCCACCTCCGACCGGCTGGTCCCAGTAGGCGCTTTCTCAGTTGACATCGGCTGTGTCCGCATCACCGAGCGCTTCCTCCACGCCGACCCGCCCCGGCCCGAGGAGCTGGCCCAGGCGTTGTCGGTGGTCGACGACTACCTAGACGACGTCCGCCGCGCCATCCCCGAAATCGACGACGCCCGCCTGATGGTCGGCCTTGCGGGAACCGTCTCCACCGTGGCCGCGGTCGAACTTGGCCTTGCCGAGTACGACCGGGACCGGATTCACCACTTCGTGCTGAGCAAGCGGGCGGCTGAGGACGTGTTCCGCACTCTGGCGACCGAGAAGCGCGCTGACCGGGTCTTCAACCCGGGCTTGGAGGAGGCCCGGGCCGACGTCATCGTCGGCGGCTGCCTGATCCTGGTGGCGATCTTGCGACGCTTCGGGTTCGCCGACTGCCTCGTCTCCGAGCACGACATCCTCGACGGGCTGGTCATGTCGCTGCTGGGCACCGCCTAGAAAAAAAATAGCCCGCCGGTGTCGAAGTGAGCCGCCCCGTTCGTAGACCCGGTGAAGGCTCGACAGGGACAGCCCTGACAAGGACGGCTCTGGCAACGGACAGCCCTTGACAGGGACAGCCCTGACAACGACAGCTAGGAGGAAACGACAGTGGGCAGGATCGTGGTGACGGAATTCATGTCGCTGGACGGGGTCATGGAGGACCCGGGCGGTGCCGAGAGCTACAAGCACGGCGGGTGGTCGTTCCGTTTTGAGCGCGACGACCGGGGCAACAAGTTCAAGTTGGACGAGTTGCTGGCCGCTGAAGTGATGCTGCTCGGGCGCACCACCTACCTCGGCTTCGCCAAGGCATGGCCGACGATCGAGGACCCGGTGGGCTTCGCCGCCAAGATGAACACCATGCCCAAGTACGTCGTCTCCTCCACGCTCGGCGACGACGAGGCGACGTGGGCCAACTCGACGGTCCTGCGGGGGGATGTCGTAGCTGAGGTCACCGCTCTGAAGGAGCGCATCGGCGGCGACATCCTCGTCGCGGGCAGCGCCCAGCTGGTCCACATGCTCACCGAGCACGGCCTGGTCGACGAGTACCGCCTGATGGTGTATCCCATCGTGCTCGGATCTGGGAAGCGGGTCTTCGACGACTTGTCCGATGCCACCGTCTTGAACCTGGACGAGGTCCTCAACCTGAACGAAGGCGTCCAGGCGCTGACCTACCACCCCAAGGGCATCTGACCCTCCGGGGCGCAGCGCCTGCTGCCTCCGGCCCGGCGGGATTCGCACACGGCGGGGCTTCGCACCCGGTGGTGCCCTGGCCCGGGGGGGCTTCGTACCCGGTGGACCCCTGGCCCGGCGGCGCCCGGCGCCCGGTCGTGCCCGCCCCCAGCGCGGTCGTCGAATGGAACCGGGCAGCCGTCGATAGAGTGCCGGGACAGTGCCCATCCCCGAGCGCATCCTCATGGGTCCTGGCCCGTCGAATCCCTATCCCGAGGCTACCGAGGCATTTACCCGGCCCATGCTCGGCCACCTCGATCCGGTATTCCTGCAGATTCTGGACGAGACCTGCGCCCGCCTCCGCCAGGTGTGGCGCACCGCCAACGAGCTGACTTTGCCCCTGTCGGGCACGGGCTCGGCGGGGATGGAGGCGGCGTTCGTCAACCTGGTCGGCCCCGGCGACACCGTCGTCATCGGGGTCAACGGCCTGTTCGGGGAGCGGATGTGCGACGTCGCCGGCCGCTGCGGTGCCGACGTAGTCCGGGTCGAGGCGCCCTGGGGCGAGCCCCTCGACCCCGATCGGCTGGCCGCGGCCCACCCGCATCCCAAGGTGGTGGCGGCCGTCCACGCCGAGACCAGCACCGGGGTCCGCAACGACCTGAAGGCCATCTGCACGGCCGTCCACGATGCCGACGGCGACGCCCTGGTGCTGGCCGATTGCGTCACGTCGCTCGGCGGCATCCCGGTCGAAATCGACAAATGGGGCGTCGATATCGCCTATTCGGGCACGCAGAAATGCCTCGGGGTGGCGCCCGGCCTGGCCCCGTTCACCATGAACGACCGGGCGAGGCAGCGCCGGGTGGAGCGACCCCAAAGCTGGTACCTGGACCTCGGGATGATCGCCGAGTACACCGCCCAGGGGCGCGGCCGGAAATACCACCACACCGCCCCCGTGGCCATGATCACCTCCTTGCACGCGGGGCTCGGCGCCCTCCTCGACGAGGGCGTGGAGGAGGCCCAAAATCGCCATGCCCAATGCGGCCAGTTTCTGCAATTCGGGCTGCAGGAAATGGGCCTTAAGTTGTTCGCCGCCGAAGGGCACCGCCTGCCGGAGCTGACCACCGTGTGGATACCCGACGATATCGACGACGCGTCGGTCCGCCACGACCTGCTGGAGCGCTACAACATCGAAATTGGCGGAGGCGTCGGTGCCTACGCCGGCCGAGTCTGGAGGATCGGGTGCATGGGCCACACCGCTCGTATCGCCAACGCGACCCTGCTGCTCGTCGCTTTGGACGAGATCCTGGGCCGATGAGCTGGGGGGCGGTGCGCCCATCTTCGCTGGAGCTGGCCGGGCGGCGGGTGGCGCTGCGGCCCCTGGTGTCAAGCGATTTCGAAGCCTGGCGGGAGGTCCGCACGCGTTCACGGGATTGGCTGGTCCGCTGGGAGCCCAAACCCATCGCCGGCCAACCCGACGCCGCCGACGACAGGCGGGTGTTCGCCGCCCGATGCGGTGCCCGGGACCGGGAACGGCAGCTCGGCACCGGCTACGGCTTCGGCATATTCGTGGCCGGGCGCTTTGCCGGGGAGATAAACATTTCATCGATTCAACGGGGCCCGTTCCAAAATGCCTACGTCGGTTACTGGATCGACCAGGCCATGGCCGGCCACGGCTATATTCCCGAGGCGGCGGTCATGGTTCTGCGCTTTGCCTTCGAGGAACTGGCTCTGCACCGCATCCAGATCGCCATCATCCCCCGCAACAAAGCCAGCCGCCGGGTGGCGGAAAAACTCGAACTGCGGGAGGAGGGTGTGGCCACCCGCTACCTCGAAATCAATGGCGTCTGGGAGGATCATGTCCGCTTCGCCATCACCGCCGAGGAATGGTGGCAGCGCCGCGAGGCGTATATCAAAGCGTGGCTGGCCTAACTCTCCCGTTGCACAACAGCTTTTGAACCCTGGAAAAATGCCTCGACGTCGCCGTCATAGCGGTCGGACGGCTTCGGCCGCTTGAGGTTGCGGACTCGGTTGGCCCTGCGGAAGCGGTCCACGGCGTCAGCCGAGGTGCAGGTGTAGTCGAAGCCAGCTTCCTTCAGCCGGCGGTTGTCGACTCCCCGCCCAAATCGCAGCAGGGCCAGCAGCTCGGGAGGGAGCTCGACGAGGCCCAGGCGGGACAGGGGGACGGTGGCGAGGGAGGTCATGGCCGGTGGGAGGGGCCAGGGCAACTTCCCGACCATGGCGGTGATTTCGCTCCACGGGAGCCGTCCGTCGCCAGCGACGTTGTAGACACCGGAAAGCTCGCCTAGCATGGCAAACACCAGCGCCCGCACCACGTCGTTTTCCTCCACGAACTGCAGCAGCGGATCGAAGCCGAAAATGCAGGGCACGGCCGGCAGCGACAGCGCCCGGCTGATCGGCGTCACGATTTCGGCGCCGAGCACGTTGGCGCAGCGCAGGACGGCGACGGTGACCTCGCGAGTCTCGGCCACGAAGTCCTTGAGGTAGCTCTCGGCCTCCAAGAGCGTCCTCTCGACCCGCGTCCTGGCCGAAGCGCTGCGTGCCATATCCTCCCGGAACCAGGCCGGGTCCCGATGAGAAGCCCCGTACACCAGCGTCGACGACTTGACCACCAGGTGGCGGACTGAACTGCCCGCTGCCCCCGCCGCGGCCAGCAGGTTCATAGTGCCGATCACGTTGATCTCGTGTATGGCCCGGCCGCTCATCTTCGTCGAGTCGGACACCAAGAAGGTGTGCAGGATGGTGTCCACTTGCGTCGCACGCACCAGCCGCGCCAGGATCGAGTAGCCCTCGTCGGCACGGACAAACTCGGTCCGCTCCAGCTTGACCATGGGGTCGCGGGTGTCGAGGCCGACAATCAGCTCGACGCCGGGGTCGGCCTCCAGGGCCTGGGCCACCCGGCCGCCCCAGAAGCTGCCGAGCCCGGTAACCAGTACCCGCCGTCCCATCACGCCCTCACGCTGCCTCGGCTGTGGAGCACTCAGCCGAACCAGACGCTGGTCCGCTCGGACAGCATGTCGAGCAACGCCTCCTGTAGGGAGGCACGGATGGCCTCGGATGTTTCCAGGATGTGGCTGCGGGGGTAACGCTCCTGGTCCGGTTCGGTGTCGAGCGTGACCGGGTCGAGCACCCGCAGCTTGAACTTCGCCGGCAGGTACACCAGCGGGCCGAGCAGTGGTCCCAACGCCACCATGTTGGCGGTCAGGGGCGCGTAGGGGAGTCCGGTGAGCTTGGCCAGCACCGACGATTTCCACAGGATCGGCATGGCCTCCTCGTTGCCGATCACGGCGATGGGGACAATGGGCACCCCGGCCCGCATGGCGATCTCCACGAACCCGCCCCGCCCGAAACGGCGCAGCTGGTAGCGCTCCCGGTACAACTTGCCGCTCGCCTTGGTCCCCTCGGGAAACACCAACACCAGCTGGTGCTGCTCCCGCAGCAGCCGGTAGGCATTGTCGGGATGGGAGGCCACGCCGCCGGCCCGGGACCACAGCGTGCCCACGACCGGCACGGCCCGGAAC
>JBOGGN010000022.1:0-4671 GCA_050744165.1 Acidimicrobiales bacterium | reverse complement strand
CCACCAACGAGCCCCTCGGCACTCGACCCCGGCCGGCCTCCAACGAGCCCCTCGGGGCTCGTCCCGCTCCTTCCCTGGCCAGATTCGGGCGGTCGGGCCGTCGGTCTTTTGGGGCGCTTCAGGAGGTGCGGCCATGGGACGCAACATCGGCGGGGCCCGCTGGGCCCGTCCTCGCGATCTCCGGCCCCTCTTGGCACGCCGGCCAGGCGGCGGGCGGTTGGTGCTCGGGCGGGTGGGTGGGCGGTTGGTGGCCACCGAACCGGGTCACTCCGTCTTGGTGTTCGGGCCGACCCAATCGGGGAAGACCACCGGGCTGGCTATCCCGGCGCTCTTGGAATGGGATGGACCGGTGGTTGCCACCTCGGTGAAGGACGACCTTGTGGGCCACACGCGGGCGTTTCGGTCGGGCCTGGGCGAGACGTGGGTGTTCGATCCCACGGGCTCGGTACCCGCCGCTGGCGCCCCGTCGTCATGGTCGCCATTGGTCGCCTCGGCGACGTGGAGCGGGGCCCAGCGGGTGGCCCAGGCCATGGTCGGCGCCACGCCGGCGCAGACCGGCATGACAGACGCCGCGTTCTGGTACCAGACCGCGGCGAAGCTCCTGGCGCCGCTCCTGCTGGCGGCCGAACGGGGAAGCCGGCCCCTGGCCGACGTCGTCCGCTGGACCAACCTCCAGGAGACCGAGGAGCCGCAGCTGCTGCTCGAACTGGCCGCCGAGGTCGAGGCACTGCAGTCCTTGCGAGCCAGCATCGGACGCGACGAGCGGCTCCGCAGCTCCATCTACACCACCTTGGAAACCGTGCTGGCGCCCTACGAGGACCCCCTCGTCGCCCGGTCGGCCGAGCATTCGCTGATCGACCCGGAGCGGCTGCTCAAGGGCAGGAACACCTTGTACCTGTGCGGCCCCGCCCACGAGCAGGCCCGGGTCCAGGGTGTGTTCAGCGCCCTCGTCGGCGCCGTCGTCCATGCGGCCGTGGCCCGCTACGAGCGGCTGGGTCCGCTCGATCCGCCGCTGTTGGTCGTGCTGGACGAGGCCGCCAACATCGCGCCCATCCAGAACCTCGACCAGCTGGCCTCGACCGGCGCGGGAATGGGCATCCAGCTGGTGACCATCTGCCAGGACCTGGCCCAGCTCCAGTCCCGCTACGGGACGGACCGGGCCCGATCCATCGCCAACAACCACCGGGCCAAGGTGGCCCTGTCGGGGATCTCGGACATCGGCACGCTCGACACCCTGTCCGGCCTGGCAGGCGAGCAGGCGGTTCGGCAGCACACGATGACGGCTGAACACCGGGAGGGGCGGCGTTCCACGACGACGTCGGTGTCCTACCGGAGGTTGGCTCCGGCCGACGAGCTACGACGAATCCCGCCGGGATGGGGCCTCTTGATCTACGGCCATCTGGCACCCGCCCGGATGGCGCTGCGGCCCTGGTATCGCGACGCCGCCCTTCGGCGACGGGTCGAGGCTCAGGAGAGCGCGGCCCAGCAGACGATCCTTTTGAACGGGTAGAAGTACGGCTGCCGGTCGCCCAGTAGCTCCAGGAGACGGGCCCGGTAGCGGTCGAGGAACGCGGCGTAGGCGGCTTCGTCAAGGGCCTCCCGGTAGGGCGTCAGCAGTGTGCCTTTCACCCACTCGACGACATCGGCCGTCGAGGCCAGGAGGTGGCCGTAGACCTGCAGGCGCACCGTCTGCTCCGCGAAGCCCAGTTCGTGCAGCAGAACGGCGTAGGTCTCCGGTGGCGGGACGGGATCTTGGAATGACGACCCGCCCGCGGCCAGGGCGGCGGCGAAGGGAGGCTCGGCGGCCACCTGCCGAGCGGCCGCGTGCGACGGGTGGTCCGAGTTGGCCGGCACTTGGAACGCCAGCTGCCCACTCGGGGTCAGGCGCTCCCGGAGGCGGGCGACTACCTGCAGGTGGTCGGCGACCCATTGCAGCGAGGCGTTGGCGGCGATGACGTCGAAGGACTCGTCGCCGTCATGGGCGAAGGCGCCGATCTCGGCTTGGATGAAGGAGAGGCCAGGCTCGACCCATGCATCGGTCTCGGCCAGCATCGCCGCCGAGCGGTCGACCCCCACGGTGTGGTCCGCTCGAAGGTGGCGATGCAACGCCGCGGTGAGTTCGCCGGTGCCGCACCCGAGGTCGACCGCCTGGCCGCCGGGGGTGGGCCGCAGCAGGGCCAGCAGGTCGACGAAAGGCTGGCGACGCTCGTGTTGGAACCGGTGGTATTGGACCGGGTCCCAGGAGTCGGTGGCGGTCACGAGATCGGGTGTTTGTCTGGACCCTCCGTGGGCGTGGCCTTCGGCCGGCCCCGTCGCTCGTCCCACACGTCACGGGCAATGACATGGATCGTTCCCGCCGCGGGGATCGCCAACAGTGCGCCCACGATGCCTGCCAGTTCGGCGCCCGCGAGCACCGACAGCAGCACCCAGAGTGGGTTGAGCTTGACGGTGCGACTCATGATGACGGGGTTGAGGAGGTGGTTCTCGACCTGCTGGTACACCAGGAACACGATCAGGGTGATAATGCCGGCCGTTGGTGAGTACAAGAAGGCGAAGGCAACGGTCGGCACGCCGGCCAAGAGCCCCCCGACCAGCGGCAGGAGGTCGACCATGGCCACCCAGACGCCGAAGACCACGGCGAAAGGCACGTGAAGCAGGATCAGCGTGGTGCCGCACACGACGCCCGCAATCACCGAGGTGGCGAAGTTCCCGAGGACGTAGCCGGTCACCGATCGGGCGATGTCGTCCATGATGTGCCGCACGCGACGCCCGTGGCGCGGGGGCATGAGCCGCAACAGGGCTCGGACGGCCGACGGCCCCTCCAGCAGGATCAGGAAGGTCATGATCAGCAACACGACCAGGCTTCCGAGGCCGGTCAATACCGTCTTGGCCGCCGACAGCGCGGGACCGCCCAGGTGGCTCAGGTAGCTCTGGACCTTGGGGGCGTACTTGGCGGCGTCGTTCTGCAAGTGGTACCGGGCCACGATCTTGCCGATGCGGCCCTTTCCCGCTTGGACACGGGCCAGCGTGCCCGGCAGGTCGTTGGCCAGGTGCGTTGCTTGGCGGTATAGCGGGTGGATGAAGAGATAGCCCAGGCCTCCGAAGGCCGCCATCCCCAGCAGGAAAACGACGGCGGTGGCGAGCCCCCGGCGCATCCCGAGCTTCACCAACCCGGCGACGGCGGGACTGAGAACGACAGCAAGGAAACCGGCGATCAACAGCAGTTCGATCAGCTGACTGAGGGCGAAGACGAGCTCCACGGCGGCCAGCGCGCCGACCACCACGCCGATGGCGCTCCAGATGATCAGCCAGGGGATCTGTTCCCTTCTGGGACCGGCAGGCGTCGCCTCCGGGACGGCGGACGGCTCTGCCTCGGCTGGCGTTGCCACGGGCTCGGCGGGCGGCTCTGCCTCGGCTGGCGTTGCCACGGGCTCGGCAGACGGCGGCACCGGCGTTTTGTCGTTGGACTCGCCGACGGCATGGGCAGGTGTCTTGTCATTGGGCTCCGGACGAACCACTTCGTCGGTGGTCCCACCCTCTGACCCGTTGCCGGCGGCAGCTTTGGTGTGGCGCTCGGCCCCGGGGACGACGCCATCGACCGCGGCGTCGGGCCTGTTGCCAGCCTCCCCATCGGGTCCTTCCGCGTGGCGTGTGGCGCCGTTGGGGAGGCCATTTTCCCGGACATCCTGCGAGGCGTCGGTCTGCCTGGTAGCGACGGGGCCAGCATCCGACGGGGCCCGGTCGCCGGTGTCTGGTGCCTGGTCCGGGTCCATTGACGCCTCCTACCCACAGCTTGCCAGTCAGGATCGGCCAACACCTTGATTGGGCTACCGTGGCCTCGGTCCCCGTGGTCAACAGCGTGCTCAACAGCGCCGGCGAGCGGCGGTTGCCGGTCCGAACCCAGGTGGCGGCACGGGTCGGGAGTGCGGTGGGGACGCTGTCCCGGCGGCTCGGGCGGGGGACGGGGTCGGTGATCGGCGGGCGGGCCATCTTGGCCATCGACCCGGGGGCGCTGCGGCAACTGGCTCGCGGCCGGGATATCGCCCTGGTCAGCGGGACGAACGGCAAGACGACGACGACCAGCCTCCTGTGCGCTGCCATGCAAGCGCAGGGAGCGGTGGTGTCCAACGCCCTCGGCGCCAACTTGCCCCCGGGAATCGCCGCCGCCCTGGCGCGGGCGCCCGAGGGCGCCCGGCTGGCGGTTCTGGAGGTGGACGAGGCGTGGCTGGCCCAGGTGGTGGCGGCGACCGACCCGGCGGTGGTCGTGCTGCTCAACCTGAGCCGGGATCAGCTGGACCGCAACAACGAGGTGCGGCGGCTGGCGTCGGCGTGGCGGGAGCTGTTGGCCGGGCACGAGGCGCTGCACGTGGTGGCCAACGCTGACGACCCGCTCGTTGCCTGGGCAGGCGACGCCGCGGCGTCGGTGACCTGGGTCGGCGCCGGCCAACGGTGGACCGCGGATGCCGCGGGGTGCCCGAGTTGCGGGGGGCGGATCCTGTTTCCGGCCGCTACGGGCGGGGCGTGGGCGTGCTCGCAGTGCTCGTTTCACCGCCCGGCCCTCGACGTGTGGTTGGACGGCGACGAGGTCGTCTTCACCGGCGGCGAGCGGGTGGCAGTCCACCTGCGGCTGCCGGGCCGCATCAACGTGGCGAACGCCGCCATGGCTATGGC
>JBOGGN010000021.1:0-2132 GCA_050744165.1 Acidimicrobiales bacterium | reverse complement strand
TAGACGGCCGAGCCGTATTCCCGGCTCGGCCGTCTTTCCTTTTCGCCAGGAGCACCGATGGCCACCGACCAGCCGAACTTGACGGATCAGACCGATTACTTCCTCGAATACCTGCTGCGCTGTGCCTTAACCGCTCCCGGGGCTCAGACCAGCCCGACGGCGGGGCGTATCCTGGCCCGCCTGCTGGTCGTGGGCGCCGTCGAGTACGGCGACACGCTGGTCACGCCGTACCTGGTTCCGGTACCGGGCGACGACGCCACCTTCGAGGTCAGGGCCTACCAACCGGGCGATCTGGTGCCGACCGACGTCCGGGAAGGGTTGCCGGCGGCGGCGGCGCTCAAAATCGCGTTGCGCAGTGCCCGGGAGTCCGACGACGGCATCGAGGTCGTCAGCCGGAACTCCGATGGGGTCGAACGCTGCGTGCTGGTTCGGGACTCAACGGGCGACTTCGAGTTCCGCTTCGCCGGGCCCGAGACACTGGTCGGCGACACGTCGGAATGCGCCGCCGCCAAAGCTCAGTGGGAGGCCACGCTGGCCCGGTGGCGGGAATCGACGCCGATCGGGTCGGCCCCGGGTGGTCGCCTGCGAGCGACGGTGGCAACCGCGTCCCGGCCCGTCGCCTGGCCGAGAGATGGCGATGAACGCGCCGATGACGCGTTGCGGACTGTGGGCACACGGGAGCCGCCTCCCGATGCCGGTTGGTGGATGCCCGGCGGTGCCGCCGGCGGCACGGCCGGCGGGTACCAGCCAGTCGCAACGGGCGGTGTCGAGGAAGCGTCAGGGTCGGTGGCCGAGGCGGCTGCCGCGAGCGAGGTGGTGCCGGTCGCACCACTTGCCGAGGAGATCGGTGTGGGCCCCCCGCCGGCTGGAGGGACCGAGGGCTTCGACGCCGCCGCCCGGGTCGCCCCCGCCGGCTCGGCGCCGGTCACTCCGGTCGGCGCCGAGGCGTCCAGCGGATCGCGACCGTATGACGGCGCGGCTGGTTCCCCGAACCCGGTTCTCGGCGTCGACGCCCCGCCGCGCGGTGCTCCCGGTGTCGGCGGTCCGTCCCTTGCCGCCGGCTATGGCGTCGACGCGCCTGGTCGCTACCCCGAGGGCTTCCTCGCCTCTGCCGTGTCGGCACCCGGTGATGAGGATGCCCTGACGGCGGCGGTGCGCGAGGCAATCGCCAACTTGGTGGTGGAGGTCGACCTGAGCCAGGTCGAGCAGCTTCTTCGGCGGGTGCTGGAAGACGATCACCGCGAGATGGTTGAACCGCTGGCTCGCCGGCTGTCAGCGCGCATCGGTGAGGCCCTGGACCGTCCCGACCCGACGGTGTTCGCCCAGGTCCTGGCGCAGGTCGTTCCTCATCCCGTCGACTTGGCCGAAGCGGTGGCAGCCGATGTCGGTGCGTTGCTGTCCGAGACCATCCTGCGCCGTCGTACAGGCGATTCGGGCGCCGGGATGGATACCTTCAACCTCATGGTGGGGATCGAGCAACTGCAGGTGCGCTTGGACGGACTCCAGGACCAACTGCAGCGTTCGGCCGGGTTGTTGGAGGCGATGACCGACCATCTAGAAGCTGGCGATCGCCGCGCCGCCATCGCCGAGCGGGTCGCCACCTCGATTGATCAGGAGATGCAGCGGCTGGCGAACCGCATCGACGAGCAGGTCGCGGCGATCATCGCCACCTCTGGCGGAGGCTCGGACGCAACCGACGGTGTTGCCCGCCTGACCCGCAAGCTACGCCAGAGCGTGGCCCAGTTCGATCGAGTCCTCGAACGGATGGATGCCGCGTTCGAACTGCCCGAATCCGCGGTTGGTCCATCTGACGAGATCGACGAACCGGCGCTACCGGACGAGCCAGACCCGGCGCTACCGGACGAGCCAGACCCTTCGATTCCGCTGCGCTACCCCCGGGACCGGGTGGTTCGGACCGATCGGCCCGCCCCGCGCTCGCCGCTGCCGACCCAGTGGAGGAACCTGAGTTGAGCCCCATCTCGAACGGTCGCCTCACCACTGCTCCTCAGGCAACCTAAAGGCCGCTTCAGGACCTCCTCGTTATGCTGCCCTTCGGTGGGACACCAGGCCAGGCGTAACGCCGTCGAGCGGGTGCGCTTGTGGAACCCATGGTCGGATCGCGAGCCGTGGAT
>JBOGGN010000020.1:0-4810 GCA_050744165.1 Acidimicrobiales bacterium | reverse complement strand
CTCGATGTGGTGAGTGTTGGGGGGCCATTGCTGCTCGCCGCGCTGGTCTTCGCCCTCGGCTTTCGACGACGCCGTCGCCGCCAAAAGGTCGCGGGGGCCGCCGCCCTGACGGGGTGTGCTATGGACGACGACTTATTCAAATGGCTGCGCGACCGGCAGCAGCAAGGAATCTGATTTGCGCTATCGGCTCTGGCTCAGCCGGTGACGGCGGCTTCGAGCAACGTCGTCGGCGTGGCCCCCGTAAGGGCCCGCACGTCGTGGGTCATGTGCGCCTGGTCGACATAGCCGCACCACGCGGCGACATCGGCCAGCGGCCGGCCCGCCCGCGCCTCGTCGAGGGCCCGGCCCAGCCGCAGGATGCGGGCCAGGTGCCGCGGTCCATAGCCGAACAACGCCAGGCATCGCCGGTGGAGCTGGCGGGAGCTGTAGCCGGTCCGATCGGCCATGTCGGCCACACTCACGCCGGCCGCCGCCATGGTCTGCACCCGCCCCCCAAGCGGGTCCGCGGGGCGGTGGGCAGCGGACTTCACCGCCCACTGCTCGAGGGCCGATTCGGGATCGGCGGCCGCCTGTTCGGTCAGCGCCCGCACCGGGGCCGGGGCCCACACCTGGTCGAGGTCCGGATACTCGTCGACCAGCTGGTCGGCGGGAATCCCCAGCAGGGCCGGGCCGAGGCCGCAACTCAGGCGCAGCCCCACGAACACTGTCCCGGGGGGAGTGTGATGCCAGCGGGCGGCGGTGTCGGGACCGGCGACCAGTAGGCGCTGCCCGTCCCAGATGAGGTCCAGGCACCCGTCCGGCAGAATGCGCCTGGCGCCGAGGGCGTCGTCGACCGCCTGGCGCCACAGGACGGCACCTCCCACGGCGGTGGCGCGCTCCTCGTAGGCCACTACATCAGTCTGGCACCACCGGGTCGGGTTGCTTCCGGGGCCCGGGGGTCGTCGCGCACTTAGGTGCCGGTGTCGAACTGCTCGACCAGTGCCTTCGGCGCCTGGCAACGCCAGGCGTCTTCGATCAGCTCCTCCAGCTCGTCGACGTCGATCTCGGCCAAACGGACCAAGATGGCGGGATAGCCGTTGTAGTGCGGCTCGGTGAAGAACTTGGCGTGGTCGGTCGCCAGCAGCGCCTCCTTGTCGTCCAGGCTGGCCACCCGGATGGCAACCACCTCGTTGCTCGGGACCCGCGGCTTTTTGGGGTGGATGCGCTGGTTCCAGGCCCAGACGAAACCGCGGGCCTTGCCCTTGTTGGACACCGAGAAGGAAAAATGGCCGTCGCCCTCGACCGCTTCGGGGAGGGCCAAGGCGATGCGCCGGACATCGTCCTGGTCGGCCATCGGTGAGGATGGTACCCGGGACAGCGGGAGACGGCGCGAGGATCGCGCCCTCGTGGACGGGGCCATGGTGCTCGACGGCGTTGGCAAGCGTTATGGCCATGGCGCGTGGGTCCTCGACGGCCTCGCGCTGGCGCTCCCGCCCGGATCGGTGACCTTGGTGGTGGGCAGCAACGGTTCGGGCAAGTCGACCTTGTTGCGGATCCTGGCAGGCTTGTCTCGCGCCACCACCGGCGAAGTGCGGGGCCGGCCGCCGACGGTCGCCTTCGCCCCCGAACGGCTGGCGGCCCAGGTCCGGCTCACCGGCGCCAGCTACCTCGAGCACATGGGCCGCATGCGGGGGCTGGCACCAGGTGAGGTGGCGGACCGGGCGGGCACGCTGTTCGGGCGCCTACGGCTGTCCCCCGGCCCCGGCATGCCGGTGCGGTCGCTGTCCAAGGGCAACCGCCAGAAGGTGGTGGTGGCCCAGGCGTTCCTGGCGTCAGTGGATCTGCTGGTCCTTGACGAGCCCTTCACCGGCCTCGATCCCCTCGCCCGGGCCACCGTCTGGGAACTGATCGGTGAAGCCCGCGCCGGCGGTTCCGCCGTAGTGCTGAGCGCCCATCTAGCCGACGACGCCCTGCGCACCGACCGGGCCTTGATGCTGGACAGCGGCCGGCTCCACCCCATCGTCGTCGCCGCCGCGGACTCGTCGCCTCGCATGCGGATCCAGCTGGCAGGGACCGGGGACGTCACGTCGCTGGCAGCGATGCCGGGCGTGGAGGTTGAGGCCACCGGATTGGGCGCCCGAGTTGCCGACGGGGCCCGAGTTGCCGACGGCGCCGGGCGGCCCCGACCACCGGTCGGCGACGCCGCGGGCACCGTCAGCCTCACTGTCGATGGGCCCTTGTCGGACCGCACCTTGGCTCGGGTACTGGCTACGGGCTGGTCGGTGCGCTCGGTCACGCCTCTCCTGACGGCGGCGGCAGCAGGCGGCTCGGACCACCCGGACCAGCCGGCTCATTCTCTGCCGCAGGCGGCGGACACTGCGGTCGGCTCCGTCGACCCGATCGCACCCCGGCGAGGCGGGGCCGTGACCAGCTCCATCGGACCGATCACCGGCGTCGCCCGGTACACCCTTGTGGATGCGGTCCGAGCCCAGCGGTGGATCGCTCCGGTGGTGTTGTTTCTGGCGGCAGTGGCCATCGCCAACAGCGACGCCGGCCCGGCGCTCACCACCTATGCCGACACCCTGACCGTGTTGCTGCCGGTCGGAATCTGGTTGACGTGGTCCGTGCTCAACGCCGAGGATCCGGTCCAATCCGATGTGTCAATGGTCACCGTGGGCAACGACCTCCGGTACCGGCTGGGCAAGCTGGCGGCCGCCCTCGTGATCTGCGCCGGTTTGGCCGTGCTCGCCATCGCCACCCCCGTCGCCGTGGGGGACGCCGGTGCGTCCGCCGGCAGCGTCGCCGGCGTCCTGCTCGACGGCCTCGTGGGACACGTGCTCGTCGCCGCGCTGGCAGTGGCGGTTGGCGCGGTCACCACCCGGCCAGTCATCGGGCGCCTCGCCGAGGGCTTCTATGTGGCCATAACCTTCACCCTGGCGGAGATTGTGATCCCCGGCGCTCCCCCCGTGCGGCAACTCTTGGGTGCCTTCGACCGAGACCACCCGAACCATTTGGCAATCACCCTGTCGCTCGCCGGGGTGGAAACATTGGTGCTGTCGGCGATCCTCGTGTCGATCGCCCTGGCAATCGCTCGGCGCCGTTCCTAGCAACAATCAGTTCCCCCGACGTCCGAATGTCCTACGTCTAGAACCACGACCAACCAGCCACCAGGAGGTCCCCACGTGCAGACCGTGCAGTCGGCCGACGGCACCACGATTGTCTTCGAGGCGGAGGGCGAAGGCCCCGCACTGGTGCTGGTGACGGGGGCCTTCTGCGACCGCCACACCTCGGCGGCACTGGCGGCGCGCCTGGCTTCTCGCTTTACCGTCTACCGCTACGACCGGCGGGGCCGGGGCGACAGCACCGACGCCGCGACCTATTCGGTGGCTCGCGAGGTCGAAGATCTCGACGCCGTCATCACGGCCGCAGGCGGCACAGCCTCGGCGTACGGTCACTCGTCGGGCGCCGTGCTGGTCCTGGTAGCGGCGGCCGCGGGCTCGGCCATCGACAAGTTGGCCGCCTACGAGCCACCCTTCGTCGAGGACAACAGCCGCCCGCGCCACGGGTCCGACTTGGCCGATCGCCTCTCGGACCTGGTCGCGGCCGGGCACCGAGGCGAGGCCGCGGACCGGTTCCTCACCGAGGCGGTCGGGCTGCCGCCCCAAGCCCTGGACTCGATCCACCGCTCGCCGGGGTGGCCGGCCATGCTGACCATCGCCCACACGCTCGCCTACGACGTCATACTCAGCAACAACCAGACCATCCCCGACGGGCTCGAGCGCATCTCGGTCCCAGTGTTGCTGCTGGCCGGCGGTGCCAGCCCCGAGTGGGCCCGCAGCGCCATCGAGTCGCTGGCCCTGGTGATCCCCAGGTCACAGACCGTCGTGCTGGACGGCCAGACCCACGGAGTCGCCGACGACGCGATCGTCCCCGTGATCGAAGATTTCCTGCTCTAAATCCCTTGACCCTGACGCAACGTCAGGGTCCAAAGTGGGTGCATGGAATACACCGTTGGCGAGGTCGCGGGCCTGACCGGCGTGTCGGTGCGGGCCCTACACCATTACGACGGGATCGGCCTGCTTACCCCGAGCGGCCGCAGCCCTGCCGGCTACCGCCGGTATTCCGTGTCGGATCTGGGCCGGTTGCGACAGATCCTTTTCTATCGGGAATTGGAGTTCGGGCTGGACGAGATCGCAGCCATGCTGGCCGATCCCACCGCCAACCGGGACGACCACCTCCGCCGCCAGCATCGCCTGCTGCGCCGACGGCAGGCCCACGTCACGGCGCTGTTGGGCGCCCTCGAAAACGAAATGGAGGCCACCAAGATGGGCATCTCCCTGACGCCTGAGGAGCAGTTCGAGGTTTTCGGGACGGTCGACCTCGACCGCTACGACGAGGAAGTGGAGCGTCGTTGGGGCGACACCGACGCCTACCGCCAGTCACGACGCAAAGCGGCGGCGTATACCAAAGAGGACTGGATCGCCATGAAGGCCGAAGCCGATGCGAACGTTCAGGCGCTGGCGGCCGCCTTGGCAGCAGGCGATCCGGCGTCGGGGAATGTGGCGTGTGGACTAGCCGAGGCCCACCGGCAACACATCTGCCGGTGGTTCTACGACTGCGACTACGCCATGCACCGAGGCTTAGCCGAGATGTATGTCGCCGACTCGCGCTTCACCGCCACCTATGAAGCGGTGGCTCCCGGCTTGGCGGTGTACGTCCACGACGCCATCGTCGCCAACGGCGAGCGAGCCGGGAGCGGCGCCGACTAGCCGCGTCGGCCCCGCGTCGGCCCCGCATCGCCGACCTGCCGCTTCCTTCGGCCGCAGCAAGT
>JBOGGN010000019.1:0-1845 GCA_050744165.1 Acidimicrobiales bacterium | reverse complement strand
GGCCGGCTTCGGCGACCTCCTCGGCGGTGGTGCCGACGACGCGGTGGAAGTGCTCCGACGCCTCGAAGCGGCCGGTCTCCAGGTTCAGCTCCCAGCTCCCGAGCCCCGCCAGCCGCTGGGCCTGGTCGAGGAGGGCCCGGCTCCGTTCCAGCTCCCTGCGGCCTCGCCGCGCCCGGTCGAGCTCGATGTGGGTGCGCACCCTTGCCATCAGTTCCCGGGCGGAGAACGGCTTCACCAGGTAGTCATCGGCACCCGCTTGGAGCCCGTCCACCACCCCGTCCTCCCCCGCCCGGGCGGAGAGCATGATGATGGGAACAGCAGCCGTCACCGGGTCGGCCCGCAACGCCGCCAGCAGGCCGAAACCGTCGAGGTTGGGCATCATGACGTCGGTGATGATGACGTCTGGAGGCCGCGAGCGGGCCTGGTGGAGTGCCGCCACGCCGTCGGAGGCGACCTCGACCGCGTAGGCCCGGCCCAGGATTTCGGTGAGGTAGGCGCGCATCTCGGGGTTGTCGTCCACGACCAGAACCCGGGCCATGGTCTCCCGGAGGGCGAGGGCGGGGCTGGACGGCGCGTGGGGGGCGGCACGGTTGTCGACACCGACGTGGGCAAGGCGCTCGACGTCGACGCCGGCGTGATCCCCGCCGGCAGGCTCCGCGGCGACCGCGGCCGCGGCCGCGTCTGGCGTCGATGCGCCGTCGGGCAGCAGCCAGCGCATGGCATCGGCCACCAGGTCCTGGGCCTGGGTGGTGACCGCCGCCTCGCCGGCCTGATCGGCCTCATGGTCGAGGAATTCGTCCGGAAGGTGACTCGAGCCGAACGGCAGCTGCACGCGGAAGGTCGTCCCCGCGTTCGCCCGGCTGTCCACCGAGACCGTTCCCCCGTGCAATCCCACCAGCTCCGAGACCAGGGCCAGGCCGATGCCCGTGCCTTCGAAGCTCCGCGAACGGGCGCCCACCACGCGGTGGAAGCGCTCGAACAGGCGGGCCTGGTCGGCCGGGGTGATGCCGATCCCGGTGTCGGCCACGACCAGCTCGACGCCGGCCTTCTCGCCCAAGTTGACGTCCCGCGCCTCCCGAAGTGTCACCGAGACGGTGCCCGAAAACGTGAACTTGACCGCGTTGGACAGCAGGTTGAGCACCACCTTGGCCCACATGTCCCGGTCCACGAACACCGCCTCTGGCAGCGGCGGGCAGTCGACCAGCAGCTGTAGCCCCGCTCGGGACGCCAGCACCTGGAACATGGCGGCCAGCTGCGAGGTATAGGCCGCCAGGTCGGTCGACTGGAAACACGCCTCGCCGTGGCCTGCGGACAGCTTGGAGAAGTCGAGCAGCGAGTTGACCAGGACCAGCAGGCGGCGGGCGTTGCCCCGGATCAGCTCCAACCGGCGGCGTTGGGTGTCTTCCAGGGGCTGGGATAGGTCCGCCAGAGCGTCCTCGGCAGGACCGAGCAACAAGGTCAGTGGGGTTCGAAACTCGTGGCTGACGTTGGTGAAGAACGCCGTCTTGGCCCGGTCCAGCTCCGCCAGCTCCTCGGCCCGGCGCCGCTCGTCGTCATAGGCGCGGGCGCCCGCGAGGCCGGCCGCGATCTGGCCCGCGATCAGCTCCACGAAGCCCTGATAGTCGGCGTCGAACGGCCGGCACGGGTTGAGCCCGACGACCAGGAACCCGTAGGGGGCGTCCTCGATCTGGGGCCGCAACGGAGTCACGAAGGCGCGGGTGGGCGGCTCCGGCCATGGCCCCGTTGGCCCCCGCAGTCCCAACTGAGGCAGGTCGACGAGGACCGACTCCCCGCGCTGGGCGGCGGCTGCGGGCCACGGGCGCTGCGAGGTGGCGTCCATCGCCA
>JBOGGN010000018.1:0-2640 GCA_050744165.1 Acidimicrobiales bacterium | reverse complement strand
CCGCACGATTCGCATCGGTGGACCACGCGGTGAGCCGGCAGGCGTCGGGACTGTTCGACTTCGTCGATGAGGAGCCTCGCTGGTCGCCGGGCAGGCACGGCGCCATCGCCAATCAGCATCCCTCCCTGCTTCCGTCGGGTACCGGTGAAGCAGGGGCATGACTGGCCGGACATTCGGCTGCCGTTCGGAGGGGCCGCAGTGGTGCAAATCGCTGCCTTATATCCCGAGATCGTGTTCGTCCCGCTGTTGCGGTCGTGGCCAGTTCGGCCGAAATGGAGCGGGCCGGTCTTGCGCATCGTAAATCTCGCCGTCGAGTTCCCCGGACGGGAATTAGGCCCGGTGGCGGTGAACTTGGCGACGCACGTAGTCGGCCATGCCGGGCACCGAGAAACTGAGGAGCTCGCCATCGGTGCTGAGCGTCCCCTTCTTGATTAGCCGGTCGCGGACGGTGCCGACCTGGCGGGTGGTGACGCCGAGCGCAGCTGCCACCTGGGCGCCGCGCACATCGGGAGACGACCCCAGAAGTGATGCCAACGCCGCCAGGTAGTTCCGCTCCCCCGGGCTGGCTTGCGCCCATCGATTGGCGTACAGGCCTTGGTCCAGTTGGCGGCCAGCGGTCAGCACACCCCGTTCGGCCGCCTGGCGGTTTATGCGTGGCTGGCCAAGCGATGCTCTCCACGCGTGGTGGCCGTACACCTGGATGGCGTAGGGATAGCCGCCACTGGCGGCGACCAAGATCTCGGCCGCGTCGTCATCGAGCGGGCGTCCCGCGTTCGCGGCCGGGATTTGGAGAGCGTGGAGGGTCTCAGCGTCACTCAAGGTGCCGATCTCATGCCAGTCGGCCCGCTCGAAGTAGCTCACCGCCCGTTCAGGGTCACGCATTCCCGCCAACCCTGCTCCCACCAGCACCACCGGCCATCCCAAGTCGGTGCCCCGCTGAAGGATCGCCGCCAGCCGTGCCAGTTCTTGGCGGTCGACGAGTTGCATCTCGTCGATGGTGAGCACGAAGCCGGCGTCATGGCGGAGAGCGGCGTCGACGGCCGCGTTGAGCGCCTGTCGCAAGAGGAGCGAGGAATCGGCGGCCGGGGTTTCGTCACGTGCGAGCGTGAGTTCCCCATGAACAAGCCCGACGCCGGCGCCCAGTACTGCCTCCCGGACCCGAAGTCCACGGGGCATCGGGTCATCGAACGCGGCGACCAGCTCGCGTGCGGCGTCCACGACATCGGGGGTGAACGGAGTCTTCGGGGTGACCTCGACATGGAGGCGCGGCCAGCCGTAGGCCTGGGCCGCTCGGTCGGCGACCTCGCCCAACAACACGGTCTTGCCAACCCCGCGCTGGCCGACCAGCAGCAATCCCGGCGGTGTCAACGCGTGCCTGACCGCCATGGCCACCGCCTCGTCGGCCGCGGCGAGTACCTCATCGCGTCCTGCAAGCACCGGGGGGCGACGGTTGTATCCCGGCCGGAAAGGACTATCGGCCTCGTCATCAGCCACCAATACAATCCTCCCTTCGACTAACACCGACTAACAGACTAACACCGACTAACAGACGACCCAGGGAGAGGGCGAGCTCGGCAAGCCCATCGCCGCCGACGCCGGCCTCGGCTTCGCGGTTGCGCGAAGGGGGCAACACCGTGGCTGCGGGCACCGTCACCCGGTTGCTCGACTGAACCCGAGGCCCCCGGCGCATCGGCCGGGGGCCTCAGCGGTCCGGTTGAGCTCAGCCCGGCGAGCTTGTAGGGGCGGTGCTGGAGGTGGCCACCGAGTTGGTGGATTCGGGGCGGGTCGTTCCCGGCCTCGAGGTGGGCGGGGACGGGCTGGCCCAATCCTGTTGGTGACCCCTGCCGTCGGCCCCGCAGCGGCGGCTGGTGGCCAGCCTCGTCACCGACCCGAGCCCGGCAGGAGCGTTGGCGGGCCGAGCGTGACGGTGATCTTGTCGTGGCGCCGACCCGTTCTGCGTTCGACCCTTCCCGGCGTGCCACAAGCGTGCCACAAGCAGTGGCACGGAGGGGTCTCCATCAGGCATCTGCGGTCATCAAAGTTCCGGACCGATTGTGCCGTTGACCTGCTGCTTCGCGAAATTTCCGTGTGGGCGCTGAGGGACTTGAACCCCCGGCATCTGCCTTGTAAGGGCAGCGCTCTACCATCTGAGCTAAGCGCCCGGAGAGGTCATGCTAAGCCGCCGGGCAGATCGTCTTCCGAGATCACCTCGACCCCCGCGCCGGCCAGGGCGGCCGCCGTCAAGCCCATCCCGTCACGAAGGGAGTGGGAAAATGCCCCGTCGTACACTTGCTGGCACCCACAGGAGGGGGATCGGGCCTTGAGCACGGCCCGACGGGCGCCGGTGGCCCGGGCGAGGTCCACGGCGTGGGCGGCGCCCCGCCGGTAGAAGTCGGTCACGTCGGTCCCCTCGGCGGTGCAGACCCGGCCATCGGCCTGGATCTCGGCCGGCGGCCGTGGCGTGGGGAGGCCCCCTGCTACCTCAGGGCAGACGGGCACCAGCCGAGCCTCACCTGCCAGATCCGACACCGCCACCGACGGGCTAGCGAGGCCCCGGTGGTTGCACGCCACGCCGACCAGGCAGGCGGAGACGAGGATCACGGGTCGACGCTCGGGTGGCACGGGACAACGCTACGGCGC
>JBOGGN010000017.1:0-4342 GCA_050744165.1 Acidimicrobiales bacterium | reverse complement strand
CGCTACCGCTGCCGGAGCGACGCCGAGCGTGTCGCTACGTTCTCGCGCTTGGTGCAAGCCACTGCGCACCTCCATGGTGAAGGGCCTACGACGTGGTGGGCGACCGCCGATGCGGCCATCGGTCGGTAAAGCAGCCGGTGTGCCGCCCTGAAGATTACCCGCACCCGGGAGGCACAAACGAGACCCGTCCTTGCGGCGAAGCTCAGCGCCCAGCCGGCGCAGTCTGGTCGTCCGCCAGTCGCCGCAGCGAAGGCGCGCCGGTGCTGTACCAAGTGCCGTCGCCGTGCACAGTGATCGTGAGGCGTTCCCGCCCAAGGGGGATGTCGTTCAGGCAGATCCGACCCCATGACGGCGGGACGGCCGGGCGCAGGCCCACCGTGCCCGCGGGTACGTCGGGGTCGAGCCCGAGCATGGCGACAATGGCAGCAACCGGAGCCGCCGACGCCCACGCCTGGGGGGCGCACGCGTTCGGGTAGGGCACCGGCCCCCGAAACTCCGCCTTGCCGAACCCGCAGAACAGCTCCGGCAGCCGCCCAGAGAAGTAGGCGGCGGCGTCGATCAACCCGGCCGCGATCCGCTGCGCCGGCCGGTGAAACCCGTAGCGAACCATGCCGGCGACGGCCAGTGCCGTGTCATGAGGCCACACCGAGCCGTTGTGGTAGCTCACCGGGTTATAGGCGCCCATGGTGGTGGCGAGGGTGCGGACCCCGTACCCGTTGAACATCTCCGCCGACACCAGGCGTTCCGCCGCCACCCCGGCCCTAGCGGGCTCGGCCGCCCCGGCCCACAACAGGTGGCCCATGTTCGATGCCAAGGAGTCGATGGGCCGCTTGTCGCGATCGAGCCCGACGGCGTAGTACCCGGCGTCGGGCAGCCAGAAGGCGTCGTCGATCCGCCGCTTCAGACGTGAGGCCTGCTCGTTCCAGTGGCCGCAGGTCTCCTTGTCGTTGTGCAGGGCGGCGAGAGCGGCCCGGGCCCGGTAGGCGCCGTACACGTACCCCTGCACCTCCACCAGCGCGATCGGCGGCTCGGCGATGGTCCCATCAGCGAAGTTGATGCCGTCGTGCGAGTCCTTCCAGCCCTGATTGCGCAGGCCCCGATCGGTCGAGCGCAGGTACTCCACGAACCCATCGCCGTCCCGATCGCCATAGTCGGCGATCCATGCCAGTGCCCGGTCGGCAGCAGGCAGGAGCTCCTCGATGACGTCGAGGCGGGCGCCCCAGCGGGCCAGCTGGCCGAGGACCATGACGAACAGCGGGGTGGCGTCGACGCTGCCGTAGTACCGGTCGCTTCCGCCGAGGGCCAGCTCCTCGTCGGCGCCGAGCCGGAGCTCGTGGATGATGCGCCCCGGCTGCTCCTCGGTCATCGCGTCCTCGACTTGGCCCTGGTGCTGGGCGAGGGCGCGCAGCGTGCCGATGGCCAGGTCCGGGTTGACCGCCATGGTCATGGCCGAGGTGATCAGGGCGTCGCGCCCGAACAGGGCCATGAACCACGGCGCCCCCGCCGCCACGGCGACCGCGTCGCCGGCCGAGGGATCGGTGATCCGCAACGCCGACAGGTCGGTCTGGGAGCGAGCGAAGGCCGCCAACAGCGCCGCCGAGTCCACATCGAGCACGGGGCTGGCCCGGCGCCACTCGGCGATGCCCTCAACCGGTCCCGCCTGGTCGATAGGAAACCCGATGGGAAAACGGGGCGGGATCTCCGTCCCGTCCACCGCAGTGATCACCTCAACCGATGTTTCCCATTGCCCATGGGCGGGAACCACTGCCTGCCACGTCAAGCTCAGCCCGCTGACCGAAGCCCCGGAGGCGGCGACGGCGACACTTCGGTGCTGACCGCCGTGGCGGCCGGAGGCGGTCCACTTTTCCAGGTCATGCCCGACGGTCACGGTCCGGGCCGACGACACGTGTCCCCGCTTCACCTCGAAAAGGTCCGCAAGGTCGCAACCGACCGAGAGGGTGACTTCCGCCCCGGCCGGCTCGGGACCGTAGTTGTGCAGGGCGATGTCCTCACGCATCCCGCCGCCGACGTACCGCCGGCGGGAGACGAGCAGCGTCGGCTCGGCCTCCCCGTCACGCTGTTGCGCCCGTGCCACGAAAACCCCGCAGAACGGCTCCTCGCTGAAGCCGGCCAGCGGCTCGAGGTCCTGGCCGTCGATGCTGAGTTGCCAGCGCGACAGCACCCGGGCGTCCCGGACGAACAACCCCTCTGGACCGTCGCCGCTGATGTCGCCGCCGCGGCCGGACACCACGAAGGTGGAGCCCTCGACCAGGGTGCGCCCACCCGTCTCGGGCGAGTCGGATGCGAACCCGGAGAGCTCGCCGCTCAGAAAGCTGTCAGCCACAGGAGTTGGAACATACCCACCGGAACCGATCGCAACGAACCCCGGCCCTGGTGAGTATTGAAGGGGCGCGCCGGGTAGGTGAAGGAAAAGGGCCTCGGCGGCGCGATACGTACGGGCGGAAAGCCGCCCCAGTTCCTTCCGGCCTGGCCACCCGACCACAGAAACCCGTGATGAACCACTCCGTTGATATCTCGCGTCCTGACCTGCCTGAAGGCACCGCCAGCTTGCGTATCGCCCTGGTGGCACCCCCCTGGTTCCACGTTCCCCCAGATGGCTACGGGGGCATCGAGGCAATGGTCGGGGACTTGGTGGAGGGCTTGGTCGCCCGAGGCCATCAGGTCACGCTGCTGGGTGCCGGCGAGGCCCGCACCCGCGCCCAGAAGTTCATCGCCTGCTTCGCGGACCCCCAGTCGGAGCGCTTGGGCGATCCTGCACCGGAGGTGCTGCACGCGGCCCGCGCCGCCGCCGCCCTGGCGGATCTCGAGGTGGACGTCGTCCACGACCACTGCCTGGCGGGGCCCCTGCTCGCCCGCAACCGACCCCTGCCCACGGTCATCACGGCCCACGGCCCGGTGACGGGCGCGATCGGCGACTACCTCTCCACGCTGGACCATACCGTCGGGGTGGTCGCCATTTCGCAGGCCCAGCAGAACCTGCGGTCCGACGTCAACTGGGTCGCCACGATCTACAACGCACTCGACGTTTCCACCTACCAGGTAGGAGCCGGCGACGGGGGCTATGTGCTCTTTCTGGGCCGCTTCAACCAGGACAAGGGCGCCCACTTGGCGATCGACGCCGCACGGGCGGCCGGGCGGCGCATTCTGCTGGCCGGCAAGCTGAACGAGGCGGCCGAGCGCGAGTACTTCGACGCCTTCGTCCAACCGCGACTCGGCGCCGACGCCGAGTACGTCGGCCAGGCTGACGCGGCGGGCAAGCGGGACCTGCTCATGGGCGCCGAAGCGCTGATGTTTCCGATCCGCTGGGAAGAGCCGTTCGGCATCGTGATGATCGAAGCGATGGCCTGCGGCACCCCGGTCGTGGCCCTACGGCGGGGAAGTGTCCCCGAGGTGGTCGACGACGGGCGGACGGGGATCATCGTGGACCGGCCCGACCAGCTCCCCGAGGCCATTGACCGAGCCAGCCTTCTGCGGCGGGACGACTGCCGAGCTCATGTCGAGGCCAACTTCGACGTGCCGACGATGGTGTCGAGCTACGAGGCGGTGTATCAGGAACTGGCACGAACCGAGAGCGCTCCGGCACCCCGCTGAGGGCCGCAGCGGTGGCCGATCGAATGCTGGCGCGCCCGCCGGTTCAGTCCTGGTAGTCGTTTCGGGCTTGGAGGCCGACGACGTCGTCGCCGTCGGCCCGCTCCTCGTCGACCAGCGGCTCTGTTAGCTCGGCCGCGGTCGCCGACGACCGGTATCAGACGTGGCTCGTCCTGGCTTCCAGTTCTTCGTGTGGGCGGCGGCGGGCTGGCCCTTTTCGCGGTTTGGATGCGCCTTGACGCCCTGCGTCGGCCGGGCGGAGTCCCGATACCCGACGCCGCCCTGCGTCGGCCGTCGGGTGGTGGCAGACCGGCCCCAGGCGCCGTCGCGATGCGCTGCGCCGTCGCCTCCGGCCTGCCGAGAGGTGTCCCGACGTGCCGTACCGCCCGGTACCTGCCGCGGGTCTCGCGGCGGCCTGGCATCGGGTGCCTGCCGCGGGGCAGGCGGGCCGGTCAGGTCGGTCGTGCGGGTGTCCCCGGGCGCGACCGAGGCGGCCGTTGCCTGGATGTGAGCCTTGCGAAGCAGCGAGTTCACGTCCCGAGCCTGGTCGGGGGTGGCGATGGTGACCACCGAGCCCCGGGCGCCGGCGCGGGCGGTGCGCCCCGAGCGATGCAGGTAGGCCTTGTGTTCGGCAGGGGGGTCCACGTGGACGACGAGGGCAATGTCGTCGACGTGAACGCCGCGGGCGGCGATGTCGGTGGCGACCAGCACGCGGGCCTCACCGGACGAGAAG
>JBOGGN010000016.1:0-4822 GCA_050744165.1 Acidimicrobiales bacterium | reverse complement strand
CCTTTGCGGCGGAGGCCGACGAGGAAGTCGGCTCCGGTGACTCCTTCCTCGAGTACGTGACGAGGCCTTTTGAGGACACCAAGTCCGGCGCCATGGAGGCCAGCAAGACGGTCAGCAAGATCGTCGGCATGGAGAACAAGATCCTTAGCACCGTGGCCGGGAACAAGGGCAACCCGGTGGCGATGAAGTCGTCGGAGTTCTCGAGCTTCGGCAAGCCGCAACCGAACACGGTCATTCTGGCGACCAACTCCAACGACGGCACCGTGCAGGCCAGCGTCGGTGTTCGCCTTGACAAGGTGGCGGAGCTGATGAGCCAGATGGGCGCCAAGCAACCGGGGGAGTCGACCGAGCAGACCAAGGCCCTGTCGACGGGCCGATCGATCATCGGTGCCGGCCTGCTCAGCCCGGACAACGCGGACGACACCAACGCAGACATCGTCGGCGCCGCCCCCCGCTTCGCCGACCGAGCGATCACCGAATACCTCGAACAGCGCAACCCCGGGGATTGGACGCCGTTCGGCGACACCGAAGAGGGCCAGAAGCGACGGGACAAGCTTCAGAGCTTCGTTGCCCTTCTGGTGGAGTACATCCTGAAGGCGCCCGGCGTCAAGATGTACGCCAAAACCATGGCCCCGCTGCTCGCCCGCACCGACTTCGCCACCATGTTCTCCCAGCTGGGCAAGGAGGACCAGGTCTTTCTTGGGGACCGCAACGGCTTGGAACTGCGGTGTTTGGTCAAGCAGGCGTGCGACTACCGTGGCGACAACCTCGACCTCGGCAGGGCGGTTGTGCCGAGCGTCTACACCGACGACCGGGTGAAGAATGCGGTGCAACAGCACGGCATCCAGCACGACATGCTGGCCGGCCTCAGCATCCGTGATTGGTTGAAGGGCATCGCCAACGGCAAGGATTACCTCACCGAGGCGAAGTTCCGTGAGGCGGTCCCGACGGCGCCGGTGGGGGCCGAGCATCACCTGGAATCGCTCGGCCATCTCGGTGATCAGCCCAACCCGGTCGGCCGGGACGCAGTCGAGGGTTCGGTGTTCGAGATCCGCACCATGGGCAAGCTCCACTACGGCGCCTGGTACAAGCACGCCATGGAGGTGGTCAAGTATGTCTACGCCCTCAACAGCGGCGATCCGGCCGCCTTTAAGTCCAACTTCAATCTCGACAAGCTGCGCACCGAGGACCGCAAGGGCTATGACGCCGTGCTGAACGGCGACCAGAAGGCGATGAGGCCGTTCCTGAACCGGATGCGCAAGGCCGCCGAGACCGACATCAAGCAGCTGTTCCAGTAGCGCCGTCTACGTACAGCAGTCGCGGCTACTCGAGCGGCCGGCGGCTGATCGCCCGTGGTTCGCTCCCCGCGACCAGCCACGCCGCGGCCGCGGCGATGACCGGGAGCCCCAAAAGCAGTTCCGCGAGGTTGGTCACCGGAATGTGGGTCAGCGGGTGGAGGTTCGAGCGGTGCCACGCGATCAGCGCCAGGTAGGAGCAGGCGACGGCGAGTACGGCCCCTTCGACCGCCAGGGCGCCTGCGGTGGCACCGGTCAGGGCCCGGCGAACGGCGGGCTCGGCGCCGTTGGCGGCCAGGATCCGCAGGTCGTTGCCGGTCTCGCTGCGGATCAGGCCGACGGTCGCGGCCAGCACCCCGAGGGCCAGCAACATGCCAGCCAGGGTTGCGTAATCCCGAACCTTGGCCACCGAGGCCTGCGACGGCCGGGTCTCGATGTACAAGCCCGACGCCGCCGCCGCCTTGCGGGCGGAGTTGACCTGGCCGGCGGTCAGCGGGTGCGAGTTCTCGATCGTCCAGCCGGCGGGCTCGGCCGTCAGGCCCAGTGCGGCCATGGCGTGGGTAGTGATGAGGACCGACGGCGCCGACGTGTAGACCGGTAGCTGGCGCAGTTGCTGGATAACCGGGTCGGTCGCGTCCGGCGACTGGGCGACGCGCTTCCCGACGTCGGGCTTGGCTCCGGATTGCCCGGTGGCATTCGATCCTGAAGGCCCCGTGCCGGACGGGGCGGCGCCGGTATCGCCGAGCCCGGGGCCGATGGGGCCGATGAGAGGGGAGAAGATTTGCAGGCCTTGGAGCCCGGCGCGAGAAGTGAGGAGGTCGGCGTTCGGGTTGATCTTGGCCGGGTCGATGCCGTAGTGGGCGAGCACCGCCGGGGTGGCGACGTACAACCCCGCCACTTCGGTGACCGATATTTGGTTGCCATTGGTGGTCACCCTCGCCAACACCGCCGGGGATAGGCCGTCAATCCCGGAGGGCTGTGCCCCGGCGCCGGGTAGAGGCAGGGCCCTCTCCAGCTCGACCACCGATGGCGCCCGCAAGGTCGCAGCCATCTGTCCGACCTGTGACTGGGCGACGGCAATCTGCGCCGGCGAAAGGTTCGGGAGGACATTGCCGCCGCCGCCCTGGGCCAGGTACACGTTGAGCTGGTTGCTGGCCAAGTTGCCGGCCGTCGATGCCGGCTGGGAGGCGGCGGCGCTGACGGCGATGGTGGTGGCGATGCCGATGGCCAGGGTCACGGCGCCGAGGGCGGCGCCCGACCGAGCCTGGTAGCGGCTTAGGTCCCGCACGGCCATGCGGACCGGGACCGGAGCGCGGCGCCCGGCTCGGGCGACCGCCCGGATGGCCAGGGGAGCCAGCAGCAGTGTGCCGGCCACGGTGATGACCACGCCGCCGATGATCAGCAACGGCCGGCGCTGGTGCGAGAAGGCCAGCAGACCCAGCCCCACCGCCAAGACGACGACTCCGGCGGAGGCGAAGTGGCGAGCCGGCCGAGGGCGCGGCGGGCGCCCGGACAGGGCGGCAACCACGGGAAGACGAGCCACCGCTCGGGCGGGCCACCAGGCGGCCGCGGTGGCGGTGATGATGGCAAGGCCGACGGCCGCCCCGACGGCCCACCACGGGAGGGCGAAGCGGTCGATGCGGCGGGCGGCGACCGATTGCAGTTGGCTCACCAGTGCCAGCCACACCGCCAGGCCGGTGACCGCGCCCACTACTGCCGAGGTGATACCGACCACCGCCCCGTTGGCCAGCATCACCAGCCGCACCTGGCCGTCGGTGGCGCCGAGGGAGGCGAGCATGCCGAGCGATCGCATCCGGCGCTGGGCCATGACGGTGAAGCCCGCGGCTGCCAGGAGCCCCACGAAGAGGAGTCCCATGGTTGCCAGCACCAACACGCCGATGGCGGCCGAGGTGCGGCTACCGCCGCCGCGGGACTCGATGTCGGCGGGGGCGTAGGTGTTCAGGTGCTCGATCTCCGCGTTGGTGGCATTGACGAGCATCGTTACATTGAGGGCAGGATCGGCCTGCCCCGGCGCCACCAAGGCGAACTGGCTGTTCAGGTCGAGCGGGTTCTCGACCAGGCCAACGACCGTCCAAGTGCGACCGCCCTCGTGCCAGCTGCCACCCACCCGGAGGCCGAACTCCTGCGCGACCTCGGAGGTTACGGCCACCTGGCCGGGGCCGCTGGGCAGCCGGCCGGCGTCAAGGCGGACGGTCGGTTTCAGGTAGGTGCCGTTGGGATCCTCGGCCCGCAGGTCGACCGTCGCCACCGAGCCGGGAATGGGGACGCTCTGGTGGGCGACCACGTTGGCGACGCCGAAGCGGCTCTCGAGGATCGCCAGATCGGCGGCCAGCTGGGGGTCGTTGCCCGGAAGGGAGGCGATGGTGTTGGCGCTGCCGAAGTTCGGGTCGTTCTTCGGGGCCGACGCGTTCGATGCCACCGCCAGGCCGACGGTGGTGGCCGCCACGGCCAGAGTGAGGAGGACGAGGATCAGCGCCTGTCGGCGCCATTCACGCCGGAACAACCGCCACGCCCAGCGGACCATCACCCGCCGGGCCGGTCCTCGGCCCTGCCGTGAGAAGGCGACCGGCTCCGCGGCCGCGGCGACGCTCACCGGGCCCGGCCCGGGCTCAGCAGTGATTCCGCCACTGGCGGAGGTGATGTCTGATCGACCATCCGCCCGTCACGAAGAAACACCACTCGGTGGGCCCACGACGCCAGTTGGGCGTCGTGGGTGACGATGATGCCCGCGACCCCTCGGTGGCAGGCGGCGCGGATCACGCGGATCACCGCTTCCGCGTTGAGCGAGTCAAGGGCGCCGGATGGCTCGTCGGCCAGCAACAAAGACCGTTCGCCAACCACCGCCCGGGCTATCGCTACCCGTTGGCGCTCCCCGCCGGAGAGATCGTCGGGGAAACGGTCCGCCCGGTCCTCAAGACCAAGTTCCCGAAGCGCCGCCAGTGCCGCCTGCTGGGCGTCCTTGGCCGGGACGCCGTCCAACTCGAGGGGGACGGCGACATTTTCCGTTGCCGTCATGCCGGCCAGGAGGTTGAAGTCCTGGAATACGAAGCCGATGGTGCGCCGGCGCAGCCGAGCTCGTTGCTTGCGAGTCATGCCCGCCAGGAGGGTGCCGCCGATCAACACCTCGCCGCTGGTCGGCTCCTCGAGGCTGCCGGCGATGGTCAACAAGGTGCTCTTGCCCGAACCGCTCGGGCCCATGATGGCGACCAGTTCGCCCGCTTCGACCGACAGGCTGACCTCTTGGAGGGCGCGGACCTCGGTGCGGCCCTCCCCGTAGGTCTTGGAGACCTGGCGCAGCTGGAGCACCGTGTCGGCCGAACCCTAGTCGGCGCCCGCCCGGCTCATGGCCGCACTCCGGCCCGCAGTCGCATCCGAGGCAGCGCCGCGGGCACCGGCGGGGGTGGCTCGAGGGCGAAGCGCCGGATCCGGCCTTCTGCGCTGTCCAGCCACCGGATCACCGAGTCCAGCCGGAACAGCTCGGCGTCGAGGACCAGGGCGAAGCCGAG
>JBOGGN010000015.1:0-1647 GCA_050744165.1 Acidimicrobiales bacterium | reverse complement strand
TATTGGCGCTCATGGAGGCGTCTAGCTCGATCTTGAGGATGCCGTCCTTCTGCAGCTCGGCCAGCTTGTTGCGGGTCGCCTCGCCGGCGCCGGCTCCAGCCTCGCCAAACTTGCCCACGCCGATCTGATCGATGACGGCCTCCTTGGCGCCGCCCAGGGTCTTGCCGCCCGGGCGCCACTCCCCACGGTGGGCGTCACCGCCCCGGTCAACCCACGAGCCGTAGGCGCCGTACTCGCCGCCGGAGGGGATCCGGAGGTTGAGCGCCTCGGGTTTGAGGATCTTGAACCGCCAGATCCCGAAGTCGGCCGACTTGCACTGGTTGACCCAGGACATCTTCGGGATCCCGAGCTTCTCCTCGAGGTGGAACAAGCCACGCCCGCGCGGAGCCGACGCCTCCTCCACGAGCTTGTCGGCGTCGCCGAGGGGCGCCACGAAGTTGGAGCCCGCGCCCCACGCGTTGAAGTTGGACTCGCTCAGGTGCTCGCCGCGGATCTTCAGGTAGGCGTCGTTGGACACGAAGGCGTGGGCGCCCCGGAAGAACTCGCCCAGGTGTCCCTCGCGCTCCTCCGGCGTGGTGTACGCCGCCGCCGACCCGATCTTCTCCTTGGAGTTGACCTGGCTGGCAATGAAGGCGCCACCGGCCGTCGTCGTCTTCTTCTGACGGGCTTCGCGAGCCTCCATCAACTTGCGGAACTTGGCGGCTCCTTCGGGACCGAGTGTGGCCTCGATCTCGGCGTCCATGACGAGCGGGCCACTCTGCTTGCGCGCCTTGTTGAAGCCGCGTGATTCGCCCACCAGGCCCCGCAGCGCGGCCCGGCCCCGAGCGGCACCGGCCCCGAACTCCGCCTGCTGGAACATCCCGGCGGCGGCCTCGACGTCCTCGTCGGCCAGGTCGCGCTGGATGAGCGCCACCGTGGCCCGGTTGCCGATCGTCCGCTGGAGCGCCAGCAGGCCGGCGGGGCTGATCGCCCCCCGGGCGGCTGCCACAGCCTGGGTGTGCCCGCCGTCAGCCCACGAGGTGGCGCGCCCCTCAGGCGCCGCCTCGGCGGTCTTTGGCTGTGGCTCGCGATCCGCGGCCTCGGGCTTCTCTCTGACCATCGCCGTTCCTGCGGATCAGGGTACAAGTCGGCGGCCCCCAGTGGTGTCACCGTTCTGAACCTGGCTGAGGGCAGTCTTCGTCTGGTGCTCACCTGTCCTGCGGGCCGCAGCGCGACGCTGGTCGCCCCCGGAAATGACGGGAAAAGGGGAGGTCGTGGCCTTTTCCAACCGGAGCTGATGACCGAGCAGGATTCGAGAAGCGCGCCCAGGCGACCGCATTTAGCGTCATCGTCGTTGAGAGAAACCGGGTCCTTGACCCCGACGACAGGAGCAACTTCCAATGAGCGACTCTTCCACCATGGGAATCAAGACCGTGCTGCATCCCGTGTCCGACGTGGCCGCAGCCAAGGCGGTGTACACCGCGCTGCTTGGTATGGCGCCGCAGGCTGACTCGCCGTACTACGTGGGGTACGAGGCCGAGGGCCAGCAGATCGGGCTGGTGCCGGGCGGCGGGCCACAGCGCATGACTTCACCGGTCGCCTACTGGCACGTGTCCGACATCGAGGCGAAGCTGGCCGAGGTGACCGCCGCGGGCGCAACCGTGCATG
>JBOGGN010000014.1:0-2389 GCA_050744165.1 Acidimicrobiales bacterium | reverse complement strand
ATCCAGCACTATGTCGCCGACCCGGAAGTCCGCAAGGGGGTATGGCGGAGCCGGCTGAGTTCACCCGCCTGGACGGCCAAGCCGAACGCTGGCCACCTGGCCCTCACGGAGTTGGAGCGGCAACAGCGCCTGCGAGCCATCATCACCCAGAACATCGACGGCATGCACCAGAAAGCAGGATGTGATCCCGAGCGGGTTATCGAGGTCCACGGCACCATGCGCGAGGTCACGTGCTTGTCCTGTGGCGCACGCGAACCGATGTCGTCGACTCTGGGCCGGGTCCGGGCTGGCGAGGAGGACCCACACTGTCTGCACGATCGCGAGGGCCAGACCTGCGGTGGGATCCTGAAGTCGGCCACCATCAGCTTTGGGCAGGCCCTCGACCTGGATGTCTTTGACCGCGCGGTGACGGCGGTGCAATCGGCGGACCTGGTGCTGGCCATTGGCAGCACCCTGACGGTGCACCCAGCGGCTGGCCTGGTCCCGCTGGCAGTCAAGGGAAGGATCCCGGTGGTGATCGTGAACGCCCAATCCACCCCCTATGACGCGTTGGCAGTGGCAGTCGTACGGACGCCGATCAGCGAGGCATTGCCCCGCATGCTGGCCCCGCCCGCCCGATGAACGAGCGCCGCCCGATGCGGGACCGCCGCCCGATGCGGGACCACCGCCCGATGAGGGACCGCCGCCCAATAGGCGAGCCCGCCGAATGAGCAACCCGAGCCGAATCGACGGGGGCAGCACTCCGTCGAACATCGTGGTCCGCCCGGCGGTGATTGAAGACGCTCCCGTCTTGGTCAAGCTCGTCCGCTCGCTCGCCGACTACGAGCTCGCGCCCGGGCACGTTCAGCTTCAGGTGCGGGATTTGGAGGCGGCGCTGTTCGGGCCCGGTGCCAAGGTGTTCGCCCACGTTGCGGAGATCAACGGGGTGATCGTCGGGGCCGCTATTTGGTTTCTCAACTTCTCCACCTGGACCGGGCGCCACGGCGTCTACCTGGAAGACCTGTTTGTCGTTCCCCAGGCTCGCGGCCACGGCGCCGGCCGAGCCCTGTTAACCGAGCTGGCCCGGATGGCCATGGCCCGGGGCTACACCCGGGTCGAATGGGCGGTCCTGGATTGGAATGAGTCTGCGGTCGGCTTCTATCGCCACCTTGGGGCGCAGGCGCAGGACGAATGGACGGTTTTCCGGCTCTCCGGCGCAGCCTTGGCCGACCTCGTCAAGGTTGGCGACAGCCTGACACCGAATCCGATGTATCCCGGGACGCTGCCGGCGAGTCTTTTAAGTAGGAGTGGGCAGCCGTTCACTGCAATGGCGCAGGGAGCGGCTGCCGAATCTCCCGGCAGGTCAGAGCTTGGGGAGGGCTTCCCGAGCGAGTGTCAACTCCCCCGGCGGCGGTGATGCCGGCGCAGCGGTCGGGTTGTTGGGCATGACAACCAGGGTGATCTCCATGATGTTCTTGCCGGACACCACCCAGAGGGAGCCCCCGACGTAGTACGCCATGTCCCCGATCCCAGGAACTGCAACCGCGTCGGAAGTGTGGGTGGCGTTGTACACCGCCTGCTCGCCCTGGTGGTAGTCCTGGACCAACAGTTCGTGCGTGCCATTGATGTCCTCATAGACGCACTCGCCGAGGACGAAGTTCGCGCGGCCGGCCGACACGCCGAAGACTGCCGATGCCTGGTCGGAGGTCACCAGGTTGCAGGCGTCGCCGGCAGGCGGCGGTGGGCCGCCGATTGAAGAGCTGTAGCCATTGGCGAGAAAGCCCGCCACGATGGCAATGATCACCAGGCCGATCAGGATGATCCCGACTGCGATCAGCGTGCTGCGCTCCGGTCCCTTGTTGATATGGGGGGTGAGGGTGAAGGGACGACGCGGCGGGCGCTCCGCGCGGGGGACCTTCGGCGGCCGCCCGGGCTTGGTGGTCGGAGCGAAGTCATACGACGTCGGCTCGGCGCCGGGAGGAGCAGGTGCGCTCTCTCCGGGAACGGCCCAAGGACTTAGGTATCCCGGCGACGTCGGTGGCGTTGGCTCAACGGGAGGCGGTACACCAAACGGCGGAGCCTCAGCTGGCGACTCGCCGGGCGGCGCCACGGGTGGCGCCGCGCTGGGCGCCACACTCAGCGCCGTGGTGGCGGCTTGCGAAGGCGCCGTGGTGGCGGCTTGCGAAGGCGCCGTGGTGCCGGCTTGCGAAGGCGCCGTGGTGCCGGCGCTGCCATAGCCCCGCCAGCCTGGGCGGCGCCGAGCGACCGGGGGAATCGGCATCGTCGACCGGTCGTCTGCCACGGTGCCGGCACCAGGAGGGGCTCCAGCCACTTCGGTCCCTGCAGCCGGAGCACCGGTGGACGTCGGGAGTGCATCAGCGCCGATGTCCTTGGTGGCAACCGAGTCGCC
>JBOGGN010000013.1:0-2394 GCA_050744165.1 Acidimicrobiales bacterium | reverse complement strand
CATCTGCTCCATGGCGTTCAATATTTAAACGAAGAACTGGATCTCGGGGGCGGGGCGCAGTCCCCGCAGTGCCTGCCCCACCGCCCGGCCGATGATGTTGGCCTCGGCGAGAGGGGTGTTGTAGCAGCGGGCCAGGCCGAACTCCCGCTGCAGGCCGTAGGTGGTGCCGAACACGCCGCCCTTGCCCTCGACGTTGGCCAGCACCGCCTCACGGGCGTCGGCAACATCCTCGCCGAAGACCCGGATGCGCTGATCCTTGGCCATCTGCTCCCGGAGGGTGAGGCGGATGGCCTCGCCGAAGGCCACCACCTCGCCGGTGCCGTCGTCACACTGCTCGGCGTCGGCGGGCAACTCGGGGATATGGATCACCTGGGTGGTGATGGTCGCCGGGTCCGGCCGTCGACCGGCCAGAGCCTCCCGAGCGGCGTCAGCCACGATCTGGCGGGCCTCGTCCCGGAGGTCGTCAGCCTCCTGCTCGCTCAGGATGCCGGCGCCGATCAGCTCCTCGCGGAGAAGCTTGATGGGGTCATGGGCCGCCTCGTCGGCTAGCTCGGCGGCGGGGCGGTACTTGCTCTGGGTGTCGGCCGCCGAGTGGGAGTACGGGCGGGTGACCGTGGCGTGGATGAGAGAGGGGCCGACGCCGGCGCGCACTCGAGGCAGGGCCTCCGATGCCATCTGGCGGGCCGCGAAGTAGTCGCGTCCGTCGACCTTGTGGACCTCGAGACCCCGGAAACCCCGGACCAACTCGCTGATCGGCGCCGGCGACTGGTCGGAGGAGGGCACCGAGATGGCGTAGCCGTTGTCCTCCACGACGTACAGCACCGGCAGGTGCAGGGTGCACGCGGTGTTGAGGGACTCCCAGAACTCGCCCTGGGAAGTGGCGCCCTCGCCCAGCGAGACATAGGTCAGCTCGTCGCCATGGGCCTTGCAGCCCGGCAGGTGTCGGCGGCGGGAGAGGTAGCGAGCCGCCTCGGCACAGCCCACCGCCGACAGGCATTGCGACCCGGTCGCGCTGGACTGGGTCACCACGTTGAGCCCCTTGTAGCCCCAGTGGCAGGGCATCTGGCGGCCACCGCTCGCCGGGTCGTCGGCCGAACCCACCGCCTGCAGCAGGATCTGTGTCGGGGTGACCACGAGGCCGAGCATCAGCGCCCGGTCGCGGTAATAAGGGAAGAACCAGTCGTAGGCGGGCCGCAGGTGGCGGGCCAGCGCCAGCAGCAGCGCCTCGTGCCCGGCGCCCGAGATCTGGAAGTACACCCGGCTCTGCTTCTGCAGGGCGATCTCGCGGTCGTCGAGAAACCGCGACACCTGGGCCATCAGCAGGTCTTCGATCAGCTCGCTGACGAGGAACCCGCGGTGGCGTTCGTCGGCGGCGGGAGCCTCTACGGCGGCGGGGGCGGTGGCGGACATAACGCTGAGACCCATAGTAAGGCGCCCCCGTTTCAGTGGGTCGTGGAACCTGGCCGGGGTCCGAAAGGTCCCATTCGGGCGGGAACTGTTGCCCGGTGGCCCCCGATGGCGTACCGTTGCCCGCCATGACCGGTCTGCTCCACGGCCTGGCAATGGTCGCTGCTCTGAAGAGCGGGCCGGCGCCCGCCCAGGCGGCAGCCGCCCCGGCCGCCGCCGTCGCTTCCGCTTCGCCAAGCGCCACCACCAGCAGCAGCAGCGGGTCGGGTACCGGCACTGGCACCTCGACGGGCAGTGGCAACAGCGGGCCGGCGACGGGGACCTCGACCGGCGGCTCCACCGGCTCGTCCACGGGGTCGTCCAGCGGCAGCGCCTCCTCGGGCCCCAGCGGCGGATCCACCACGAGCGCTACCGGGTCCGGCGGCGTCAGCGGGCCGGCGTCCACGAACCCGATCAGCACCAACGTGACCGGTACCGGGACCGGCGGGATGTCGGGCGCGTCGGGCCCCGCTTCCCAGAACACCATCGTGTCCTCCGGCTCGACCGGTGGCGGCGCCGCCAGCGGCTCGTCGTCGGCGTCGGGGTCGGGCGCTTCGGGTGCGGCATTCGCATCAGGCGTGGCCGCGTCGGGCTCAACCGGCGCCGGCGGAGGCGCCTTGGCGAGCAGCCAGGCGGCCTCGGGCTTGAGTGCGGGTGGTGCCACCAATGCCGGGACGACGTCTGGCGCGGCCGCCTCGGGCGGTGCCGTCGCCGCATCCGCAGGGCCTCTCACCTCGGGCGCTTCGGGCACGTCGGGGGCCAGCGGCACCAGCTCAGACGGTGCCGCCAACTCGGCGGTCAGCCAGTCCCCGCTCAGTTCGGCCGCCCAGGGCGCTCAGACCGCCGGGGGCACTGCGACCGGTACCACGGCGACCGCGTCGGGTGCCACCAACCTGGTAGCCAGCCTGGCGTCAGCGGTGCCCTTTACCGGCAGCGGCTCCTCTACTG
>JBOGGN010000012.1:0-6098 GCA_050744165.1 Acidimicrobiales bacterium | reverse complement strand
GACCATGTACGCCAGCCTGTTCACGAAGGTCAACGGCGTCTACAGCCAGGTTCAGTCGGTCACCTTCACGACCGGGCCGGCCATGGGAACCTTCACCCACCCCACCAACGGCGAGCTCAACGTGTTTCAATCCACCCAGCTGAACGACGCGCCGACGACCTTCACCTGGTCCACCATCGCGGCAGCGCAGGCGTACTACCTGCTCGTTGGCACCACCATTTACGGCGACAATATGGTCAACTCCGGCCTGTTGCCCCCTTCGCAGGCGTTCTTCGCCAGTCCCGTCCTCCCTACCGGCACAATTCTGTACGCCACCCTCATGACCGAAGTACATGGCAGCTGGGTCGCCCAGTTGATCGCCTTCACGGCTGCTCCACCAATCACCTGACTCAAGTCCCGGAAAGCGGCATGCCCAGGATCTCACAGCTCTGGCGCACCCCCTCCTCCGCCTGCGGCCGCCGACGCCGTTGCAGCATGGTGTCGGCTCGAACCATCCACGGTGGCTGGTTGACGTAGGCCCAGGCCAGCGCCCGGCGGTCGTGGAGGGGCGGGTTCCCGCTGGCAACAAGTTGCCACACATCGGCACGATCCGTCTCGCTGTACCCGGCCTTCAGCTGTTGGAGGCGCTTCTCCCGGTCGAAGTCGCTCACGTTCACCGCGCCAATCAGCTGCCACTGGGGGCGGAGCAACGGGCCCACGCCTGACGAAGCGGGATTGGTGCTCCCCCACCAGCCACCCGGAGCGTGTTGAGCAGCGCGTGGACCGATGCTCGGGTAGTGACCAGCTCGAATGCCGGCCGCTCGTTGAGCCGGAGCATCCGCCGCGCCCAGTCGGGCAGCAAGGCGATGGCTCCGTGGATGGCGACCATGTAGCCGGCCTGCACAGCCCGGTCCGGGAAATGGGGGTTCATCAGGTCGTGGACCGCTTCCCGGGCTTGGCGCCCGGCTATCAGCTCCGGCCGAACGGCCTCGAAGTAGGCGGCCACCTCAGCGCGGCTGCGGGGCACCCGGGTGGCGCCGAGGCGCTCGGCCACCACCCGCACCTCGTCGTAGTACCGGTCCTGGTCGGCGGGCGTGATCGGCAGGAGGCCGAAGCGGCGGTGGGCGGCCAAGAAGCTCGACACCTCGGCCACGTGGATCCACCGCAGCAGATCCGGGTCGCCGGCCTCGTAGTGCCGGCCGTCGGGGGCGGTGCCGACCACCTTGGTGTGCACCGCCTTGACGGTGTCGATGATGGCGTCGACGACCGGCGTGGCCCCAAAGGTGGTGGCGGTCACGAACGACGAGGTCCTTGACAGCCGCTGGAACGGCCGCTGTTTCCAATCGGAATGATCGGCCACCCCGGCCATGGCGAGGGGGTGCAGGCTCTGGAGGATGACGGCGCTCACGCCGCCGATCAGCATCGCGGCGTCGCCGTGGACCACCCAGGTAGCACTGCCGGGCCCGAACAGGCCCGGGTCGCCGGCGGGCTCGGTGTACTGCTCTTCAGGGAAGCGGTCCGCCCCGAACGCCTGCCGCACCGGCCGCTGCACGGCCTGGCGGAACGACGCCAGCGGGTCCATCGGGATCGGGTTCAGGGACACCACGGCTCACGGTACTGGCCCTCTGGCCGCTCTGGGCATCCGACCGCCGGGTCGGCTAGCCGCGGAATCGACCGATGCCCCTTCCTGTGAGCGGCGCAGAGCGGGGCGAGGCCTTTTTCCAGCCTTGCCCCGGTGGGTGGCCCGAAAACCTGGACCTATGCGGTAGGTATTCGGGTCACCCTGGCGTGGGCGTTAGGCGGGACCTCAGTAGTACCAGGGGAAGGCCGACCAGTCCGGCCGCCGCTTCTCGAGGAAGGCGTCGCGGCCCTCGGCCGCCTCATCGGTCATGTACGCCAGACGAGTGGCCTCCCCGGCGAAGACCTGCTGGCCCACCAGGCCGTCGTCGATCAGGTTGAAAGCGAACTTCAGCATCCGCTGCGAGGTTGGGCTCTTGGCGTTGACCTCGGCGGCCCACTCGAGGGCCACCCGCTCCAGGTCGGCGTGGGGCACCACCGCGTTGACCATCCCCATCTGATGGGCCTCGGCGGCGGAGTAGGTGCGGCCGAGGAAAAAGATCTCGCGGGCTCGTTTCTGCCCGACCTGGCGGGCGAGGTACGCCGACCCGAAGCCGGCGTCGAAGCTGGCCACATCGGCGTCGGTCTGCTTGAAGTGGCCATGCTCGGCGCTGGCAATGGTGAGATCGCACACCACGTGCAGGCTGTGCCCGCCGCCTACGGCCCACCCGGGGACCACGCAGATCACCACCTTGGGCATGAAGCGGATCAGCCGCTGGACCTCCAGGATGTGCAACCGCCCGGTTGCGGCTACGCCCGATGCGCCCGGTGCCTCCGGCGCGCCCGCGCTTGGCTCATAGCGGTACCCGTCGCGGCCTCGGATGCGCTGGTCTCCGCCCGAGCAGAACGCCCAGCCACCGTCCTTGGGGGACGGCCCGTTCCCGGTCAGGACCACGCAACCCACGTCGGGCGTCATCCGGGCGTGGTCCAGGGCCCGGTAGAGCTCGTCGACGGTGTGGGGCCGAAAGGCGTTGCGCACCTCGGGCCGGTCGAATGCCACCCGGACCGTTCCCTGGCCGAGCGCCCGGTGGTAGGTGATGTCGGTGAAGTCGAACCCCTCGACCTTCTGCCAGGCCGAAGGGTCGAACAGCTCGGAGATCACCGCCGGCCGCCCCCGTCTGCGGCGATGGCGAAACGGGGAGTGGGGCCGAGCAGCCGTTGCAGTGGGGAAAGGCGCAGGCGCATCGCCCACTCGACCCCCTGAAGGCGGATCAGGCGCGGTGCCGACCAGCCCGCCGCCTCCACCGCCTCGATGAGCTGTTCGGGTGACGCCCCTCGGCCCAGGGGCAGAGAGGACCGCAAGTGGTCGGGATATTCGGCGTGGTGGTCGTTGGTGCGCCGCTGCCAGCGATCGAAGTCGGTCGCCAGCCGGGCCCGAACCCGCATCCACGGGTCGGCGCTGCCCCAGAGGCTCTCGATCAGGACCAGGCGCCGCGACACATCCCGCCATGCACCCAAGGCGACCACGGCGTCGGGCATGGTCCACAACAGGTGCCGCTCCATCACCGCGTCCCAGCTACCCGGCGGCGGCTCGGCCGCGGACGCGTGCACCACCTCGATGCGCCCTGACAGACCCGCGGCCGCGGCCTTGGCCTCCAGCCGGCTGAGCATGCCCTCGGAAAGGTCGACCGCGGTGACTCGGTGGCCCAGCCGGGCCGCGATCAGGGTGAGGAAACCAGTGCCGGCGCCGCAGTCGAGCACCCGGGCCGGAGCTTGGGGGAGCAGCTGCTCAACGGCCGCCGTCCAGGCGGCCCGTTCGGGACCGAAGCTCGGGTTGTGATTGGGGGCCTTGTCGTAGACGGCGGCATCTTCGTCCCACCACCGCCGGATGTCGTCGAGTTGCGCCACGCCCTCTGTCTAGCGCCCCGGGCAGGGAACGAGCGCCGGGGGCCGACGGGGCCGTCGGGGAGCTACAGGCGCGGGCCGAAGGTGCAGCCGCCGGGGCTCGACACCCGATCGGCGCTGAACCGCGACGCGACCTCGCTGCGGTGCACCTCAGGCCGCGGCGAACGCTCGCTGTCGCCGCCGACGGGGACGGTCACCCTCTGCATGCGGGCCAGCCCCATCACCGCCGCGCCCAGCAAGACGGCGGTGGCGAGGCACACCAGAAAGAACAACCCGAACGATGAGGCGAAGCCGAGGATGTGCATGAGATCTGTCCCTTCTCTCCGGCAAGGGGTCCTACCTTCACTATCGGCGCGATCGCTGAGTTTCCGGAGTGGAATCGCTGGGAAACAGCTGAGAACGAGCGGAACGGCCGAAGTCGCGCTACGTTGAGCAAACTATTCTCAGTATGACCACAGCAAACTTCTCAGACCACCGCTACCTTGGTACCCATGGCCGACCGATACCGGATCCGTATCGAGTTGCCAGACCGGCCGGGAGCCTTGGCGAAGGCGGCAGCGGCGCTGGCGACCGCGGGGGCCAACGTGATGTCGCTGGACATCCACGAGATCGACGGGGAGCGAAGCGTGGACGAGATCCTGGTCTCGTTGCCCGACGCCTGCCCGCCCGAAGCGTTGGGAGCAGCCTTGACTGATGCCGATGCGGGTTCCCTTCTGTCCGTTCGAGGCGACTCGGGCATCGTCGACCCCGTCGTGCGCGCCCTGTATTGGGTCGGCTACGCCCTGGGGGCCGACGACAGCGACCTTGCCCTGGCCCAGTCCCTTTCGGAGATCTGCGCCACTGACCGGGCGTGGATCTGGTCGCCCGAGGAGGCAGTGCGGATCCAGGCCGGACAGCGAGCCGTCGCCTTGCGCTCGGCGGTGGTGACTAAGGAGACGACCCTCCCCTCAGAGTTGGGCGGCGATGCTTCGGGGCCCTGGTGGGTCCTGGCTGTGCCCGACGACCAACTGAACCCATCCCGAGTGGGTTTCGCGGCCCGCGACGCGTCCGTGCGGTTCACCGCCTCTGAAGTGGCGCGGGCCGAGGCGCTCATGGCGGTGTGCCACCGCGTGGTGGCGCCGGCCAGCCGCATCTCCTGACCGCTGACCGCTCGCCCGGCCGACTGCGGACCCTGCAAGGGGACTCGATGGAGCCTCACGAGATCGTTGAGCTGCTGAACCTGTCGCCACACCCCGAGGGTGGGCGCTACCGGCAGACATGGCGGGACCACGACGGCGCCGGGAGCGCCATCTACTTCCTGCTACAGGCGGGAGAGCGCTCCCGCTGGCACCGCATCGACCGGACCGAGGTGTGGCACCTGTACGCCGGCGGCCCCCTGGAGCTCTCCCAGTCGGCCGACGGAGTGGCCGTCGCCACCGTGATCATGGGGTCCGACCTCGCCGCCGGCCAGCGTCCCCAGGCAGTGGTGGCGCCGGGAAGCTGGCAGGCGGCTCGCCCCCTCAGCGGCTGGGTGCTGGTCGGCTGCACCGTGTCTCCCGCCTTCGATTTCGCGGGCTTCGAACTGGCCCCGTCGGGCTGGGAGCCCGGGAGGGCTCGGCCCACCGTCTAAGGTCACCACGGTGGCAGCACCCAGGCCAACCCCTTCAACCCCGGCGACACGGTCGGTCCAGTCGACCAGACCGAGGTCAGCACCCAAGGCGCCGGCACCGGCGCCGACCAAGGGGCCCGACACGTTGTCGATCGACGTAGGCGGGACCGGCATCAAGGCCTCGGTGCTGGATTCCGCGGGCACCATGGCCCACGAGCGGGTCCGAGACGATACCCCCTACCCGTTGACGCCCCAGATCCTGGTAACGATCATCGCCGACTTAGTGGCCGAGTTGCCCCTGTTCGACCGGATCTCGCTCGGCTTTCCCGGCATGGTCCGCGACGGGCATATCCTCACCGCCCCCCATTTCCTGAGCAAGAAGGGTGCCGACGGCAAGCCAGAACCCGAACTGGTGGCCGCCTGGGCCAACTTCGATCTTCAGAGCTCCCTCACGACCGCATTCGGCAAGCCCGCCAAGGTGGCCAACGACGCCGACCTACAGGGGGCGGCGGTGGTCACCGGCGACGGCCTCGAGCTGGTGGTGACCCTGGGCACCGGCATCGGGACGGGGCTGTTCTACCAAGGGCGGCTGTGCCCCCACTTGGAGTTGGCCCAGCACCCGTTTCACAACAAAAAGACGTACAACGAGTACCTGGGCGAGGCGGCTCGCAAAAAGGCCGGTAACCCCAAGTGGAACGAGCGGGTGCAGCTCATGATCGACACCCTGCGCACCCTCCTGTGTTGGGACCACCTGTACCTCGGGGGCGGCAATTCGACCAAGGTCAAGGGCGACCTGCCTCCGAACGTGACCTTGATCGATAACGCGGCCGGCATCCTTGGCGGCATCCGCCTCTGGGACCAGGCTTAGATGTCAAAACACCGCGGCCCGCCGCGGTGTTTTGATGGGATGCAGGAGCGCAGCGCCGCTCTTGCGTGACGGGCCCGGATGATGCGGGGGGGCCGGCGCCGGAAAGGGAGAAGGACCGTGATGTGGGTCGCTGGTGGGAATGCGGTGTTCGAGTGCGGCGAGGTCGTGACCGTCGCCGAGGTGGGCGGGTTTGGGTGACCT
>JBOGGN010000011.1:0-2201 GCA_050744165.1 Acidimicrobiales bacterium | reverse complement strand
CCCGTCGCTCGGTCCCGCTTGCGAGACGACTGGTGGCGCTTTTCCCCCAGGCGCCGTTCGACCGACGCACGTGTTGGACGCGTCGGGTGCCGGGCGCGCCGCACCCGCAGCGCCGAGGCCAGGCGGTCGGCCAGCCGAGCCAGGGCCAGGTCCCGATTGCGCGCCTGGCTGCGCTCGTCGTCCACCACCACCCGCACCACCGGGCCGAAGCACGCCACGAGGCGTTCACGCTGCATCGGGCTCAGGCTGGGGGAGGCGGCGACGTCGAAGCGCAGCTCGACGCGGGTGTTGGCCGTGTTGGCGTGCTGGCCGCCGGGGCCGCCGGAGCCGGTGAAGCGCCACGTCAGCTCGGTGACGGGGACGGCCAGGGATCGGTTGACTTGGATGACCTCGGGCGTCACCACCGGCACGGTACCCATGGCTGCTACCATGAGGGGCGCAATCGGGCGGTCTGTCATTGCGCGTCCGGATCATTAGACAAGGAAAGTTCTGTTGCATGCCTGACAAAGCGGCCACGATCGCCGCCTACCGGCTTCACGAGACCGACACCGGCTCTCCTGAGGTCCAAGTGGCGATCCTCAGCGAGCGCATCGCCCACCTGACCGAGCACCTGAAGGTGCAGAAGGGCGACCATCACACCCGCCGAGGTTTGATGAAGCTCATCGGTCAGCGGCGTCGGCTCCTCGACTACGTGCGAGCCAACGACGTCGAGCGATACCGCCAGCTGATCGCCAGACTCGGCTTGCGGCGCTAACGCACGAAGCAGTGACCGGGCGGCCTGCGGGCCGCCCTCGTTGTACACCGAAGTCAGCGGCCTATGCGGTCAGCTGCCAGTCGAAGGCTCCCGGGATGCTCCGGTGGCCGCCGACTGGGAACTGGCCCTCGCCGCTCTAGAGACAGATGGGCCTGCAGGGTGCGGGCCCCGAAAGGAGCGTTCCCATGGGGGATGCCAGTACAGTTTCCGGCCCCATCAGCGGGACGGAACGGACCATAAGCTTCGAGACCGGCGCCTTGGCCCAGCAGTCGCAGGGGGCGGTGGTCGCCCAGATCGGCGAGACCGTCGTCCTGGCCACCGCCAACGCCGCCAAAGACATCCGAGAGGGGATCGATTTCTTCCCCCTTACCGTCGACGTGGAGGAGCGGATGTACGCCGCCGGGAAGATCCCCGGTTCGTTCTTCCGACGGGAGGGCCGACCCACCGACCAGGCCATCCTTACGGCGCGGCTGATCGACAGGCCGCTGCGGCCGTCGTTCAAGAACGGGTACCGCAACGAGACCCAGGTGGTGGCCACCATCCTCGCCGCCGACCAGGAGAACCCCCACGACGTCCTGGCGATCAACGCCGCCAGCGCCGCCTTGATGCTCTCCGGCATCCCCTTCGAGGGACCGGTGGGCGCCGTCCGGGTGGCCTACTCGGTCGAGGGAGAGTGGATTCCCCACCCGAGCTACCAGGAGGGCGACGCCTCCACCTTCGAGCTGGTGGTGGCGGGGCGCCAGGTCGAAGGGGTGTCGCCGGAAAGCGGCGCCGACATCGCCATCATGATGGTCGAGGCCGGCGGGACCGAGAAGGCGTGGCAGTTCTACGAGGCGGGGGCGCCGCATGTGACCGAGGAGGTCATCGCCGACGGCCTCGAGGCGGCCAAGACCTGGATTCGCGACTCGATCGAGCTGCAACACCGGCTGGTCGAAATCGCATCCGCTGCCGGACGGGTGCGGCCGCCGCTGGCCTACGCCCCTGTCTTCGACTACGGCGACGATGTCGTGGCCCGGGTGGCCGAGATCGGCGCCTCCCATGTCGACAAGATCATTCACATCACCCAGAAGGCCGAGCGCAACGCGGCCACCGACGAGGCGTCGGCCGCGATCGTGGGGGAGTTGGCGGCGGAGTTCCCAGGACGCGAACGCGAGATCAAGGCTGCCATCCGGTCATTGACCAAGAAGCTGGTGCGCGAGCGGATCGTGACCGAGGGGGTGCGCATGGACGGGCGGGGTGCCGCCGACCTGCGACCGCTGTCGGCGGCGGTCGGCATCCTGCCCACCGCCCACGGCTCGGGCCTGTTCCAGCGGGGCGAGACGCAGGTGCTCAACGTGCTCACCCTCGGCATGCCGCGGATGGACCAACTCCTCGACACCATCGGCGTCGACGAGAAGAAGCGGTACATGCACCATTACAACATGCCGCCCTACGCGAACGGTGAGAC
>JBOGGN010000010.1:0-5945 GCA_050744165.1 Acidimicrobiales bacterium | reverse complement strand
CCCGGATGTAGGCGCCCGATTCGACCGCGTACTTCTGGAAGTCGCCGTCGAGTGTCGAGTTCATCTTGTTGACGAGCACGCCGTCGACGTCACGCGCGAGCAGCTCGTCCCACCCGCGGCCCCAGACCACCTTGATGACGTTCCACCCGGCGCCCCGGAACATCATCTCGAGCTCCTGGATCACCTTGTGGTTCCCGCGCACGGGACCGTCGAGGCGCTGCAGGTTGCAGTTAACGACGAAGATGAGGTTGTCCAGGTTTTCCCGGGCGGCGAGTGACAGCGCGCCCAGCGTTTCGGGTTCGTCGCATTCGCCATCGCCGACGAAGGCCCACACCCGGGACCGTGAGGTGTCGGCGATCCGGCGGTTTTGCAAATAGCGGTTGAAATGGGCCTGATAGATCGCGTTCAGCGGCCCGAGGCCCATGGAAACGGTCGGAAACTCCCAGAACTCCGGCATCAGCCGCGGGTGAGGATAGGATGACAACCCGCCGGTGCCGTCCCAGGCGCCGCTCACCTCGCGCCGGAAGTGGTCCAGTTCCGCTTCTGTCAGCCGACCTTCAAGAAAGGCACGGGCGTAGATGCCGGGCGCCGCGTGCCCTTGGAAGAAAATCTGGTCGCCTGACTGGCCGTTGTCCTTGCCCTGGAAGAAATGGTTGAAACCCACCTCGTACAGCGCGGCGCTCGACGCAAACGTCGCCAGGTGGCCCCCGATGCCCTCGGCGCGGTGGTTGGCCCGCACCACCATGACGGCCGCGTTCCAGCGAATGTAGGCCCGGATGCGACGCTCGACGTACTCATCGCCTGGGAACCACGGCTCCTCGTCGGCGGGGATGGTGTTCACGTAGGGGGTGGACACCGTGGCGGGGAAGCCGACCTGCTGCTCCCGGGCCCGCTCCAACAGCTTCATCAGAAGGAAGCGGGCCCGCTTCTTGCCGTGGGAGTCGAGCACGGCGTCGAAGGAGTCCACCCACTCGGCCGTTTCCTCCGGGTCGGTGTCCGGAACCTGGTGCGAGAAGCCGTCGAAGATCACCGTTCCATGGTCGCGCACGCCAACAGCCGGCCAAGTACCGCGGCCGGGGAATGGTCTCGGTCACCCGAGTCCACGACGCCGAAGCGGTCCACGATCGCCGAGGGCGCAATGGCAGGGGCCTGCGGCAGGAAGTCGGCCAAGACCAGCGGCGGCCCGCTCGGCCCGGCGGCCGCCTCCAGGTCGGTCTCCTCGTTGGCGACCACCACGCACGTCACCCCGGCGTTGGCCGCCGACTCCCATCCGGGCCGGGAGTCCTCCACCGCCACGGCTTGGTCGGCGGCGACGTCGAGCCGGGATAGCGCCAGGGTGTAGGCCTCGGGATCGGGCTTGCGATGAGCGACTTCATCGCCGGCCACCACCACCTCGAAGCGGTCCGCACCGAAGGTCTTGTCCAGCAACGGGATGACCCACTCCCGGGATCCCGTAGTTGCGATCGCCAGGCGGGCCCCGGCCGCCGCCAGGTCGTCCAGCCAGTCGACCGCACCGGGGCGCACCGGGATGGCCCCAGCGGCCGCCATCTCGGTGAACCGCCGGGTCTTCCACCGGTGCAGGTCCTTGGCCATCTGGCGGCGCTCCTCCTCGGGGCGGCCGGCGAACTCCGAGGCGGGGCTCGACAGCCACCCGTAGAGCCGCCGCTCGCCGCCGGTGGTCGCCAGCAACTCGCGGTAGAGCTCCCGGTCCCAGCGGTCGGGGAGCCCGAAGTGCTCGAAGGCCTCGTTGAAGGCGATGCGATGCCCGTACTGCTCACTGTCGACCAGGGTCCCGTCGAGGTCGAAGATCGCTGCCTCCATCACGGGGCGACATCTTGCCAGGCGACGGAACGCCTCCGGTCAGTTGCGGCGATGGCGGACGCAGCTGTACCTCCGATGGGCGATCTCGAACCTGGCCGCGTTTGGTGAACCTGGCCGCGTTTGGTGAACCTGGCCGCGTTTGGTGAACCTGGCCGCGTTTGACTGAGCTGCACAACCATTTCGCGCACCAAGTTCACCGAACGCGGTCAAGAACATCCCAGTGATGGCGCCTGGTGCAGCCGGGTCGAACTGGCTACGTCTGAACGCGTTGAAACGCGCCCGGCCGCTCGGCCGTTCCGGAGCCAGTCCAACGCGCCCGCCGCCCGGCCGTCCTGCCGGGTCACGCGCCCGGGCGCCCGGCCGCCCGGCCGTCATGCCGGAGCCAGTTCAAACGCGGCCGCCGCCCATGCCGGGCCAGGTCACACGCCCACGAGCCCGGGCCACCCGGCCGATGCCGGGGCCAGGCATGTAACGCGGCGAGCCCGTTGCGCCATCTTGTAGTCAGATGACCGGCGTAGACGAGCCGCGGGAGTGGTCCGAGCTGTCCGATGCCCGGCTGCTCGCGGCTGCCCGCGACCAGCCGGAGGCCTTCGGCGTCTTCTACCGGCGCCATGCCCGGGTCGTGCTGACCTACTTCTACCGGCGCACCGCCTGTGCCCAGACGGCGGCCGATCTGACGGCGGAGACCTTCGCAGCCGCCTTCGTGGCCCGGGGTCGCTACCGGGACACCGGAGCCCCGGCCCGGGCCTGGGTGATGGCCATCGCCCGCCGCCAGCTGACCCGGAGCTTCCGCCGGTCACACCTGCCCGACCGGGCGCGGCGGCGCCTCGGGGTCGAACCCGTCGTCGTCGACGACGAGTCATTCGAACGGATCGAGACGCTGGCGGACTTCGCGCCTTACCGGGAGGCGATACGTGACGCCATGGCCAAGCTGACACCGAAGCTGGCCGACGCCGTCAGCCTGCGGGTGGGTCTCGACCTTCCTTACCTCGAGGTCGCCCGCCGCCTGGGCACGACCGAGGGCACCGCCCGGGTCCGGGTGACCCGGGGCCTCAACCAACTGCTCGAGAGCCTGGAGATGCCGTGAACGACGAACTGCCTATTGTGAATGCCATCGGCGACAAGTTGGTTTCTGCAATTGCGGGCCATGGCGCTACGGGAGGAAACCCGCGCTTCCTCCGGCCGGTGTTGGTGGTGGGCGCCACCGCGCTGGTGCTGGCGGTGGCGGTCGTGGCGCTGCTGCTCGCTGGCTCTGGGTCCAACTCAGGTCACAAGGTGGCGGTGCACGGGCCCTTGGCCTCGGCCGTGCAAGGCGGCGTGGCCACGGCGTCCAACGGCCCGTCGGCCACGGCGTCCAACGGCCCGTCGACCACGGCCGCCAGCGGGAACGGGAACCTGAGCACGACGCCCGTCGTTCCGCCCGGCACCCGGCCACCGGTCATCACCACCCCGTCAACCGTGGCGCCCCCGACCGTCGTCACCACCCCGCCGCGGTCCATCGTTCTCGGCACCGTGCCCCCCACCACCGCGACAACAGCGGTGCCGAATGTCGTGGGCGGCCTCACCCTGGGCACCGGAGATAACGGCAAGACCTTCACCGTCCGCGCGGGCACAACTGTCAATGTGGTGCTGGTGACGGCGCAGGACAGCTACGACGAGCCCATCTCCGCCAACAGTGGCATCCTCGAGCAGGTTGGTGGGGCCAAGAGCCCCACCCAGGCGACCGGACAGTTCAAGGCGGTGGCCGCAGGCTCGGCCAATCTGTTCAGCTCCGGCGGCCCTGCCTGCACCCCCTCGCCGAAGGTGGCCTGCTCGGACGTTCTCGCCGAGATGGCATGGAACGTGACCATCGACGTCACGTGACCGGGCGCCGGCCCGCAGCGGTGGCCGACCCAGCGTGACCCGGCGCCGGCCCGGAGCGCGCCAGTCCGACGAGTGATCAGATGGACAGCAGGTCGGCGAAGGTCTCCTCGCGAAGCCGCCGAAGTTCATCGCGGTGCTGTTCGGAGAGGACCGCCAATTTTCCCTCCCCTTCCGCGGTCAGCGTCAGCCGCTGGCACCGGGCGTCCTCCGGGTCGGGGTGGCGCTGCACCAGGCCCGCGGCGGCAGCGCGGTCGACCAGCTCCACCGCCGAGTGGTGGCGCAGCATCAGCCAGTCGGCCATGTCGCCGATCGTCGGTCCCCCGGCGTGGCCGGCGGTCATCGCCTTGACGGCCAGCAGGAGCTGGTGCTGCGCTGGGTGCAGCCCTGCTTCCAGGGCGGCCTGCTCGGAGAAGTGAAGGAACGCTCGCAGGCCTCGCCGGAACCGGGCCAGGGCGTCGTAGTCGGCGGCGGTAAGCGGCGGCGGGTTCACGGCTCCTCGAGGGGGCGTTGCCGTTCGGCCTGGGTGTGTATTAGCGACACCTGGCTGGTCGCGAGCAGGGCGATCAGGGCCCCGATGAGGGTGGTGGGGAGCACCGCCAGACCCGCCATCTCGGTCACCACCAGCGTCGAGCCGAGCGGTGTCTTGGTAACACCCGTATTGATGGCCGCCATGAACGCCGCCATCATCACGACCTGGTTGGTGCCCGGGAACAGGCTGTGGGCCAGTCCCCCCATCGCCGTTCCAATGAAGAACATGGGGATGATGAATCCGCCCCGCCAGCCCGAAGAGAGCGTCACCGACGTGCCGCACAGCTTGGCCAGCACGGCCACGAGGAAGAAGGTGGCCACCGCTCGATGGATAGCGACCCCGTCGACCTGGGATTCGCCGTAGGTCAGGGCGAAAGGCGACCAGAAGGCCAGCGCGCCGAGCGCCACCCCGCCGATCACCGGCCGGGCCAGCGGCGAGATGTGGGCCAGGAGCCACCGCTGGGCCATGCACATGTAGGTGAACAGGACGCTGATGCCGGCCCCGACCAGTCCCGCCGCCATGGCCCAGATGAGGTCCTGGCGGTGCATGGCACCGACGGGGGGAAAATGCCACACCGGTTGCAGGCCCACGCTGGTCGTGAGGGCATACCCGATGTAGCCCACCAACGCCCCGATAACCGCCGGTAACAGCGCTTCGTGGTACTCCAGCCCTCGCCGGTGCAGGATCTCGAGCGCGAAGATGGCCGATCAAAGGGGCGCCCCGAACAGCACCGTGAAGCCCGCCGCCATGCCGGTGATGGCCAGGATGCGGGCCTCGTCCCGGCTGAGACCCCACTTGCTGGCGACCCACCGGGCCAGGGCACCGGTGGTCTGCACCAGCGGCGCTTCGGGCCCCATACCCGCCCCTGAAGAGATGCACAGCAACGACACCGGGATCAGTGACCGGAGATCGGAGATGTCGTCGGGCCCTCCGTTGACATGGATGCTGTTGACCAGCAGCTCCACGTCGCCGGGGCTGCCGAGGACCTTGATCAAAAGGGTCACGGCGACGCCAACCCCGATCAGGATCGGCAGGTGGGCCCAGTTGCTCCAGTGGGTCGGCCACAGCACCCGCTCGAACAGGTGGAGGACGGCGACGAATACGCCGCCGACGGCAGCGCCCCCCAAGCCCACGATGGCGGCCTGGCCGATACGTGGCCAGATCGGCGCCTGCGCGTGGGCCGATTGGTGATCATCAGGATCGTCGTTCGGGTCGCTCGGTCGGCGTGGGAACCAGGCCACGATATATCGTACCACGATACTTCTCGACCCCGGCCGTGCCGGCTCCGTGGCTCGTCAATAACCCTTGTGCGGTGTGCCAAACTTCGGCCCGCCAAGGGGATAGCCGACACAGGAGGGCACGATGGCAGACACGATGAAAGCCAATCCAGCCGAGGGCGCAGATTCGACAGAGCCAGCGGCGGCGTCCGCGGAAGCGCCGGCCGAGGCGGCAGCTGAGACTGACGGGAGTGGCGACGCTGCGGCGAGCGGCGAGGCCGGGACTGAGGGCGGGGCCGACGCCGGGGCCGAGAGCTCCGATGGGGCCGAAGGGGCCGCTGACGACGAGACGGGGACTGAGGGCGGGGCTGACGCCGGGGCCGAGAGCTCGGATGGGGCTAAAGGGGTCGCTCACGACGAAGACGAGGGCTCGGAGGAGTCGGACGACGATCTCGGGTCGATCGAGGTTGTCACCTCAGAGGTCGAGGACGACGGCACGATCATCATCGATGACC
>JBOGGN010000009.1:0-6070 GCA_050744165.1 Acidimicrobiales bacterium | reverse complement strand
TGGTGTTGGTGGCGACCTTGGTGGCCCGCTTGGGTTTGGAGGCGCTGATCAACGCCACGATGCGTCTGGGCGACCGGGTGGGTGCGGCGCTGCCGGGGCGCAAGGTCCTGACGTTGGTGCACGCCATGGTGGCAGGCGGGTCGCACATCGACCATGCCGACATGCTGCGCAGCGGGGCGACGGACGGAGGCGGTGTTGGGTCATCGGGTGATGGCGCCCTCCACGCTGGGCACGTTCCTCAGGGCGTGCACCTTCGGCCAAGTCCGCCAGCTGGAGACAGTCATCGGTGACGCCCTGGCTCGGGCGTGGGCGGCGGGACGGGCCCGCAGGACGGCCTGCTGGTCGTCGACATCGATTCCACCATCTGCGAGGTGTCCGGCAAGGCCAAACAGGGTGCCGCGTACGGCTACACCAAGGTGCTCGGCTACCACCCCATCGTCGCCTCCCGGGCCGACACCGGCGAGATCTTCCACGCCCGGATGCGCAAAGGGTCGGCCAACACTGGCCGCGGCGCCCGTCGCTTCCTCGGCAAGCTGATCGCCCGGGTCCGCCGGGCCGGCGCGGCGGGGGCCATCGTGGCCCGTTTGGACTCGGGGTTCTGGTCGGGCGACACCACCGGCCTGCTCGCCGGCTCGACGTTCGCTACACCATGGCCGTGCCGGCCGGCACGAAAGCCGTCGCCGCGGCCATCGCCACCACCGACGAGACCCTTGTGGACGACCATCGACTACCCCGACGACGGGGAAGCCAAAGTCGCCGAGTGCGTCTACGGCGGCCGGCGCCCGGTGGTGCGCCGCACCCGGCTCACCGGCGCCGCCCAGGCCGAGTTGTGGCCCTACTGGCGGCACTTCGCCTTCCTGACCGACCTCGGCGGCGACGCGGTCAACGTCACGCCTTCCACCGCCAACACGCCGTGGTCGAGCTCACCATCCGCGACGTCAAGGAAGGATCGGGTCTCCAACACATCCCGTCGGGGAACTTCTCGGCCAACAGCGCCTGGCTGTGCTGCGCGGTGCTCGCCCACAACTTGGTCCGCTGGACCATCCTCTTGGGCGAACCCCGGCGTGGCGACCAGCTCGTCGTCGCCCGCACCGTGCGGGTGCAGTTCATCGCCATCGCCGCCCCGTCTCGTCAACCGGGCTGGCCGCCTCACCCGGCGAGGACCCACCAACTGGCCGTGGGCCAAGGACTTCGTCGCCATCCTCGACACCCTGGGCGCCCTGCAACCCACCACCGGGTAAACCACCCGCGGCATGGCGCCCCGCCCACCCCACCATGGCGCTGACAATCTCGACCACTGAGCCACCCCGGGTTTGATGCAGCGCAGTTAGGTTGTCGTGCCGGCAGTGACCGGCAGGTTGTTGGTGTACCACATCGCTTCATGCTCGGCGGGCGGCTGGTCGTCGATCTCGCCGTGGAGCCGTGTCTCGTTGTACCAGTAGAAACAGTTGATAGTCGCCGTCTCGAGCTCAGCCCGGGTCTTCCACGGTCCGTGGAGCTTGACCAGCTCGGCCTTGTAGGTTCCGTTCAACGCCTCCGCCATCGCATTATCATACCAATCCCCGACCGATCCCACCGATGCCGAAATCCCGGTCTCGGCGAGGCGGTCAGAATAGCGAATAGATCTATATTGGCAGCCGGCATCGGAATGATGTATTACGCCGGAGGTGACGTCCCGGCGGAAGATGTCTCCAGGGCGTCGAGAACCAACTCGGTGCTCAGGTGGTCCGCGATCTGCCAGCCCACGATCATCCTGGAATAGCAGTCCAAGATGAAACTCACATACATACAGCCAGCCCTCCCAGGTCGACGCGTACGTTATATCGGCGAGCCAAAGCTCGTTCGGCCGGGTCGCCACGAAACGTCGCTCCACCAGGTCCGCCGGGCGGCACGCTGCGGTGTCGACGACGGTCGTGAACCGCTTGCGGCCTCGCTGCATGCCTCGCAGACCCATCTGGATCATGAGCCGCTCCACCGTGCAGCGGGCCACCACAACCCCCTTGGCGGCACAACGCCAGCCACACCCTCCGAGCCCCATAACAGCGGTAGTTCGCGTCGAACACAGTTGAAATCTGGGCTTTCAGCTGCTCGTCGGCCACCGCCCGAGCCGATGGCGGCCGACACCGCGCCGCCCAATAGGTGCGCTCCGACAAGCCAATCGCCCGGCACATCGCCGCCACCGGCCAACGATGCCGGTTCGCGTCGACGAACGCCACCCTCACGACGAGCCGGGGTTCGCTTCCCGGACGAAAAAAGAGGTAGCCGCCTTGAGGATCTCGATGGTGCGCTGCTGGTCGGCCACCTCCTTGCGCAGCGGCTTTATCTCCGCCAACTCCTCAGTTGTGGGCGCTGACCGCAATCCCCGGTCGGCTTCCGCCTGGCGGACCCAGCGGCGCAGCGTCTCCGCCGACGCGATCCCCAACTGGTCGGCCGCCACCCCAACCTTGCGGCCCCGATCGCCCTGCGGCGCAGCTCCTCGGAATACTTTCTCGGTCGTCCCATGACCCCACAGTCTCCTCCCCGCAGCCACCGGCCACGGAATCGGCACTGCATCAAACCCGGGGGGACGCACACTGCCAAGCGGGCGTAACCAAACACGCCCCGCCATCCAAATCACCGACCGAAATCAATCAGGCGATACCGCCAAAGCCCCGCTCAATCCAAACAGGCCTCAACGATCACCGATCGGTGGATCGAAGCTCAGGCGTTCGTGCGGCGGCGAGCGGTGACAATGCGCATGTTGCCGGTTGCGCGGGTGCGGCCGAGGGCAATTCGGTCAAGAGCAAGGCCCACATGACCTCCGGCCCACCCGGCAGCATTCTCCAACCAACCACCGGGCCTGGCGTACTTTGGGCCCACACGCAGCAGAACCCAGATGATCCGGGCGGCCCGGTCGCCGGCACCATACTCGGCACTTCCAGGGATGGCGGGGTCCAGGCACCAGAAGACCGGCGCGAGTCGCTCGATCTGGACATCGGGGCCCAGTATGTCCGCGTACCAGGACAGCGGGCGTCTCGTGACGTGATGGTGCTCCGCCAGGCGCGAACCACTGGGGGGAAACTTCTCTGTAAGGAGAAGGATGCCGCCCATGGCCACAAGCGACTTCAGGTTGCGAAGGGCCTCAGCGGCGCGTCGGTCGTCGACGATGTGGTAAAGGACGTCGATCGCGGTGACTACGTCGTAGCAGCCGACGCGTTCACCCCAGTCAGCGCGCTTCGCAAGCTCCGTGATGTCGCCCTGGCTCAAGTCATACGACGGAAACCGCTGCCGCACATTCCGAACGGCAACACTCGACAGGTCTATCCCCGCCACGGCGACAGCCTTTCCTTGTTCCCAGAGCGCGAGGTAGTAACCGACGCCGAAGCCTGCCTCGTATATACGGGCTGAGGGCAGACTCACCCCCGCAGCCTCCAGCGCACACAGCACCGCTCGCCGACGCATCTTGTAGGCCTGGACGTTGAAGGCCCGGCCCATATCTGTCTGTCCGACTTCTTCCAAGGCACGATTCGATTCGCCTCGGATCAGGTTGGGCCAGTATTCCTCCGTCGCTTCCGGTCCGCCGATCACCGGCTTTCCACCTCCTTCTCCGTCAGCCATCCCACATCACGGAGAACTCGCCCCAACCCCTCGACGTGCACGGAACTATCGAACAATTGTGAACGCTCCCTCGCCCGCTGCCCAAGGCGCTCCCTGAGACCCCGATCGTGCACCAAGTGCACCATCTCGGTGGCCAATGATTCCGGGTCGGCCGCGGGTACGAACCTGCCGACGTCACCGACGACCTCTCCGAGGGCTCCTGCCTTCGACGATACTGGCACGCACGCGCATGCCATCCCTTCCAGGACCGCGACCCCGAACCCCTCGTACATGCTCGGCTGGAGGTACATCCAAGAGCGAGCGAGGAGTGCACGCTTCTCGTCGCGCCCGACCTCCCCACGGATGGCTACCCCGGTGAAGTCAACCTCGCCCCGAAGCTGGTCTAGCCGCACCTGCCCCTCGCGGCTGATTGGGCCGACGATCGTCAAGGTCAGATCCGGCACAGACCGGCGCGCCTGGGCGAGCGCGCGCAACGCCGTATCGACGCCCTTCCGTCGGATACTCAACGGATTGAGCTGGGCGACCATGACCGCCGTCGGGAGGTTGGACTTTGCCTCGGGACGGAAAAAAGTCGTGTCCACCGAATGGTAAACGCACCGCAGCCTCGGAGCGCGCGCCTTCTCCAGCTTGCTGCGCTCCTTCTCGGATGGTACGACGTTCGCGGACGCCAGTCTCGATCCAGCGGCGGTGAGCACATCCCGCAGAGTTCGGCGGACGACGCCCCCCGTGACTCGCTCGAACAACGACGTCGAACCGGTCACGATCACCGACCGGCCGAGGAGCCGCCAAACCAACAGGACCGGGAAGGCAGTGTGCCACCACCACGCGAAAAGGTAGTCGCCCCGGCTCGCAAACACCGTTCGCATCGAGTTCGTCGGTACGACGTCGAAGCCCAGCTGTTGGAGTGCCCGGATGTCCTCCGAGTAGAACTCGATCAGCGTGAACTTGGCGAGATCATCGACCCGTGCGTAGAAGATGATGCGCTTGCGCCGCTCACCCGCCAGCCTCTCACTCGCCGGAGGCCCAGCTGCCTTATGCAACTAGCCCTCGGTCTTCAAAAGGACGTCGAAACCACAATCGTTCTGAGGCTGCTCGCCGACGATCACCCGGCCCTCTGAACCCCTGGTGTCGACGTCGGGCGAGTACCCGCGCTCGCTGAGGACGACGAGATCGCCGCCGGATTCAGGACCGACTGCTGGTGGATGGAAGGCTTGCATGATAGCACGATGCTGGAGATCCCCAGCGCCAATTGCGACCGCAACCCTAGTCGCGCGAAGCCCATGCCTGGCGCGCCGTCTGCGATGCGGTACTCGCAACCCGTCGGGCCGTAAAATGACCCTCGATGGGCACGCAACGCTGGGTGTACATCCTGTTGATCGTCGTAGGCGTCCTTTTTGGCACCGCCACCGTCGGCCTCCCGTCTTGCCCCTTTGACCACCCCACCCATGTGAGGGCCACCACGGCATCGACCCCGGCGGCGCAATGACCACCGGGAATCTGAGGCTTCAGTCGGTCCGTATATCTTGAAGGCCTGATGACGCCACCGGCCGAGACCGCCGAGGGCGATCCTGGAGCCGTGCCACGCCCACCGGTTCGATGGCGGCAGCGCATTTCCGGTGTCTGGTCTGCCTTGCCCCGACGGGCCATCAAGCGCGTTGGCACGCTGACCATGGCAACTGGAACCGCCCGGATCGGGGCCGTTCTGGCCGCCGTTGTCGTTGCCAGGTTCCTCGGACGAGCCAGCCTCGGGCGCTACGCCGCTGCCGTGGCCATCGGCGCCGTCGTCGTGAGTGCGCCGGGTAGCGGCCTACCGATCATGGCGATCCGCGATGTTGCTGCCGGTAAACGCGGGCGGCTGTTTGTCCTTGCCGCGATTCGTGCCGAACTGGTTGTCACCACGCTCGCGACTGGGTTCGCGGTCCTCGTGAGCGCATTGGTGATCCGCCCCGTGTCGCTCGCCGTCGGCCTCGGTCTGCTGGCCGGCGTCGGCAACATTTCACTGACCCAGTTGAACCTCGCTCAAGGTCTCGGCCTCGGGTTGCAGCGTCACCGGCCGGTCGTGCTGTCGCAGATGGCAGTTGGGATCCTGCTCCCGGTATTCACCGGCGCGGCCGTGCTGGCGGGATTGGGGCTTCCGGGTGCCGTGGCCGCTCTGGCCGTGTCCTCGCTTCCATGCGCCCTCTGGACGTACTGGGCCCTCTGGCCGAAGCTCTCCCAAACGCCCGACCACCTCGATACCCACCACCTCGTTTGGCGTTCCCGAACCTTCGTCGGGTTCACAGCAGTGAACGGCGGCTACCAGCGGATCGATGCCGTCATGCTCCTCGCCTTCTCTACCGCCGCCGTCTCTGGCCTCTATGCCTCCGCCTACCGGTTCCTCGGACCCTTTGATCTCCTCGAGGCTGGCTTTGCCCAGGTCTTTTTCCCCCTTCTCTCCAGTCTTAGCCCGGCATCGCCTCGGTGGCAGGAGACC
>JBOGGN010000008.1:0-6894 GCA_050744165.1 Acidimicrobiales bacterium | reverse complement strand
TGCCAGGCGGCATTCCTTGGGGTGCCATACCTCGCTGTTGCCGGGCACGTAAACGATCACTCGACGCATGCCACCAGACGATAGCCCTGCTACCGTGCCTGCCAGGGTGTCGGAGCGGGCCCCGATGTCCGTCAATTGCGTTCGCAGGACTGTTCGTCGTGGAGGAATCGGTGCCGAGTTGGTTACTGGCAGCAAGGGTTGAGCAAGTACAAACGTATTTGCTCAGTACGCCGCGCCTTCGGCTCATCCGCGGGGGGTCACGACAACTCATCGAGCTCGACCGCCAATTCGCGAGGATCGTGCCGCAGGAACAGGTTGGATGCGCGGGCGGTGGCTTATACCTGGCTTGGTTCGACCATGAGATCGACTGCCGGAGTGCGGGCGGGCAGCTACGGGCCAAGGCTGCCCGGCTGGTGCCTGCCGCTCGGCTCCGCGTCGCCTTCGGCCGCCGCAACACCACCGACGACCTCGGGACCGCGGTGCGCGAGATCATGGAACACGGGGAAGAGCTGCCGGCGTTGCCGGGACCACCGTTGGATATCCCCTTCGCCCGGCCCTGCGACTTGTGCCATGCCCGTCCCGCCCAGTACCGGTGTCGCGTCCTGAACGACGTGCACCGATGCTGCCGCGACTGCAAAGCCCGTATCGACGCGCCGGACGAGCTGACGGCCTTGCAGCAAGGAACCCGCTCGCTAGGTGCATGGCCCAGCGACGATCGCCAGCGGCCAATCGTCGAGCAGTTGGCGCAGAGCCGACCCCAGAACTATATCGCCTACCTGGCGGCCGACGGCAACGCGGTCGGGCGAGCCCTGACCGAGCTGAGGACCGAGGAGGAGTACCGAAGGTTCTCGGCCGGCCTCGGGGAAGCGACGGCCTCGGCTTTCCTGGACGGGCTCAAGGCGTGCCTCGCCACGTCACCGCGACGCCGAGGGCGTCGCGCGCAACTCGTCCTCCCCGTGCTTGCCGGTGGCGATGATCTGTTGGCCTATACCTCGCCCAGCCTTGGGGTCCCGTTGGCGGTCGAGCTGGCCCGCCGCTTCGAGCAACGGACCGAGGATCTTCCGGGGGGTCGCTTGACTCTGGCCGTCGGGGTGATCATCGCCCACGCGTCGACTCCGTTCTCGGCATTGGACGAGGGCGCGCACCGCCTGCAGCGGGAGGCCAAACGCCAACACCGGATGTCAGGTGTCTCGGCGGTGTCATTCGGAATCGTCCACCAAGGCGCTGCGGCGGGACCGGAGCTGCTTGAGGGATCCCCCTCCTTCGCGGAACGGCGATCGCTCGGCTGTTCGGCGTATTCCCTTGGCGACGCAACGTCGATCTTGGATGCGGCTGCTCAGGTGGCCGAAGGGGATCCCCCGTGGACCAAGCTCAAACAAATCGACGGCGTGCTCCGGCGCGACGACCTGAGCGCTCAATCCGACTGGGACCTCCTGCGGGGCGCACCTTCACTGGCGCCATTCCGGTCGGCGCTCAACCTGGTCAGCCAGCTGCCGACCGGATCGTCGGCGGTGCCCAACCGGCTGCCATGGCGCAGGGCGGACGAGCAGTACGTCACTGCCTTCCCCGATCTCGTCGCCTTGGCGGAACTGTTGTGACCGACTACGCGATCGCCGTGCGGATCGCGATGGACGAGCCGTGGCGAGTCGGCACCGGCACCAAGGGCGCAGCCGGCATCGACGACCGGACCTGGTCGGCGGCCGACGGTTCGGTCGTCGTTCCGGCCAGCCACCTCAAGGGCAAGCTCCGCGAGCAGGCCGAATGGCTTGCACCGCTGGTCGGGCTGCGAATGTGTGACGGGCGGCTGGCGGGCGCCGTACCTGGCAACTGGCGAACGGCTCCATGCCAACCCGACGGCGCCCTGCCATGCGTCGGCTGCCGTCTCTTCGGTTCACCCCGCATCTCACCGGGTTGGCATTTCAGCCCGGCGCGCCTCAATCTGACCTGGCCGGAGGACCGCGCCCACTGCCAGGAAGCGCTGATTGTTCAGCGGGCGCAGCGCCGAGCCCGGACCCACAACCGGGTCGATCCGTGGTTACGGCGAACGAGCGAGGACCTCCTCTTCACCCTGGAGCACGCGGCCGCGGACATCGAACTGGAAGCCACCATCGGCTACCTTTTCCCCGACCAACCGCCCGACGACGAGGTGGCGCTGTTGGTCGCAGCAATCGGCGCGCTCGACGGGCTGGGCGGGCGCAGCCGAAGGGGCTTCGGTGCCTGCCGAGCCTGGGTCACGAATGCCCCCGGAGGTCGGGACCACGATCAGTGGGTCGAGCGCCTGACCGGCGGCAGGTGGGCCGAGACATGACGACCACCCTCTCGGTACGCGCCGAGTTGGTGGAGGCGGCGCTGCTCAGCTCCGGTGGCGAGACCCGGAACCGGGTGACGACACTGCCCTTCATCACCGGATCGGCGCTCCGGGGCGCGCTGGCGGCCAGATGGCTGCGGGCCAACGGCCACCTTCGTCCTGGCCGGCCCCCGGCCCCGGTCACGCCCGACTCCCGTCGGCGTGAATTCTTGCGCGTGTTCGAGAGTGGATTAGTTCGGTTTCCCTACCTCTACCCCTCGGGCGTCGGACCGGCCCCGCTCACTCGGTACGTTTACAAGCAGGACCCGGCACGCCACGTCGTCGACACGGCGGACCCCCGTCGGATCTCGGGCAACGACGGCGGCTGTGCCCGATGTGGCCCGGACCTTCAACGGGCATCCGGAAGTGTCCAAATCGGCCACAGCATCCGTACCCGCACCGCCGTAGCCGAGGCGGGACAGGCAGCCGAGGGTTACCTATACGCGCAGGAGGAGCTCGACGAAGGCCAGGCGTTCCAGGGCGTGATGACCATCGGCGACGATCTTGGCCTCGACTTCGGCGAGTGGTTGCCCATCGGTGAGACGGTCGAGGTCCACCTCGGCGGTGATCGCAGCACCGGCGGGCAGGCGGCGGTGTCGATCAAGGCGGCGAGGCTCCGCCCGGTCGACCTGAGCAGTCGCCGCACCAACTGGCTTGCGGTCGGCCTGCCCGCCGACACGGTCGTGCTCACTGCTCGTTCACCGTTGATCTTCACCGACCGGTGGCTGCGGCCCGCCGAGCAGTTCCGCTCTGGCGACCTCGAGGTGGCGCTGGGCATCGGAGGCATAAGCCTGGTTCGGGGCACGATCGGGCGGCCGAGACTGGCGGGCGGCTGGAACCCGGCGGCTGGGGTCCCCAAGCCAGCCGACGTGGCCCTGGTGGAGGGGTCCGTGGCACTCTTCACCGTCCCCGCCATCGACGAGGCACTCCTCGGCCGGCTGGCCGCCGCTGAGACGGCTGGCATCGGCTGGCGCCGGGCGGAAGGGTTCGGGTCAGTGGTGATGTGGGACACCGAGCACCTGCGGTACTACCCGGACGTCGCCCATGACTGAGCTTCCCGGTTGGGCCCAGCGAGCCATCGAGGATTCCCGGCGTGAAGACGACGTCTGCACCGTAGTCGCCGCAATCAACAGCAAGTGGCGGCCGGCGGAGGTGGCCGCCAGGTTCGGGAGCGATGCGCGCCGGGTCGACCGCATGGTCCGGGCCGTCCAACAGGTGCTGTCTTCCTCCCCGGCCGCGGTCGCCGGGTCCATGGACGCGATGCTCCTCTGGGCTCGCCGCCAGTGGCCCGCCAACCAGACCGATCCGCTGCGAGGAGCCTGGCAGGTCGCAGCGACGACGGACCATCCCCACGACCTGGCTCCTTCGCAGCGTGCCGAAGCGTACCTGCGCTGGCTGCTCAACGTACGCCAACGGGCCCGGGCGGCCAAAGAGACCGGGATCGAAGCGGGGTCGGGGCGTGACGGCGCGTCGTCCCAGGAGGCTGGGCGATGATCAAGCGCCTCGTCGTGACAGGCATGGTCCGCCTTGACGGGCCGGCCGCGGTCGGCTCGGGCGAATACTCCCGGCGAACCGACCGCCCGGTGGCCTCCGGGCCCGACGGCCGCCCCCGCCTTCCGGCGACCGCGATCGCGGGTGTGCTTCGATCCGAACTGGCCCGCCTGGCACCCGACCTGAGCATCCAAGGCGTCGGCGCTCAATCGGTGCTGGACGACTTGATGGGCCACGCCCATGACAAGCCGGGCACCGGGAGCGATTGGCACCGGAGCAGGCTGCGGGTGCATGAACCGGTGCTGATCACCGGGGCAGGCTCCACTGTGCGCGACGGCGTGGGCATCGACCGGGCGACCGGTTCGGCCAAGCAGGACATCAAGTACGACTACGAGGTGTCCGACGCCGGCACGGCGTTCTCCCTGACCTTGGAGCTCGACCTCGACGGTGACGGCGCCCGTCGCGCCGAGCTCTTGCTTCGAATCGCCGTCGACCAATGGGCAGCCGGCCGGCTGGCCGTCGGCGGACGGTGTGCAACGGGCCTCGGCGCGATGACATTCGAGCCCGCCGGTGCCCGCGAGATCGACCTCGCCGAAGCGTCCCAGCTCACCGCCTGGCTGCGGGCGCGACCCAGACAGGAAGACGACAGGACCGACATAGGTGTCCCTCACGACCTCGTGGACCCCCAGCCGGGCGAGATCGGCGTCGCTCGCGCGGCAAGCGCCGACGGCACCTGGCCGGGCTGGTTCCGGGCGACGACCAGGCTCGTCAACCACGGCACCATGCTGGTGGCCGGCTCGGCGCCGGTGCCCGCACTCCGCCACGACCAGGATCCCGACCCCCTCGACCCGGCCAGCAGCGACGCCCAGCCGCTAGTCACCCGTCATGTCGACGGCTCACGCCCCTACGTCGTGCCCGGGTCCTCGCTGCGCGGGGTCCTCAGAAGCCGGGCTGAACAGATCGTCCGGACACTCGGCCAGGTGTCCTCGGCCTGTGATCCGCTCGACGGTCGGAAGGACTCGCCGACCTATGCCTGCGCTCGTCGCAAGCTTCGCTGGGAGGACGACGACGCCAACTCGGCCGAGCCGCCCGAGGACATGACCGAGCCGGAACGGGCACGGCGCATCCGCGAGGAGGCCAGTTGCCCCGTCTGCCGGCTGTTCGGCAACACCCGTCTCGGTGGCCGGGTGCGAGTCGAGGAATCGCTCGTCGAGAACGCACGGCTCGAGAAGATCGACCACGTCGCGGTGGACCGCTTCACCGGCGGGGCGGTAGACGCACGCAAGTTCGACACGGCCGCTCTGCGAGGTGGCCAGTTCACCCTCGGGGTCACGATCGACCGTCCCGCGGGCTGGGAAGCGGCGCTGCTTCTCCTCCTCCTCCGAGATCTGTGCGAAGGCTGGGTCCCAGTCGGCAGCCGGACCGCTCGCGGCTACGGGGACGTGTCGGGCTGGGTGAGCGGGCTCGAGTTCGCATCGCTGGGTACCGGCCCCCTGGCAGACGTCACGGCAGGGGGCACCGAGGGCGGGATCTGGAAGCTGAACAGTCAGACGTTCGAGCCAAGCCCCCATTTCTTGGGCGTCGACGCCCCGTGGGACCGCCTCGACGACCATGGAGGGCTGGCGCAACTGGTCCGCACCGGCCTCGACGAGCTGGCCCGGGCGTCGGCCCGGTGGCAGCCGGCGAGCACCGACGAGGATCACGGCGATGACTGAGGAGGGCCTCCGGGTCGTGAGTTGGACGGTCCCCGCCCGTGACCTGGCCGCGGCGCTCCGCCACCTCGGCCCAGCCGACGGGCAGGTGGCTCTCTACGGGCCGGACGGGGCCCGCATCGTCGACCGCGCCTCGGGAGACGCCGAGCTCGACGACGTGGGGATCGGGTGCACCTTCGGCCGGGCGTTCGGCAGCGCACGAGAGGTTCTCTGGCGCAGCGAAGGCAGCCGCGCAATTCTCGTGTTGGTCTCGACCGCCGAGGAACAAAACGCGGCACTCGAGCTACCCCCATGCGTTGCGGAGGCGGAGGAGGGGCCGCCGGGCGCACCCCTGGAAGAGAGCCCCAGTTGGCGTCGCGAGGCGGTTGACCGCTCGCCGGGCAGCATACTTATCCTCTGGGGCCGAGGCGACCAGCAGGTCAGCGCCCCCGACTACCCACCCGCCTTGGCTGCCAGCGCATCCCCCGAGCTCCAGGTGGAGGAGTGGTACCGGCCCACCGGCCAAATCGCCTGGTTGCGCTATCTCCCCGTGAGCGAGGAGGCCTGAGGTGGCCAAGGGACGGATCGTCGTCGTGAACGCCGACGGGAGCGGCGCGATCAGGGAGAAGGCCCAGCTCGTCCCGTTCGAAGTCGGCGCTCCCGCTGGTGACTACCACCCCGAAGTGGGCGACCAAGTGAGCTTCGAGAAGCAGCAAGGCCGCGCCCTTCGCCTCTGGCCCCAAGGTTCGGCCGCTCCCCCCTCGGCGGGTCATGAGCGACCGGAGCCACCCGTCGGCGTTGGTCAACAGCGACCCGGTGTGCCACGACCACCTGACGGCCCGCACGGCGGCGCTGGCTCCAACCCGGTGCGTCGCACCGCTCGTGGCGCAGATGGCGGCCGTCCACAAGCCGCTGCTTCGGCGCGAAGGTCGCCGGTTCCACCGGCGGAAGCGGACGCCTTTGTCAATCCCTACAACTTCGTGCCCCTCCACGGGCCCCGGGTCGATCGGTGCCCGCCCGAGCCCGAGCGGCACCGCCGCTTGTGCGGGCCACTGGTCCGCTTCGAGATGTCGCTGGCGTTCGAGACGCCGGGTTCGGTGAGCCCGGTACGCCGTCGCGGCGACCTGGCAACCAAAGACGGAATCCCGGCCTTGTGGGTGCGCCGCGACGGGGACCGGCCGACCATTCCCGGAGCATCCCTGAAGGGGGCGCTACGGACCGTCATGGAAATCCTGTCCGGTTCGTGCCTGTCCCAATTCGACACCGACACGACCTTCTCATGGCGACCCATCGAACCGTCCAAGGCAGGCTTCCTCGAACGGCGGCCCGACGGCTGGGTCGTCGTCCCGGCGATCGACATCCGGG
>JBOGGN010000007.1:0-5334 GCA_050744165.1 Acidimicrobiales bacterium | reverse complement strand
GGCGTTCAGGGCCTCGGTGACCCCGCGGGCGGCGGTGTCGATGGCGGCGACTTGGTCGGTGACGTCGTGGAGGCGGGTGTCGATTTGGGTGGCGGTGGCGTTCAGGGCCTCGGTGACCCCGCGGGCGGCGGTGTCGACGGCGGCGACTTGGTCGGTGACGGTGTCGAGGCGGGTGTCGATTTGGGCAGCGGCGGTGTTCACGGCCGACTCCACCCGATCCGCCGAGGTGTCGAGAGCCTGGTGGACACTCTGGGTGACGGTTTCGAGGCGGGTGTCGATTTGGGTGGCGGTGGCGTTCAGGGCCTCGGTGACGCCGCGGGCGGCGGTGTCGACGGCGGCGACTTGGTCGGTGACGGCGTCGAGGCGGGTGCCGAGACCTGAGATGGCGGTGCCGACGACGCCTTCGATCCGTTCCGACGAGGCGTCGAGCTTCTCGACCATCGCTTGGAGGCCGGTTTGGACCTGGGCCGAGGATGTGCGAAGGGCGTCGTCGACCTGGTTGGAGGCGTTGGCAAAGGCGGAGTCGAACTTCTGGCCGATCGCCGCGAGCCCGGTCTGGACGCCGTAGACGGCGGAGTCCAGCGCTGAGTCGGTCCGATCCGACGAGGCGCCAAGGGCGACGTGGAGTTGTTGGGCGGAGGCGTCGAGAGCGGCTTCCATCCGGCCGGACGACGTGGTCAGCGCCGCTTCGACGTGTTCGCTCGTGGCCTGCAGGCTGGACTCCACCTTCTCTGCCGAGGCTTGGACACTCTGGTTGAGGGTGTCAAACGAGCTTCGCAGCTCGGCGGCTTGCTGGCGGTTGCCGGCGCCGAACCCGGCCAGGCCGACCCGGAGGGCTTCGAGCGAGCGGGCGAGTTCAGTCACCTGGCGATGGCCCTCGGTCCGCTCCCGTTCCGCCAGTTCGGTCAGGACCTCGACCGAGCGCCGCAACTCAACCAGGAGCGACCCGGTCGAGGCGCTGTCATTGGCCACCACCCGGCTGTGGGCGTCGATGGAGCCCTTGAGTTCGGCCATGAGTTGCTGGTTGTCTGCGCACTGCCGGCGCAGGGCTTCAAGGGAGTTGGCGAGAGCCGCCCCGTTGGTGACCGCGGTGGCGTTGGTGAGCGCCGCCGCCTGAGCTTGTCCGGACGGGGGCTCGCTGGCCAAAATGCGCTGGCAGACCGCCTGCAGCTCCGAGAGCATCGCAGCCGACCGGTCGGAAATTTCTGGCGCCACCCAACTCTCCTACGGGTTTCGCCGCAGCGTATCGCGCCGAACTGCGCCGATTGGGTTTCCTACCGGGCCTCAGGGGACCCCGACGGGGTGGCGGGGGTCATCGTGAAGGCCTCCTCAGGGTACGGGAGTACACGAGATCCGTCGACGGAGGCGTTCTGGGCATGGAAGCCGGGGGCGGGCTGCGCATTTTTCCCAGATGGTTTTGGCTACCAGCCCCGCTCGACCCACTCCTGCAGATGGGGACGCTCGTCGCCGATGGTGGTGTCGTTGCCGTGGCCGGGCAGGACGATCGTTTCGGCCGCCAGCGGGGAGAACAGGCGGCTCTCGATGGAACGCAAGATGGTGGCGAAGTCGCCACCCGGGAAGTGGGTGGCGCCCGGGCCGCCCGGGAACAGCGTGTCGCCGCTGAAGAGCACGGGCGAGCCCTCGACCCGGAAGCACATGGAGCCAGGGGTGTGGCCCGGCGTCAGGATGGTATGCAGCCGCAGGCGGCCGATCTCGATGACCGCCTCGTCCTCAAGCACGAAGTCGTAGGAGGGCAGCATGGTGGCGTCGGCCTCGGTCACACCGACCTCGTAGCCGGCGTCGCGGACGGCGGGCACCGCCTGGATGTGGTCCCAGTGGCCGTGGGTCTCGAGCACTTTGCGCACGCCCAGCTGCTGGCACAGCTCCAGGAGCTTTTCGTGCTCGTTGGCGGCGTCGAGAAGCACCGCCTCGCCGGTGTCCTTGCAGCGCAAGACGTAGACGTTGTTGTCCATGGGACCCACCACGACCTTGTGGATCTCGGCCTGGCTGTCCTCGTAGTGGAGCGTGTTCGGCATGTCGGTAGCCTTCCTACCACTGGCCGGTGTCAACGGGGGGACAACTTCTCAATATGAACCTGGGATTCACCGAGGAACAGGAAGAGTTGCGCCGATCGGTGCGGCGGTTTCTGGCCGACAAGTCGCCGGAATCGGAGGTCCGCCGGCTGATGGAGACCGAGGCCGGTTACGACCCGGCGGTGTGGGCCCAGATGGCATCGCAACTGGGTTTGCAAGCGCTGGCCATTCCCGAGGAATACGGGGGATCGGGGTTTTCCTTCGTAGAGTTGGTGGTGGTTTTGGAGGAAATGGGTCGGGTTCTGTTGTGCGCGCCGTTCTTTTCAAGCGTGGTTCTGGGGGCTTCGGCGCTGCTTTCCTGTGGCGACGAGTCGCTGAAGAAAGAGTTGCTGCCCGGCGTGGCGTCGGGCTCGACTCTCGTGACCTTGGCCCTCACGGAGGACTCGGGGCGGTGGGACGCCGGGGGTGTCGAGTTGGTGGCCACGCCATCGGGGTCGGGTGGGGGATGGGTGCTGGACGGTCACAAGAGCTTCGTCCTCGATGGGCACCTCGCCTCGCGGATCCTGGTGGTGGCTCGGGTGAGGACGTCTGGCGCCGCTGGCGAATCTGGCGCCGCCGGCGGATCTGGCACCGGGGGCGGGTCCGACGCATCCGGTGCCTCCGGTGCCGGGGGCGTGTCGCTGTTCGTGGTGGAGGGGTCGGCACCGGGGTTGGCCCGGGCGGTACAGCCGACCATGGACCAGACCCGCAAGCAGGCGAGGTTGGTGTTCTCGTCGGTGCCCGCCCGGATGGTGGGAACCGCCGGCGACGGCTGGCCGGCCGTATCCCGGGCCCTCGACTTGGCCGCGGTGGCGCTGGCGGCCGAACAGGTCGGAGGCGCCCAGCGGGTGCTCGACATGAGCGTGGAGTACGCCAAGGTGCGGGTCCAGTTCGGGCGGCCGATCGGCAGCTTCCAGGCCGTGAAGCACCGCTGCGCCGACATGCTGATGGCGGTCGAGTCGGCCAAGTCGGCCGCCTACTACGCCGCCTGGACAGCGGCGTCGGCGTCGGCGGAGGGCGCCGAGGGCGCCGAGGAACTGCCGGTCATGGCCTCACTGGCCAAGGCGTACTGCAGCGAGGCCTATTTCCGGGCCGCGGCGGACAACATCCAGATTCACGGGGGCATCGGCTTCACCTGGGACCACCCTGCCCACCTGTACTTCAAGCGTGCCAAGAGCTCCGAGCTCCTGTTCGGGGATCCCGCGTACCACCGGGAACTCCTGGCGCAGCGGATCGGGCTCTGAGTCCGCCACCGGGCCGGGTGGGGCGGGCGCGGGAGCACAGGTCGGGGTTGCCCGACCACCACACCCTCGGCGGTCGACCATCGGATAAATCTGTTCGAGCGGTGGCCTGTCCAACGGGCCGCCAAGCGGACGACCAGTAGCCTGGACTTACCGTGCCTCTGGTCTATGGCGTCATCGCGCTCGTCGCCGTGTTCGCCATCGCAGCCGTGGTCATCGGCCGTGAGGCTCGGCGGCTCGACGCGGTGCCACCGCGGCCGGTGTTCGACATGGAGGAGGCCGTGACCTGGGTCGCCGAGCACCTTCCCTTCGAGGTGCGGGCCGTGCTGAGCCACGCCGACGTGCGCAACATCATTGACTGGAACCTGGAGTACTTCCGCAGCAAGGGCGTCTCGGGCAACGGATCGTCCCCGCGGCCGCACGCCCAGGTGGTCGTCGGCGGAGCCGAGACCGTCGACTGGGTGCTGTCCAAAGCGGAGCAAAACGGCTCGGTCTTCACCGCCGTGCAGATACACGCCGTGCTCGACGCCCAGATGACCTACCTCGAGGCGATCGGCGCCATCGGGCCCGAGGCTGGCCCCGACGAGTGACGACCGTGTATTGCTCTGCGCGTGCTCCTTCGCTCCGGTACGCTTGTTGCACCAGAGAAAGGAGGTGGTCCAACTGAGCAGTCATCAATGTTTTGGGACCCTGGAGGTGGCTGGCCGTTAGGAGCGGCCGCTGGACCCATCTGGCGAAACCCAGCCAGTTACCCGGGAGGATCCCGCCGGAAACGGTCCCGCCGGCCTAGCACCGGATTTCTCCTGCCTTTCCAGTATCGTTTGTGCGAGAGGGCGCCATTGTGGCGCCCTCTCGTCATGTCGGCCCATTGGTACCGTGACGGCACTGTGAGCCGGCCAACCCGTTTCGAGCACTTCCGGTGGCTCGGCGACAAGCGGACCCAACGGGTGCACGACCTCGACCACATCGTGCCCGGGTGCCGGCTGGACGAGTTGTTGGCATCGGGCCAGTTCGCCACCTTTGGCCCGGACCTCCTGGCGGAGGCTCGCAATCGGGGCTACCGGCCCCACCGGCTCTGTGCTGGCCCCGGGCCGTCTGGTGGGTGAAGCGGTCACCTTCGAGTCGGGCGCGGTGTCCCTGGCGGGCTACCTCGCTCGCCCGGCGGCGTCGGCTGCTTCGGGGGCCGGGCGGTATGGCCTGGTCCTGAGCCACGGTTTCCCGGAGGGGCAACAGTCGGCGGCAACGGTCGCCAAGACGTTTCCGGCCCTTGCGGACCGCCTGGCTCGAGACGCCGCGTGGACCGTGTTGACCTACAACTTCCGGGGTACCGGGGAGTCCGGGGGCGACTTCTCGCTCGCCGGGTGGCTGTCCGACCTGGGGGCAGGGGTGGAATTCCTGCTGGCCTCCGGGAGCGTCGACGCCGTGTGGCTCTGCGGGTTCGCGACGGGTGGCGCCCTGAGCATCTGCGCCGCCGCCGAAGACGAACGGATACGGGGCGTGGCGGCCTTCGCGGCCCCGGCGGACTTCAGCGAGTGGGCGTCAGACGCCCGGCGCTTCCTTGCGCTCGCACGCATGCTCGGGGTGATTCGCGACCCTCGGTTTCCGACCGATAGCGACGCCTGGGCCCGGGAGCTACGCGAGGTCAAGCCACTGAACCTGGTTGGGAAGATCCCGCCACGGCCGCTCTTGATCGTCCACGGAGCCATGGACAACGCGGTCCCCATGCTCGACGCCCGGGCGCTCGCCGATGGCGCCGAGGGGCAACTCGAGCTTCGGTTTTTGGCCGCGGCCGGTCATCACCTGCGGCACGACCCGCGTGCCATCGCCATCCTGCTCGGGTGGCTCGACCGGCAGTTGCTGTAGGCCGGGGTTGGGCTCGCGGTTTGGCCCGGCCGTGCGGGCCGGCCGTGCGGGCCGGGAGTACGGGGCCCGACGACCGGCTGTGCGGGTCGGCCGGCTGTGCGGGTCTCTTCGCTGACAGCGCATGGGAGGGCGGCTGGACTAGCGGGCCGGTCTGGGGG
>JBOGGN010000006.1:0-1857 GCA_050744165.1 Acidimicrobiales bacterium | reverse complement strand
CGCTCGCAGCCCGCTCCTGGAGAGCCCGATCCGGCGGGGCCCCGCCGCCACCGGCGCCCGGGTGCTGCCCTGGCGTCGCCAGGCCCCGCCCGCGGAGCTGCTAGCCCCCGTGCTCCTCGCCTACAAGGATCGTCACCCCAAGCAGGACCCGGCCATGATCGTCCAGGCCTACGACCTGGCGGCGGCGGCCCACGACGGCCAGTACCGCAAGTCGGGCGAGGCGTACATCACCCACCCGGTGTCGGTAGCGACCATCCTGGCGGGCCTCAGCCTCGATGACATCACCATCGCCGCCGCCCTGCTGCACGACGCCGTGGAGGACACCGGCGTCAGCCTGGAGGACATCGAAACGCAGTTCGGGCCGGTGGTGGCGGCCATCGTCGACGGCGTCACCAAGCTGGAACGGATCCAGTTCGACTCCAAGCAGGCCCAGCAGGCGGCGACCATGCGCAAGATGCTGGTGGCGATGGCCAAGGATCCTCGGGTCCTCCTGATCAAGCTGGCCGACCGGCTGCACAACATGCGGACTCTGGCCGCCATGCCCGATGCCAACCAGTACCGCACCGCCCAGGAGACCTTGGACATCTATGCCCCGCTGGCCCACCGTTTCGGCATCCAGGACATCAAGTGGCAACTGGAGGACCTGGCCTTCGCCACGCTCCATCCCCGGCGCTACGCCGAAATCGAGCAGATGGTGGCCACCCGGGCCCCCGAGCGGGAGTTGTATCTGGCCCAGGTGATCGGCGAGGTCCAGGAACGCCTGGCCGCCGCCCGCGTCGAGGGCACCGTCACCGGCCGGCCCAAGCACCTGTACTCCATCTACGAGAAGATGGTGCTTAAGTCCAGAGAGTTCGACGACATCTACGATCTGGTCGGCGTCCGGGTTCTGGTCGAGTCGGTGAAGGACTGCTGGGCTGCCCTCGGCGCCATCCACGGGGCGTGGACGCCGGTCCAGGGGCGATTCAAGGATTACGTCAACACCCCCAAGTTCAACTTGTACCAGTCGCTGCACACCAGCGTGGTGGGCCCGCAGGGCAAGCCGCTGGAGGTCCAGATCCGCACCCGGGAGATGCACAACCGGGCCGAGCGGGGCATCGCCGCCCACTGGGGCTACAAGGAGCGAGCCTCGGCGGCCGACATCGCGTGGCTGCAGCGCATCGTCGACTGGCAGGAGGAGACGGCCGACCCGAACGAGTTCCTGGCCTCCTTGAAGCTGGACCTGGAGCAGGACGAGGTCTTCGTCTTCACCCCCAAGGGCGACGTCATGACCCTGCCCATCGGGGCCACGCCCGTCGACTTCGCCTACTCGATCCACACCGAGGTCGGCCATCGCTGTATCGGCGCCAAGGTGAACGGCCGCCTGGTGCCGCTCGACACCCCGCTGCAGTCGGCCGACACCGTGGAGATCATCACGTCCAAGGTCCCCTCGGCGGGGCCGTCGCGGGACTGGCTCCAGATCGTGGCCTCGCCCCGGGCTCGCAACAAGATCCGGCAGTGGTTCTCCCGTGAGCGCCGCGAGGACGCCATGGAGACCGGTCGCGAGGAGCTGACCAAGGAGCTGCGCCGCGAGGGGCTGCCCGTGCAGAAGCTGGCCGCCTCCAACGCGTTGGAGCGCCTGGCGGCGGCCATGAACTACGTCGACCTCGACTCGCTGCACGCCGCCATTGGCGACGGCCATGTCTCGGCCCGTTCCGTGGCCCAGCGCCTGGCCCGTGACCTGCGCGGCGGGGGGGAGGAGCAACTGCCGACGACGGTTGGCCCCGGACTGCGGTCGCGCACCCGACGCGGCTCGCCCGCCGGCGTATACGTCGAAGGCCTCGACGACGTGATGGTGCGCCTGTCGCGCTGCTGCACGCC
>JBOGGN010000005.1:0-6692 GCA_050744165.1 Acidimicrobiales bacterium | reverse complement strand
TGATGGTCTGCACATCCGGTGTAAGGCGCTTTCCGCATACTCTTCTTTCTCCGATGTCACGTGAGCTTGGTTTTTGGTGTATGGTGAGAACTGGTCCATCTAGGACTTTAGAGCTTCCGCTCACGGGGGCAGATCGGGGGTTCCAATGCGAACTCCGACCTCATTCGGCAAGACCGGGTACGACGCCCAAGAGTCGATGGTTCCAGATGGTTCGGCTACCCACGGCGACGGCCGTCTGGTGGAGATCGACACGATCTTGGCCAAGATGGCAGAAGACGATCACCTGGCCGCCGAGGAGGCCACGAGCGAGCTCGACGCTCAGATGGAGTTCCTGACGGAGTTCGATTCGGTCTGCCAGAGGGAGGTCAGGCCGGCGATGGAAGCGGTGTCCAATGCCAGCGACGTGACGGCGGCGAAGGTTTGATCGAGAGATATTCTGGCGGCGAGGCCTGTGCCTCAGCTCCCCGCCTGACGTTTTGGATGTCTCTACAAGGGGGGATCGACGGGGCTGCGCGTACGGACCGTCATCCCTACCTTCAGTTCGACGCCAACGTGGTAGCACGCTGCGCCCAGGTCAGCAGGGCGACATCTAGCGTGATCGAGGCGGCCGGAGCGGGCGGGTCGGCTCCTGGCAGCTCCCAGAGATCAGCGGTGACCGAATCATTGAGGAGGTGTTGGCGAACGTGAGACGCTCCGCGCCGACCTCGGCCGTTCGCCCAACATAACTCCTCAGTCTGAGCTCGCCAGCAGAGCAGCTGAGGTACCAGATACCCGGACTTGCGCGCCAAAAGACGGGGGAGGTGCTTCTCTTCAGAAAGGACCATTCGATGGCCGCAGATTTCCGAAATGTGATAAATGGACCCAATATCGGGATTGACGACATATTCACCAAGGTCACGGATCCGAACCGGGCGCCGGGGATGGAACGGCGTGGCTGATCTTCGATGCCGGCCGCGATCTCTATCGGTTCTGGTGCTACCAGATGACCGGACCACGCGGAGACCACATGGCCGAATCCGCCCGTTTGGTTACCGATGTCAATCCGGCGGTACTAGCCGAGGGGCGGTCGCAGCGAGATGGCACGCTGGTGGCCGTGGCGGCGTGAGTCCGGATCTTCTGGCCGTTCGCGGCTGGGATCAGGCACACGAGGGGGCCCTGCTCGATCGTTCCGTCTTGGCTGGCCGTCAGGCGACGCCTGTCGAGGATCCCCGTCGACCGCTGGCCGTGTCCGTCAGCTACGACGATCGGCCGATCGCCGATCGGCCCCCCTTTTTGTTTGAAAGCTCGGGAGATGCGGTCCGATGCGGATCGTGATCATCGCTCCGCCGTGGGTATCGGTACCGCCGAGCGCGTACGGCGGCACCGAGGCCGTGATCGACACCCTCGCTCGTGGGCTCCACGGATCCGGCCATGACGTCCTGCTCTTCGCTACCGGTGACAGCACATGCCCGGTACCGACCGCGTCCGTGCTGCCACGAGCTGCCGGCATCGGGGTCAGCGGCTCTGCCACCGAGCTGCGCCACGTCATCCACGCCTATCGGGCCGCCGCCGGCGCCGATGTCGTTCACGACCACACCTTGGTGGGCCCCGTCTATGCCGACCGTTTCCCAGGGCTGCCGGTCGTCACCACGAACCACGGCTCCTTCCAAAGCGAGCTGGGCGATTACTACCGGGCGATCGGGGATGGGACTCCGATCATCGCGATCTCCCGTCACCAGGCTTCGACTGCCCATGGGATACCCATCTCAGCGGTCATCCATCACGGTGTCGACCTGGATCTCTTCCCAGCCGGCGCCGGCGGCGGTGGTTACGCCGTATTCCTCGGACGGATGTGCCCAGAGAAAGGCGTGCGTACCGCTATCCACGCTGCCCGTCGCGCCGGATTGCCGCTGCGCATCGCGGCCAAAATGAACGAGGCGGCCGAGGAGCTCTACTTCGACCGGGAGATCCGATCTCTCCTGGGTGGGGACATCGAATACGTCGGCGAGGTGGGCGGCGCCGACAAACTGGCCCTGCTCGGAGACGCGACCTGCCTGATCAACCCGATCGCCTGGCCGGAGCCGTTCGGGATGGTGATGTTAGAGGCGCTGGCTTGCGGTACGCCGGTCGTCGCCACGCCCATGGGTGCAGCCCCCGAAATCGTCGACCACGGCGTCACCGGCTTCGTCTGCTCGGGAGAGGAGGCCCTCGCCGCGGCGATGACCGCATCGGCGGGCATCGACAGGAGCGAGTGCCGTAAAGCGGTGGTCGAGCGGTTTTCCGCCGAACGTATGGTCGCGCAGCACGTCGACCTCTACGAGACGGTGGTCAGCGGCCACGCCCTTCCGCGGGTCGCCTGATGGTCTTCCTGGCCGGGCAGGGAGTGACGGGCATCTTGGCCGCTGAGAGCCCCGCCATACCGGCCTCGTCGCTCTCCCTCCTCGGGGCACCAGCTTCGTCATCTGCGGCGGAGTCGGGAACATCGGCGACGGCTCGGTCGACGGGGTATTCGTCGGCCAAACCCGGCTCTGTGACCGCCTGATCCTCACCGACGGAGAGCGCATGGAGGGACTGGCCGCAACACAGCCGTCCCCGTTCCACGCGGTGATGGTCGGCCGGACCAGAGCTTCCGACATGCGGACACTCTGCGAGCACTGGGTCGGCGAAGGCCTGCGAACCGACCTGCGTCTGCACAACTTTTCGATGACCATCGATCCGCAACCCTGAGGCCGTCGCCGCCGGCCCGTCTCGGCCTCGATCGCACCATGAGCTGGGAGGTCGAGGTGCCAGGGCGCGGCGAGTGGACGTGCTGCATGAAAGTGGCCGCGGGACGCGGGGGTTCGGAGTTGCCGCCGAGCTACCGATGCGGCCTGCCCCCGAGACGGCCATCCCCGTGAGGCGCCAGGCCCGCTGGCGCGAGACGCTTCCGCGCCTGGCCACCGACGTTGGAGGTCTCGGCGAAGCGGTCACTCTGGCCGGCCTCGACCTCGGCGCCCTGCGGATCTTCAATCCTGACCATCCCCACGACGCCGTGGTGGCAGCCGGCGCCCCATGGTTCCTGGCGCTCTTCGGCCGGGACTCTCTGATCACGCCTTGGATGACGCTGGTACTCGACCCGCATCTGGCTCTCTCGACTGCGCACCCCTGGCCAGGCTCCAAGGGAGGAAGACCGACCCGGCCACCGGTGAGCAGCCGGGCGGATCCTCCACGAAGTCCGGCTCGGCGGCCCGTCGGCGTCGCTCTCGATGAGCAGGGCGACATCTATTACGGCACGGCCGGAAGTGTTTGGCCGCATCCCTCAGCGGCTCACGCGGTCAGGCAGTGGGCCCGCTCCCGAGCCAGCCGCGCCGCTTGAACAGCATCAGCAGGATGGCGATCGCGACCAACTCCGAGCCGATCCCGAGGAAGGCGAACAACCATCCGTTCTCTTGCAGATGCGCGATCGGCCACGCGAAGTTCTGACCGAAAAACCCGGTGAGAAAGCCCAGTGGCAGGAAGATGGTGGCGATGACGGCGAGTTGCTTCATGACCACGTTCAGCCGGTTGGACACCATCGAGAGGTGGGTGTCCATGGCCCCGCTTACGAGGTCCCGGTACCCGTCGACCATGTCGCTGATGCGTATGAGGTGGTCGTAGAGGCTGCGGAAGTATGCCGAACCCTGATCGGTCGTCCCCGGGATCGCCACCATCCCGGCATTGACGCTGGACAGCATGTCGCGCTGGGGGGTGATCACCTTGCGGATGCTCATGATCAGCCTCTTCATGTCGAAAAGGGTCCCCAGCTGTTCCTCGGTGGGAGTCGCCAGGATGGCGCTCTCTAGGGTGTCAATCGCATCGTCGAGGTCGGCCAACACGGGGAAGAACGAGTCGATGAGGGTGTCTTCGATCACGTAGAAAACTGCAACTTGGGGCGCCGTGCCGTTTTTGGCGTGGTGGCTGCGGAGCCGGTCCCGCACGCCGGCCAGGGCCGGGCAGTCGCCCTGGTGGATCGTGATGATGAACGTCTCGGTGATGAAGCAGTGCACCTCGGCCACATGCTTGCCGTCGCCCGCCATGCCGAAGGTGACGACGTGCACGAAGTCGTCGTAGTCGTCGATGCGGGCCCGTTCCCCGAACTTCTCTACCGACTCCACCGCCACCGGGTGGAAGTGGAAGGAGTTGATCAACAAACCTGAGACGTCGTCGTCGGGACCAGGATCGTGGACGTCGAGGTCGAGCCAGAAGAACTCACCCGCCGCCGCGGCCTCCTGAATGCCCTGCGGAGTGGCGTCGGCGACGCGGCTGCCTTGTGTGAGAGTCCCCTTCATGGTCGGGATTTTCTCACGCCGAAGACGTTGCCGCGCCATCGATCGGCTCGATCGGCCCTTCGGCCGCCGCCTCGGCGTCGGCGGCTGCGTCCACCGCCGCCATCTCGGCCGTGGTGGCACCAAGACGGCGCTCGACGTCGGCCAGCCGATCGCTGATCACGGCCAGCTGCTGACCCAGGTCGGCGTGGCCCTTCTTGAACTCCGCCTTTGTGGCGTCGGTGTGCTCCTTGATGAACACCGAGGCGACAGTCGCCGTGAGTACGCCGATCAGTCCGATCCCAACCAGCATGAGCACAAGCGCCACGGCCCGACCGCCGGCGCTCACCGGATACCGGTCACCGTAGCCCACCGTGGTCACGGTGACGACGGCCCACCACAGGGCGTCGGGGTAGCTGTGGATGTTGCTCCCCTTGGCGTGTTCATCGAACAGCAGCACCAGCCAGGAACCGAGCATGAGGGTGGCGAAGGCCGCGATCAGGACCCGGAAGAGGCTGTGATGCCTGAGCACCGCCTCGACCCGCAGCTCCCCCTCGTGCAGCAGGAGGCACATCTCCTCGATGCCGACCAAGCGCCACCCCTGGAAGGGCGGCACCAGCACTGTGGCCGGCTCCACCCACCGCCGCTTGAGGTAGCCCCGCCGGTCCGGGCTGATCACCAAGCGCACCAGGTATTCCGCCAGCAATATGGTCCACACAACGAACAGCACTCCCACCAGCACCGTCGAGACCGAGCCATTGGCTCCCGTGGTCACGATGATGACGGTGATCACCAGCCAGGCGATCCCGAGGAGCGCCATCGGGTACTTCATGACCCGCTCGATGTCGTTGACCAGGTCGTGCGCCCCGCCCGCCGGCTGGGCCCCGGCGATCTGCTCGTGCCGCCGCTCCTCTCGGCGAGCCTTCTCCGCCAGCCGTTCCTCCTCCAAGTGCTCCAGTCGGCGGATGCGCTCCAGGGACGACGGCTTCTTTTCCGCCTGGTGCTTGCTGGGTCCAGTGCTCACGTCCACCACAAGGTCAGAAAGCTAGTGCCGCGTCAGGCATCCTTTGCCGGAGTCGATTGGCCCACGAGGCCGGTCGTGCGCGCAACGGCGAACCATGCACCAGCCCCGCCTCAGCCACCGAACAGCTGTCCTCGAAGGTCACCCCGTCCGCGTCGGCGACCAGGACCTTGCGGTGGCCAGCCTGGCCGACATCATCCGGTCCAAACAGGCAGCCGCCCGGCCCAAGGACGACGCGCGCCTGCAGGACTGATCGTCCTTTGATGTCGCCCACCGTTGCATGATTCACATTGTCGGACACCGGACCGGCATCGACCCGAAAGCGTCCGGCGCGGGAAGCGCCGCGTCACCACCGACCGCTCACTCTCGCCGCCAAGCGGAAAAGCGGGTCAGCGAGTCGCACCGGCCGTGGGCCGGTCTGGCCGCGCGGGTTCAGCTACCCGGCTGAGGGAGGTCGCGTACGGGTTACGGAGACCGGCGCTGTGGCTCGAGCTCTCGGATGACCGCCTCGGCCTCTTCGAGCAGCCTGACGAGACGCTGGTGGCGCTCGACGCCGAGCGCGGTGACGAGCGATGCCTCAAAAGCTTCGGCCGCTTCGTGTGCGCTAGCGCGGGCCCTCGCCCCGTCCTCGGTCACGTACAGATCGATACCGCGCCCGCCGTCGACACGGCGCTCGATGAATCCGAGCTTCTCCAACCGCGCCGCGATCTGGCTGAGTGCTTGCTGGGTCTGCGGCGCTCGCCGGGAGATCTCCGCGATCGCGATCCCGGGGTGGGCGCTGACGTTCTCCAGCAGCCCGAGACCAGAGAACGACAGCGGGCTGTCGCCCAGTGCCGCCTCTCCCAGCAACGAGGTGCGGAGCGAGGTCGCCCACAGGAGGTGCACAAGCCAATGCTCCCATCGATCGTCGGCCTGTGCTGCGGCGGTCATGGCCCAATTGTATCGCAAGGCCCTGATAGACAAGCAGGTTGTATACACAGGTTCATGTACTTACAAGATCTTGTGCTACACTAGCCCCCAAGCACCCTGTCGCCCAACTCGGACCGGGTGCGATACCTGCCCCACGGGCCGCCAGTGGCGCCCTTGAAGCCTGTGCGCTGGACCTGAAGGAAAGACACCGAATCCAACTGATGAGGAGATGAGACAAATGGTTGCCAAAGATAATGAAATGGAAAACATTGGGAGCGTCGCAGCTCTGTCCGCCGGCGTCGCAAAAGGCAAGCAACAGATCACCCTGCCGGCCGCCGACCTCAAATGGGAGGATATGCATCCCGGCTCACCCGTTCAGTTTTCGGTCTTGTGGGGCGACCACAAAGAAGGTCCGTTCGGCATGTTGCTGAAGCAGCAAGGCGGCGGATTCGAGGCGGGCATGCACTCTCACGCGACCGACTACCACGCGGTCTTGGTGC
>JBOGGN010000004.1:0-6034 GCA_050744165.1 Acidimicrobiales bacterium | reverse complement strand
CAAGCCGTCCTATCGCGGGGAGCTCGAGATCACCGATGCCATCCAGTGGCTCGTCGATGCGGGCCATCGTGTTCGCAGCGAACTCCTCCAGGGGTGGTGGATCGATACCGGCAAGCTAACCCCGTTGCTGGAGGCCAACCGACTGATCCTGGAGACCCTGGATCGACGCATCGACGGGGAGGTCGACGAGGACAGCCGGGTGGAGGGCCGGGTGGTCATCGAAGCGGGGGCCACGGTGAGGCATTCACACATTCGGGGCCCGGCGATTATCGGTGCCGGAGCCGTGATCGAGCGCAGCTTCGTCGGACCGTTTACGGCCATCGACGGCCACTGTGAGGTCATCGACTCCGAGGTCGAGCATTCGGTGCTGCTGGCGGGCTGTCGTGTCGACAACGCCGGGAGGCTGGAGGACTGCCTCCTCGGCCAGCACGTCGAGGTCGTTCGCTCCGGCCTGCTCCCCCGGGCCACCCGGCTGATGGTCGGCGAGGACTGCCGCATCGACCTCGGCTGACCGCGGACTGACTGCGGCTGCCTGCAGCGAGACAGCAGCGGACAGCGGCTGACGGCAGCGGCGGGACGGGCCGCATCGAGCACGCCTTACCGCTGCGGGTAACCTGCCCCGGGTGCATTTGCTCGTCACCGGCGGGGCCGGGTTCATCGGCTCCAACTTCGTGCGCTATTGGATCGAGGCCCACCAGGGCGACACGGTGGTGGCCTTTGACGCCCTGACCTACGCCGGCAACCGGGACAACCTCGACGGCCTTGACATGGAGTTCGTCCAGGGTGACATCGGCGACCTGGAGGGAGTCTTCGATGCCCTGAAGCGTCACCGCATCGACACCATCGTCAATTTCGCCGCTGAGTCCCACAACAGCCTGGCCGTGCTCAATCCGGGCCTTTTCTTCCGGACCAACGTCCTCGGCACCCAGACGCTGCTGGAGGCGGCCCGGCGAGCGGGGACGCAGAGGTTCCACCACATCTCCACCTGCGAGGTCTACGGCGACCTCGACCTCGACGCCACGGAGGCGTTCACCGAGACCTCCCCGTACCGGCCGCGCACCCCGTACAACGCGTCCAAGGCGGGGGCGGACCACGCGGTGCGGGCGTACCACGAGACCTACGGGCTCCCGGTCACCATCACCAACTGTGCCAACAACTACGGGCCCTACCAGTTCCCGGAGAAGGTGATCCCCCTCTTCACCACCCGGGCGCTCGATGGCCAGAACCTGCCGATGTACGCCTCGACCCAGAATCGCCGGGAGTGGATCCACGTGCTGGACCACTGCACGGCCATCGACGCCGTCTTGGCTCGAGGAAAGATCGGCGAGACGTACCACGTCGGCACCGGCACCGAGGCCAGCATCGAGCAGGTCGCCGACCGGATCCTTCAGATCCTCGGCCTCCCGGACTCGCTCAAGACCATCGTCCCCGACCGACCGGGCCACGACCGCCGCTACCTGCTCGACGCCTCCCGCATCCGCCTCGAACTCGGCTGGCAACCTGTCGTGGGCTGGGAAAAGGGCCTGCTCGATACGGTGCGCTGGTACGCCGAACACCGCCGGTGGTGGGAGCCGCTACGGGACCGGGCCCCGGTCGTCGAATCTGCCTGGCAGCCGGTGGCGCCCGCCGGGGGCACCCCGACCTGAGATGCGGGTCCTCATCACCGGGGCCGGCGGCCAGCTCGGCCGGGACCTGGCGACCGCCTTCACCCCGCGCGAGGTTCTCCCACTCACCCGTGAACAGCTGGACGTTGCTGACCGCGACGCCGTCCTTCAGGCGATCACGACCACCCGGCCGAGCGTCGTGGTCCATGCCGGGGCGTGGACGGCGGTCGATGCCTGCGAAGGGGACCCCGACCGGGCGTTCCGTGTCAACGCCCTCGGGAGCCGCCATGTGGCCGAGGCGGCCGCGGCGAGTGGTGCCCACCTGGTGTACGTCTCGACCGACTACGTCTTCGACGGCACCAGCCCGGTGCCTTACCGGGAGTGGGACCGGACCAACCCGCTGTCGGTGTACGGGCGCTCCAAGCTCGGCGGTGAGCAGGAGGTGCAGGTCCTGGCACCGGGCGCCACCATCGTCCGCACCTCCTGGGTCTGCGGCGCCCATGGCGCCAACATGGTCAAGACCGTCCTCCGGCTGGCGGGCGACCCCGCACGGGAGCTGCGGTTCGTCGATGACCAGTACGGCTGCCCGACCTTCACCGAGGACCTGGCGGCCCTGATCGTCCGCCTGGCTGCGGCCCGCCTCCCGGGCGTCTACCACGCCACCAACCAGGGCGCCACCACCTGGTACCGGTTCGTCCGCGACATCCTGGCCGCCGCGGGCCACGACCCGGCCCGGGTGGCACCGGTCTCCACCGCCGAGCTCCAGCCGCCGCGGCCAGCTCCACGCCCCGCCAACTCGGTGCTCGACAACGCCGCCCTCCGCTACCAGGGCATCCCCCTCCTCGATGACCACCACGTCGCCTTGGAGCGGCTGGTCAAGGAGTTGGTCACCGCGTGAGCCGGGTCGCGGTCATCGGGACCGGCTATGTCGGGCTGACCACCGGTGCCTGCTTGGCCCACTTGGGCCACGACGTGGTCTGCGCCGACATCGACGAGGCCAAGATCGCGGGACTCCAGAAGGGCCGCATCCCGATTTTCGAGCAGGGCCTTGAGCAGCTGGTCGCCGAGGGGCTCGAGGCGCGGCGCCTCCACTTCGTGGTGGGGGCGGCGCAGGCGGTCACCCGAGCCCGGGCCGAGTTCGTCTTCCTCTGTGTGCAGACACCCCAAGGCGTCGACGGGGCGCCCGACCTGCGCTTCGTCGAGGAGGCGTCGGCGGCGGTCGCTCCTGCCCTGACGGCAGGCGCCGTCGTCATCACCAAGTCGACGGTGCCGGTGGGCTCGGCGCGGGTGGTGGAGCGGGCCCTCGGCCGGGCCGACGTGGCGGTGGTCTCCAACCCCGAGTTTCTCCTGGAGGGCCAGGCGGTGCACGACTGCCTCAACCCCGACCGGGTCGTGATCGGCTGCGAGGACCAGGCCGCGGCGGCCCGGGTGGCGGCCCTCTACCAGGGCCTCAACGCCCCTGTCATGGTCACCGACCCCGCGACCGCGGAGACCATTAAGTACGCCTGCAACGCCTTCCTGGCGACCAAGGTCTCCTTCATCAACGCCATCGCCAACCTGTGCCAGGCCGTCGGGGCCGACGTGCGAGACGTGGTGCTCGGGATGGGGTACGACAAGCGCATCGGCTTCGAGTTCCTGAAACCGGGCCCCGGCTGGGGCGGTTCCTGCTTCCCGAAGGACACCCGGGCGCTGGTGTGCATTGCCGAGGGCGCCGGCTACGACTTCGAACTGCTGAAAGGGGTCATCGCCGTCAACGACCAGCAGTTCCAGCTGCTCGCGGAGCGCATCCAGGGCCTGGCCGGGGGCAGCCTGCTCGGCGTCCGGGTGGCCGTCTGGGGCCTCACCTTCAAGGCCGGCACCGACGATCTGCGAGAGTCGCCCGCCGTCTCGGTGGTCGAGCGCCTGGCCGAGCGGGGTGCCGTCCTGGCTGGGTTCGACCCGACGGTGAAGCGCTCCCGGCCGCGCCCCGCCCAGCTGGAGACCGTCGACATCGAGGTCTGCGACGACCCCTACGCGGCCTGCGCCGGCGCCGCGGTGCTGGTGGTGCTCACCGAGTGGGACGAGTTCCGGTGGCTGGACTTCGACAAGGTGGCCGGGGCCATGGCGTCTCCGGTCATCCTTGACGCCCGCAACCTCCTCGACCCGGCCAGCCTGCGCCGCCGCGGCTTCCAGTACCAGGGCATGGGCCGCAAGTGACGCGTCCGTGAGGGTGGTCGTTGCCGGCGGCGCCGGGTTCCTCGGGACGCACCTGTGCCGGGCCCTGCTCGACCGCGGCGACGAGGTGGTGGCGGTCGACAACCTGATCACCGGGTCCAAGGCCAACGTGGAACTGTTCGCCGGCCACCCCGGGTACTCCTTTCAGTGGGCCGATGTGACCCTGCCGGTGCTCATCGATGGCCCGGTGGGTGCGGTCATGAACCTGGCCAGCCCGGCCTCCCCGGTGGACTTTTCCAGCATCCCGCTGGAGATTCTCCAGGTCGGCAGCGCCGGCACCAAGAACCTGCTCGACCTGGCCCTCGCCAAGGGGGCCCGCTACTTCCAAGCCTCGACCAGCGAGGTCTACGGCGATCCCGCCGAGCACCCGCAGGCGGAGACGTACTGGGGCCACGTGAATCCCATCGGCCCCCGTTCGGTGTACGACGAGGCCAAGCGCTACGCCGAGGCGCTCACCATGGCCTACCACCGGGTGTACGACCTCGACGTGCGGGTGGTGCGGATCTTCAATACCTACGGACCCCATATGCGCCCCGACGACGGCCGGGTGGTGTCGAACTTCATCACCCAGGCGCTGGCCGGCCAGCCGCTCACGGTCTACGGCGACGGCGGCCAAACCCGCAGTTTCTGTTACGCCACCGACGAGGTGGCCGGCTTCCTGGCGTTGCTCGGGTCGACCTACCGGTGGCCGGTAAACGTCGGCAACCCCGACGAGTTCACCGTCTCGGAACTGGCCCGCCTGGTGCTCGAGGTCACCGGTTCCCAGTCGCAGATCGCCTTGGTGGACCTGCCGGAGGACGACCCGGTCCGGCGTTGCCCCGACATCAGCCTGGCTCGAACGGTGCTCGGCTGGGCGCCCACGACCCCCCTGCGGCAGGGACTCGAGCAGACCGTGGCCTGGTTCGAGAGCCAGCGGTGACCGGGTACCGCCTCCTGTCGGTCGTCGTCCCGGTCTACAACGAGCGCAACACCGTCGGCGAGATCATCCGCCGGATGCGGCTGGTGGAGCTGCCCATCGACCGGGAGATCATCGTCGTCGACGACGGATCCTCGGACGGCACCGACAAAATCCTGGCGGCGCTGGCGGACTCCACGATCAGGGTCGCCTCCCACGACACCAACCGGGGAAAAGGCGCCGCTGTTCGCACCGGAGTCTCCCTGGCGCGTGGCGACCTGGTGCTGATTCAAGACGCCGACTTGGAGTACGACCCGGAAGAATGGCCGCGCCTGTTGGCGCCGGTCCTCCAGGGGCGGGCCCAGGTCGTCTACGGAAGCCGCTACCTGGCGGAGCGGGAAGCGACGTCGCTCTTGCGCTGGGCGGGGGACCGGTCGCTGTCGGTCCTGGCGGCGGTCCTGTTCAACACCACCCTCACCGACATCGAGACGGGCTACAAGCTTTTCGACCGCAAGGTCCTTGACTCCTTGAACCTGACCTCCAACCGCTTCGACTTCGAGCCGGAAATCACCGCCAAGCTGCTTCGCCACCACTACCGCATCCATGAGGTTCCGGTCACCTACGCCCGGCGGGAGGGTGCCGACGGCCGGAAGTTCACCTGGAAAGACGGCCTGGTGGCGGCGGCGACCCTAATCCGCCTCCGCTTCCGGCCCGGCGCGGGGCCCGGTGGGGCCGGGTGACGGCGGTGCGGGCGATCGTGGTCAACTTCCAGGCCGCCTCGGTCCTACCCGCGTGCGTGGCCAGCCTGCTCGAGGACGGCGTTTCAGAGGTGGTGGTCGTCGACAACGGTCACAGCCGCGGCTCCCGGGACGAGGCGGCCGAGACGGCGCTGGCCGACGCCGGCCTGCCCGTCACCTGGGTGGCCGCAGGGCGGAACCTTGGCTACGGGCAGGCGGCCAACCGCGGCGCCCGGGACCTAGGCGAGGGCCACTTGTTGATTTGCAACCCGGATCTGGTGGTGGCGCCGGGCACCGTGGCCGCCCTCGGCGACGCGTTGGCCGACGACCCGACGGCGGCGGTCGTTGGGCCTCAGTTGCGCAACCTCGACGGAAGCATCTACCCCTCCGCTCGCTCCTTCCCGTCGCTGGCCGACGCTGCTGGCCACGGCGTGTTGGGGCTGGTCTGGCCCGCCAACCCGTTTTCCCGCCGCTACCGGCTGCTCGACTGGGATCACGGCGAGCGGCGAGCGGTTGACTGGGTGTAGGGCGCGTGCTTCCTCATCCGGCGCCAGGCGTGGGACGCCCTCGGCGGTTTTGACCCC
>JBOGGN010000003.1:0-3656 GCA_050744165.1 Acidimicrobiales bacterium | reverse complement strand
GTCGTCTGGACCGGATCGCCCTGCGCCGTCGAGTCGAATCCCCGGTCCTCCAGCTCGACGGCGAGATTGTGCATCCGAAGCGGCATGACGCCGTCCTGGCCCCGGGTCCGCCAGCGTCGCACTGCCTTGTCGACGGCATCACGGTCCTCGCTGCTGGCCCTACGAGGCAGGACCAGGGCGACACCATGGACCACTCCGTCGCCGAACCGAGAACCCACGTTGGCCAACGGAAGGATCGAGAGGTGGGGCTGCAGGCCCGGCGCCGTCCGGGTGCCCGGGGCTCCGGGGGTGTGACCATGAAGCACGTACGGTGGCGCATCATCGCAGCCGGAAAGCAGCGCTCCCCGCACGGCCCGCGAAAGGTCCAAGGTCCGGGTCAGGCGAACCCTGCCACCCCGACGGATCGCAAGGACCCTCCACGATCCGGCCAGCAACGATGTGGCCGGCGTGACTGTTGCGCGGCTGGAGGGCCGGTAGGGCACGAACCGGGCCGGGGCGACACGAGGCCGCGAACCACCGTCTTCGGCAAACTGGACCGCCAGCCGATCGAACAACCCCGGCGCCGGCACGCGGACCATGACAGGAGGATCGCCCTCACCTGACGTATCGCCCTCCCCCATCACCTGCCAGGTAACCAATGTGTCACCACCCTCATCGGAGCCTCCAGTGCTGAGCCGGCAACTGACCGGCGTCGAACTGTGCCCCAGGCGACCAACTCGGCCCAACACTCGGTCAAGGGCGTCAGCCACGGCCCTGCCCGGCTCGGCCGACGCCCATCTGAAACGCACCGCACTCACCGCTTCGCTCAGCCGGATGACCGGGAACGTCCTCCCCTGCCGGCCACGCAGATCAGGAAGGACCGCCAGAGCACCATCTCGCACGGTGGGCGAGACATCACCGCCCGCCGCGCCCACCACTCGAGAGTCCCGACGCACGTTGACGGCCGTTCGCGCCAACGCCTTCGAGGCTCGGGCCACCGCCCGGTCGTCGGTGGCGCTCTCGACGTCCGACTGGGCCCGTCGAAGCTGGTCGTACAGCCCGCTGACGTCCCGTGTAGTCACCCGGCAGTCGTTGACCGGCACGTAGTGCGTCACGATCGAGCGGCGGGAGATCTCGGATTCTCCGGCGCAGCGGATTGACGGTGGCTCGAGTGCCTCAAACCACCGTAGAGCGGCCTCTTCATCGCCGTCGGGCGCGGAGCTGTCCGCCCATGCCGCGACCATCGCCGAGAACAGCCGAGCGGGGTGCGGCGGCCATTCCGCCGAGCTGCGGTCGTCGAAGGCGGTTGCGCCGAACCGGCTGGCCAGAAAGTCAATCTCGACAGTCAACATGGGCTACTCCCCGCTGTCCCCCGCCGCCGCGGCGTGCGCCCGGCTCCGTCGGATGAGGTCGACAAGACGGTCGCTCGGGCGCAGAAGCAGCTCCTCCGTCCGCCACGGCAAGCCGGCGTCAGCCGCGACCTGTGCCGCCTCGCGCAGCAAGGCGCTTGCCTCCTCCGGACTCAGCGAAAAGCGCCGAGCGCCGTTGTGCCGGTCGATCAGTTCGAACTCGACAGGCCCGGTCGCCACCAGCACGCAGCGCGACCGGAGATCGAAGCCGCCATCGAAGCCGAGCACGGCAGCGGCCAGCCCGAGGGCGGCCAACGCGGTACGGGCCGCGCCATCGGCCGAGGGGTGGGCGGCGCCTCCGGTGGAGAAGCGCAGGCGTCGGAGTTGGATAAACGAAAGGACGGTGGTCGCAACGATCGCCTGCGCCGTGACACCGCCGCTCCGGACGTCGATGCTCGGAGCGATGTTGCCGTGGTTGACTCCAGACGGGCTGCCTTTGCTGTCCCTCGAGCCGGCCAGGACGGGCTTTCCCTTCTCATGCGCCGCCGACTCGGGATCCAACGTCCAGGCCAACTCGTCACCGTCGGCCGCCTTGTAGACCACTGCGGCCTTCTCGATGGCGGCGGGGTCGATTCGTGACGACGTCTTCGATCCCACCAGGACCGACTTCGCCACGATCTCGGAGGTCAATGCCCGTTCGTACTTCGCGCCCCGACCCCCCTTGGGCCCGGTCGAGTCCCAACCTCCGAAGACAAGCGTCGCCGGCGCATGGCAAAAGACGGCGGCGGCGTTGCGAGAAGTGGCCTCGGTGATGGTCTGGCCGATCGGGCTGAGCCGGAAGAGGACCTCACCGTCGTAGCTGTCGCGTAGGAGGGCGTCGAAGATCCGATGCGGGGCCTCGAGGTCGCTAAGGCGGTCGAGGCCGAGGTCGGGAAACGGAGAGAAGTCGACACTCGTGACCGGAATCGACACCTCCCCCCGCTGGACGGCTTCGAGCAAGGCCAGCTCGAACCGGTTGGCTTGAGAGGCGACCGAATCGAGCACGACGGAGTGGACGGGCTGGGTGGTTGTTGGATCGATGCGCTTTTCCAAGGCGTACTTCGTCTCGGCAGAGTCTGGGACGCCATAGGTAGGGGGGAACACCTTGTCGCCGGGTCCTCCCAGTGGCTCGAGCTCGATGCGGGCCCGCACGCCGACGGCCTGACCGTCGACTGCTGCTGCAAGTTCCTCGTACCTGATGGCCATGGCGAGCCTCCTCCTATCGGTTCACAGCCCCAATGACGGACAGGGACCTTCTATCAGGGTGGTGAGACCAGAACTCCGAGTTCTATCCGTACGGATGGCCGGATGGCCGTCACCGAGCATGAAACTCAAGGAGGGTCGTTGACGTTGTTGACCTGGCACTAGCAGCGCAGCCTGATGACAGGCCGACGGCGTAGCACCTAATGCATGGCGACACCAAACCGCTGGCCGCCGTGCCACGCTCGACGAGTACTGTCGAATGGCCGAGACCGGCGCGCTGGCGCTTGACCCGACGGGTGGAGTTGATTGACAGGGACATCGTCGATCTCGCCCGGTAGCCGCCACGCTCGTCGTCAGCCGGCCGTCGTCAGGGGTGCAAGACCATCAGTACATGACAGAACTACAGGCTGACCTGGCCCAGCTCGACGATCCACACCTCGGCGATACAGGCTGCCGCACACAAGGGCCGCTTGACACGACGATCTCGAGCGTGGCTTGGCGTAGCCGAGATCGCCACGGCCCCTTCTACCCGGATGGATGGCCGGAGGGCTGCCATCCCGGCATGGAATTCATAGGGTGTCGCTTGCGTTTGTTGGCATACCGCTCCGTGGAATCGGATACGCGCTGTCCGCGCAACCACCGCACCAACCGATCAAGATCATCTCGGGACCGCCCCAAGGCCGCTGACCCTGCTGTTCCGAATACGGAGGCGGCAGCGTCGAGCATCGAGGTCAGGGGATCCGCTCCCTGCTGATGTAGCAGGATCGCACGGTTAATTGCTCGGGCAGCGTCAGAGGCCATGTCGTCTGTCTCCGCCAGGGACGAGATTCGGTCGTCGAGAGGTTCAGCGAAGTCGAGCCTGCGGCGTACCAACTGGTCGCCCAGATTTCGTTGGACCCAGCTGGGACTCCGGTCCTCACAAATACGAAGGACCCGTTGTACTGCTGCGGCAATATCGTCGACACGCCACCCGGCGACGACTGCCCATGGCCGGCCCAGCCAATAGTCCGTCGGCCACGGGTCGGCACCGAGCCTTGTATCTCCACCGGCATGGCGCACCATCTCGATGAGCAGGGCCCTCTCGGG
>JBOGGN010000002.1:0-5960 GCA_050744165.1 Acidimicrobiales bacterium | reverse complement strand
GGGCAACACGGTCGCCCTGATCGTAGCTTAATGGTCCTGAAGGTGCACTCCCGTCCTCGTCAGGTCCCCATGTGTATTTCTAGGCGACTCACGATGGTTATCCGCTTTGGTCGATTCGACCGAACGTCAATAGCCCTGACCTCGTTTCCGGCCAAGGTCCTGCCAGGGCTTTTAGGCTATTGGTCGACCTTAACCGGCGGCTGGCCGACCTTTTTTCGGTTCGGGTCCGATCGTCTGGGCAGGGCCAACGACCGTTTCGGGAGCGACGACGAACTATCGTGCCCGGTGTGAGCGATCCGGAACTCCGGGATCGAACAGAGGCGGCCGCTGAAGAGCCCGTAGCGCCGGGGCGCTCCTGTCCGGCGTGTCACGCCGCCATCGAGGAGGTCAACCCGGAATACGGGCCGTGGTGCGACCAATGCCTCTGGAACCTGGTGCCTTCGTCGGGGCCGGCGAGCAAGCGTATGCGCCAGGAACGGCGGCTGGCGGCCGAGATCCAGCACGAGGACGCGGTTCTGGAGAGAGCGTTGAGGGAGCGGGGCAACCCGATCGGGCGCGATTTCAGAGCGCAGCTGGCCGTTTGGATCGCGGCCCTCGTCCACCTCGTGACGGTCTTGCTCATTGCGGCCGCGGCGTGGCTGTTCGTCGAGGCGACTCGAGTGCCGGTGATCGGGGTGCTCGGCCTCCTTTGCCTGGCATTGGCCTATGCCGTCCGGCCTCGGCTTGGTCGAATCCCGAAAAAGGCCGTCGTGCTGACACGCGAGTCTCACCCTCGAACGTTTGAGTTGCTCGATCGGCTGGGCCACGACGTGGGCGGCCCAGCTTTTGACCGAGTGGCACTCACTCGGGACATCAATGCCGGCACCAGCCGCGTCGGAGTTCGTCGCACACGAGTCCTGTACCTAGGAGTGCCCCTGTGGAACTGTATGGATTGGAACGAGCGGACGGGTCTTCTGGGCCATGAACTGGGCCATCAAGTCAACGGTGATGTCCGCCGCGGGTTCTTCTTGGCCACCTCGATACAAGCACTTCGGACCTGGATCGACATCCTGACGCCGAGGTCCAGGCTCCATAGCTCGATTCAGATCGTTTTCCGGACTGTCGTGCGCTATCCGCTTCGGTGGGTGGCGAGGGGTCTGCTCGCTTCACAACTCCGGCTCTCCAGCGGCCGCAGCCGGATGGGGGAATATCGTGCCGACGACATCGCTGCCGGCCTGGCCGGGACGGAGGCCGTTATCCGAGGCCTGGACACGACGCTGATCGCCAGTGATTGCCTCAGTCGATCGGTGCGCATGTGCCTTTATCAACCCGAAGCCGACTTGCGGAGCGAGGAGAAGAGGTTCGTCGCCGACTTCCCACGTCGCCAGCGGATGCGTCTCCGCCGGATCAACCAATTGTCGGCCACCAGTCTCTACTCGACCCATCCGAGCGTCCATTGCCGCATGGTTTACGTCGCGGCGCAACCGACGAGCCTTGCAGGGTCCGCGCCGGGGGCGTCGCTGTGGGCAGGCGTCGACGCTGAATTGGCACCACTGATCCAAAGGATCGGAGCCCAAATCTGCGAGCAGAACCCACACGCTCGCCATGGTGGAGACGTGCATTGGCACCTTGACGCGACAAGTGGCCCCGTCAGGTTCAACCCCAGCGCCTGACGGGACCACTGTCTTCGCGGGGTCCTGCTGAAGCCGCCCCTAGCCGCGCGTACTCGGCGTCGGGATTAGGTGGACCCTGCTGGACGAGCTGCTACTGACCGGTGTCACCATGAAACTGGCGACACCGATGAGCAACACCACTGCCCCCAGCACCCACCAGGACCGCAGACGAGGGTGGAGTTGGCGTCCCCGAAGTCGCGCCAGACCCCACATGACCAGCACCAGGACCGCGAAGGCCACCAGCAACGTCACAGCGGTGCCGATGAAGATGAAGCCGACACCTGTGTGCTGAATGGGATTGGGGGGCACGGGCACGGGCACTGCGGTGGTGGGCATCGTCGGGTCCTCCCTAGCCGGCGTACGTATAGTAGTACCCGGTCCCGTGGACGTACACATCGTTCGGGATCTTGATGCCCACCGGGCTGACGCATTGCCCGTACTGGAAGTTAAACTTGGCACCGCCGCCCCACTCCCAGCCCTGCGACCACCAGTTCCCGAACCGACCGGACACGCCGCAGTCCGCCCATCACCAGTTAGCGCCGGGGTTGTAGTACGCCCACGGCGTACTGTAAATCTGACCCGCTGATCTACCAGTTTTCGACATTGGTTGTGGTGGAGTACAGGGTCCAACCGAGCCAGTTGTGGTAGTTCCGGGTGCTGTTCACTTGGTAGCAGCCATAACCAAACGCGCCGACCTGTGCACCGGCGTTACGCCCGTGGGCGCGTTGCAGGCTTGGTGGTCGTGGTCGTCACGCTGACAGCCGTGGTCAGGTAGTGCTGGACTGCTGGCGAAGGGGCTTGTAGCTGAGCCATGGTCTTTACCTGCTTGGCGGCAGCGATCACCGACGCCGGTGTAAACCCGAGGTCGTTGGCAACGGCCTGGCTAGAGGGGCACCTTGGAAGGCACGATTTCAGGACGTGTATGTTGGGATTTGGGCGCGCAGCTCGTCGGCCACACTCTGGTCAATGACGCGGTATTCCTTGGGTACGAACAGGACGGCGATGATGCTCGGGTTGCCGTTCAACGCCAGGCGCAGGTACTTGTGCAGCCCGTAACAAGTCCATCGCTCAGGCCGGGCGGCACCGGGCACAGTCTTGGTGACATTTGTGACACCTGGTGACCAAACAGTGCGGATTCCGGGCGTAAGTGGCACCAAGAGGCACGGATGTACCCAGGTCTGTGACCGTCCAGCCGCCAGCCTTGACCGGCGTCCAACCTGGACCAGGCTCGTCCAGCCTGACCACCGTCCAACCTCGACCCCACCACCACAGGTATCCGCCGCATCGCTGTCCCCCTGGTCGGCCAGGGTGTCACCCCGTTTCGATTCTTCAGCCGCTCGACTCGAGGAGGGCAGCCACGTTGACACCGATTCCGTTCGGGTCGAGCAGGAGGAAACACCGGATACCCAACTCGTGAAAGTCAGCGGGCGCGTGGAGAACGATGGAGCGGCCTTGGGCGGCTTGTTATATCTCGCCCCCAGCCCCGCCGCCAGGGGCCCGGGCCCCAGCCCCCGCAGCGACGGCCTCGTCTGACCCGGCGGGCCATGCAACTCCGGCAGACGCGGGATACCTGGCAGGACCGGCGACGGTCACCCGCCGCCCCGAGGGGTCGAGGACCGTGAATTGCGAGCCATCCGCCCGCTGCTCCTCAATGGTCCGAACCCCCGCGGCCAGCCGGCGCTCGTACAGCGCGGCGACGGCCTCGACGGAGTCGACCTCCACCGTGAACCCCGGCGGCAGCGTGAAGCCGTCCCGGTTGAGCGTCACCTCGACGTCGGGGCGGGCCGGCGACACGAACGCCACGACCCCGCCGCCGTCGGCCCGACGATCGAAGCCGAGCACCTCGGTATAGAAAACGGTTGTGGCTTCGATCTTGGTGGATCGAATGTCTGGAATGGTGCGGGTAATCGAGATGCGTCGGTCCTCCTCGTGCGAGCCGGCGCTTTGACCGGCGTTGCGAACATGGCGAAGGGCCGGCGAATAACTCTCCCCCGTGTGGCGCGCCCGGGCCCGCACAACGCGTTTGAAATCCTTGCGCTCAGTCATCGTCCGGCTCCTCCTTGCCCGCGACGGATGCCCCCCAGCGACTCCGCCTCAGGCGGCTGGCCGAACGTCACGACCCCGAGGATCTTCTCCCCTCCGCCTCCACGAGCGCCGCAGCTGGGGAGCGGCGAACAGAGGTCGAGCGCAAGGTCCCGCTCACGCTCAGGATCCATTGCGGGCGCCGATTTGTCAAGGACGGTCCCGCCCAGGCAAGGCGAGCCGGGCGGGGCCGTTGGCGAGGTGCACGTTGCGCCCCGGCCCGCCACGGACTAACGATCACCGCTATGGCCACCACTCCCCCACCCACGCTCGGCGCCGAGTCGGACGACCCCCCGGCCACAGCCACCCGGGCCCGAGGCGCCGAGCGGTCCCGCCTGGCCGAAGCCGACGACCACGACCCGGCCAAAGGCCAGCCGTGGCGCCACTGGGGCCCGTACCTGTCGGAGCGCGCCTGGGGGACGGTGCGGGAGGACTACAGCGCCGACGGCACCGCCTGGGAGTACTTCCCCTTCGAGCACGCCCACCGCCGGGCCTTCCGCTGGAGCGAAGACGGCATCGCCGGCATGTGCGACGAAAGCCAACTGCTGTGCCTGGCGGTGGCGCTGTGGAACGGCCAGGACCCGATCCTGAAGGAGCGGATGTACGGCCTCACCGGCGACCAGGGCAACCACGGCGAGGACGTGAAGGAATACTGGTGGCACCTCGACGCCACCCCCACCGCCTCGTACCTGAAGTACCGCTACCACTACCCCCAGCGCCGCTACCCCTACGAGGACTTGCTCGCCGAGAGCCGCCGCCGCAGCCGCCTCGACCCCGAATACGAACTCGTCGACACCGGGATCTTCGCCGGCGACCGCTACTTCGTGGTCGACGTCGAGTGGGCCAAAGCCGACCCCCACGACTTGCTGTGGCGCATCACGGTCACCAACGCGGGGCCCGACGAGGCGGCCATCGACGTCCTGCCGACGATGTGGTTCCGCAACCTGTGGTCCTGGGGGGTCGACACCGAAAAGCCCTCGATATTTGCCGGTCCCGCCGGCCTCGGGGAACTCACGCTGGTCGCCGATCAACACCATCTGGGAAAAAGGGTGCTCCGTGCCCGGCTCCCCTCCTCAACCCCGGTCACGGCCCTCTTCTGCGAGAACGAGACGAATGGGGCCGCGTTGTGGCCGACGGGGACCAGCCCCCCTTTTCCCAAAGATGGCATCGCTAACCGAGTCCTTACGGGGGCCGCCACCGTCAACCCGGCGGAAATCGGCACCAAGGCCGCCGTCTGGTACCACCTGAGCATCCCCGCCGGGGAAACGGCCGAGCTGCGGCTGCGCTTTTGCCGGGTGGGGGACGCCTCGGCGGTTGCCGCCGACGGGCTCGACGGCGGGTTCGACCAGGTGCTGGCCGCCCGGCGGAGCGAGGCCGACGAGTTTTACGACGCCCTGGCGCCCGCCGGCGCCACCGACGACGAACGGGCGGTGATGCGCCAGGCCTTCGCCGGCATGATCTGGTGCAAGCAATTTTTCCACTACGACGTGGAGCGCTGGCTGGCCGGCGACCCGGGGCAGCCGCCGCCGCCCCCGCAACGACGTACCGGCCGCAACAGCGGTTGGCGCCATCTCAACAATCACGACGTCATAGCGATGCCCGATATCTGGGAGTACCCGTGGTATGCCGCCTGGGACCTGGCATTCCACTGCGTGGCGCTGGCGCACGTCGACGCCGAATTCGCCAAGTCGCAGCTCATCCTGCTGCACCGGGAGTGGTATATGCACCCCAACGGCCAGCTGCCGGCCTACGAGTGGTCCTTCGAAAGCGTCAACCCGCCGGTGCACGCCTGGGCGGCGCTGCGGGTCTTCGAAATCGACCAAGCGGCCCGGGCCATGCGGGGCGAGGACGCCACCGGCGACTACGACTTCCTGGAGCGCATGTTCCACAAGCTGTCGCTCAACTTCACCTGGTGGGTCAACCGCACCGACGCCTCGGGGCTGAACATCTTCGAGGGCGGGTTCCTCGGCCTAGACAACATCGGCCTGTTCGACCGCAACAAGCCGCTTCCCGTCGCTGGGCGCCTGGAGCAGTCCGACGGCACCGCGTGGATGGCCATGTACTGCCTCAACCTGCTGACCATTGCCCTCAAACTGGCGCTCCACGACGACGTGTACGAGGACGTGGCCACCAAGTTCTTCGAACATTTCACCTATATCGCGGCGGCCATGGAATCCCAGGGGTTATGGAACGAGGAGGACGGGTTCTTCTACGACGTCCTCAACC
>JBOGGN010000001.1:0-4243 GCA_050744165.1 Acidimicrobiales bacterium | reverse complement strand
TACAGCGAGGACGCCGACGTCATCCGGTTGACGGCCGCCATCCGGGATGATTTCGCCACGGCTCAGAGCTTTCCGGAGGGGCCATTCTGCTTCTTCCGGACCGAGCAACGGGCGCTCGGTGAGATGGTGATCAAGCAGGTTGCGTCCGAGACGGGGCCCTCGGATGAGACCATCTCCTTGTTCGACCTCCGCACGGCGCTGGCATCGCCTCCTCTCTCCGCCAGCCGCGCCATCGAGATCACGTTGAAGGCGCTTACCGACGCCACATCGGGCGACAACCTCGAAGGCCGGGAGCGCTTGTCCAAGGTGCAAAACGACTTGGTCGACCTGGTGGACCTGCTCGAGACCCGACTCGGCGTGACCCTGGTCCCCTACACCCGCGGCAAGCTCCCGGTGTCGCCGGACACTCCTCCGCAACGGGGCCCGGTGCTCCTTGCCGTCCCAAGCGGCGCCTCCTCGCCCTCTTCCTCCCCCACTCCCACGCCTTCTCCCGCCCGCGCTAAGCCCAAGCGTCGCTGAGCCCGCGCCTGGGGGCTCCCGGGCCGAACTTGAGGGGACTGAATCGGTACGCCATCGAGGCCGCCTGCACAATGTCGACCGCCGACTCGAAGTCATCCGAGTTAGGCGCAGCGGCAATGTTTGCTCATGTGCTGGTCTCGCTGCTTCGCGCGGCCCGGCTGGACCTCGTTGGACGCTGTGGGTTTCAAGGCGGCCCAGCGTGGAGGGCGGCGCAGGCCGCCGCTGGCGTCAGCGGTGTCGGCCGGCCCAGGCACGCACGAGCTCCCGGCACGACGGGAACACTGCGACCGCGCCCGCCTCGAACAGGGTCTGCGCCGGCGTCCCCCCGGTGAGCAGCCCAAGCGAGCGGACCCCGGCCCGGCCACCCGCACGAACGTCCCATTCAGAGTCGCCCACAGCGACGGTCGTGTCAGGCTCAAGGTTCCACCGCGCCAGCGCCAGCTGGTACAGATCGGGTGCCGGCTTGGTGCTGGCCACCTCGTCGCCGTGGACGACCCCGTCGATGGCGTCGTCGGGCAAGAGCGCGATGAGTGCCTCGGCGTCGGCCGGGTTGGACGAGGTGACGACGTAGCGCCGGATTCCCTCCTGCCCGGCTCGGGCCAGCAACTCGGCGGCGCCCGGCAGAGGCCGCACCCACGAACGCATCGGCTCGAAAAACCGACCGTGTGCCTTTCGCAACCCCGGATCGTCGTGCCCGATCACCCGCTGGAGAAGCTCGGGGCCGCCCATGCCAATGAGCGGCTGGATGGTCGCCGTCGAGACCTGGATCCCCGCCTCATCAAACGCCCGCCACCAAGCCACTGCGTGCAGCAAGACACTGTCGACGAGCGTCCCGTCGAGGTCGAGGAGCAGGGCCGCCAGGACGGGCGTCTCCCGGTCCTCGACCTTGGACTCCATGAGCGACACCACACGACGGCCGTAGACGTCCGCCACCTCCCCAGCAGGCTCAAGCATGGCTCCTACTTACCCGGGACCAGCGACCGACGAACTCCGCGACCGCCGTCGCTTCGTGGCCGTCGCTCCCGGGTACAAAGGGGATATGGCGGTGATCGGATACACGATGATGTGCGAACAGTCCGGACCGAAGGAGTTGGTTCGCGATGTCCAGTTGGCCGAGGACGCCGGGTTCGAGTTCGCCGTCATCTCGGATCACTATTTCCCGTGGGTCGACGCCATGGGCCATTCGCCCTACGCCTGGTCGGTTCTCGGCGCGGCCGCCCACGTCACCAAGCGGATCGAGTTGATGACCTACGTGACGTGCCCCATCAAGCGTTACCACCCGGCGGTCGTGGCCCAGAAGGCGGCGACCGTGGCCATCTTGTCCGGCGGCCGATTCACCCTCGGCCTGGGCGCGGGCGAGAACCTGAACGAGCACGTGACCGGAGGCGGGTGGCCGCCGGTCAACGTCCGCCACCAGATGTTGCTCGAAGCCGTCGAGATCATCCGCAAGCTGTGGGCGGGTGGTTACGTGGACTTCGATGGCCGGCATTTCCAGGTAGACAGCGCCAAGCTGTGGGACCTGCCCGACGAGCCGCCGCAGCTCGGGATTGCGGCCTCCGGGGAACGGTCGTGCCGGCTGGCGGGCCGTCATGCCGATTGCCTGATCGCGGTCGAGCCGTCGGCGGAGATTGTCCGAGCCTTCGACGAAGCGGGTGGGCGAGGGAAGCCTCGCATTGGTCAGCTACCCGTGTGCTACGACCGCGACCGCGACGCCGCGATCAAGCGGGCGCTGGAGCTTTTCGGGTGGTTCGGCGCCGGGTGGAAGGTGAACTCCGAGCTTCCCGGCACCGCCGCCTTCCAAGCGGCCTCGGCGCCGGTACGAGCCGAGGACATCGCCGACGCCATCCCGTGTGGCCCTTCTGTCGACGCGGTCATCGACGCGCTCGCCAAGTTTGACGAGGCCGGCTTCTCCCATGTCGCCCTGTGCCAGATCGGCGGCGATCACCAGGCCGATTTCATCGAGTGGTGGCGGCGCGAGCTCGGACCGGCGCTCGCCACCTGAGCAGCGCCACCGGGTCGACGCCTCTGTTGGTTGGGACGTCCGGCTGGCACTGCGGGCATTGGAAGCACCTGTTCTACCGGCTGCCAAGGCTCGAGGCCTTCGAGATCTGGGCATCCCAGGTCCCGGATGACCTCGTGGTCGCCGTCGTCAATGTGTCGTGAACGCGAGCATCGTTAGGCGATTGACGATCGGCTCGCTCGGAGCGGCCTCAAGGGCGGCGACGCCGAGCTCGAATTCGGTGTCATCAAAGGAGTTGAGGAGGCTGTCGGCTTGGCGCATCTTTCGAGCCCAGTCGGCAGCGTCGCCGGCAAGCGGGTGAATTCGGCTCTCAACCTCAAGGGCCGTCGATAGCTCAAAACCGGTCTCGGCGAAAAGGCCAATAGTTGCCGATGCTGAAGGGAACCTCGACCGAACCGTCTCGGCCCCGGGGAAGAACGGCAGCCACCCAATCTCGCCGCGGTCCGCGAACAGGCCGCCGATCATCACAGTCCCGTTCGACGCAACGACCCGCCGCAGCTCCTTGGCACACCGGCGCGGGTCCCGCAGATGGTGGAAGACCGTGAAGAGCCACGCAACATCGACAGCGTTGTCTCGAAGGGCCAGGGCTTCTCCCACCCCCGCGACGAGGACCGCCTCCTTTGGGATGCCAGCCACGATGGCTGCCGCCCGCATCCCGTGTGAAGGCTCGATGGTCACGACTCGACAGGCACACCACCGTGGCCATGCTCGCGTGAAGATTCCCGTCCCGGCCCCGAGGTTCAGCACCGTCAAGGGCCGAGCAGACGGCAGGAACGGCCAGATCGCCGCCCGCCAGGCATCAAGGACCGAGTCGGGCAAGTCACGGCCAGCCTGATACCGCTCCCCGACCTTGTCGTACTCGACCGGGAACTGGTCACCCAGATCCGGGCTCCCGGGCATGGCACCGTCGCTCATGTCAGCACGATTATTTCGCCCAAAGACCGGCTGGACAACCAATATCTGGCGACGGCAGAGGAAGGGCGAAGGCAGTTGTCGACGGTCGAAGGCGGACCACGTTGGGCCCCTCAGGCCGTCAGGGTCCCGATGGGGAATTGCGATCCTCGGGTCACGAAGGCACACCCAGGCAGCTCGAGCGGCGATGAACTGAACCTGAAGCGGATGGTCGCCGTGACGCGGGCAGATCGGCCAGGGGTCAGTCAATCGGGCACCTCGATATCCTGGCAGGGAACAGGTCGAACGGCCCTCGCAAAGCGCCCCCCATCCCGGAGGCCCCGCCAGGGAACATCGCCATGGCGGGACGTGCCGGCCCAGCGACTCACTAGCCTCAGGCTGTATATCTGTGATTCGACGCTGGCCGCAGCGGCACGACCGCCGCTTCGGGCCCGTCTACGCTGACAAAGCCAGGGGCGGATTGACCTGTCGACTGATCCGATTTCCTGACCGGATCCGAGTTGGCCCTTGAGGACAGCATCAGCCGTCGGAGCGGAGCGAAACAATGGCGTCGTCGAGGCGACCAAGTTCGTCGGACTCCGCCGTAGATGTCGACAAGGCCGCCTTCCCCCGGGCGACGTGTCTCCTGAGTATCACCTCAACTCAACCCACCTGTCCCGATCCGCGGATCGCAAGAAGCTCCGAATACGTGGCCGCGATCGGCGAACTTGGCCGCGATCGGAGATCTTGGCCGGGACCGGTGCAGTCTTGGCTCGTTTTCCGCGACCTAGAACATCAAACGCGGTCAGGAAT